>CADAER010000018.1 GCA_902787025.1 Oscillospiraceae bacterium | reverse complement strand
CGACGCTGAAGAGCAGTGCCTTTACGGTCGAAGCAAAGGAGGTTCCCGTCTTATGAACAATCTGACCGAACAACGCCGCTCAATGCTTATCAACACCGCCTATTTCGCGGTGATTATAGCCGCGTTTTTCCTGTTTATGAAATACGCCTTCTGGCTGTTTTCACCCTTCATTTTCGCCTTTGCCACGGCGGTTATCCTGCAAAAGCCCGTGACCGCGATTTCAAAGAAAATAAAGGTTAAAAAAGGTATCGTCTCGGGCATACTTCTCATCCTTTTCCTGATAATCGCCCTGGGTATCGTGGGCCTTCTCGGTTACAGCGTTTACAGCGAGATAGTCGATTTCAAGGACTTCATCGCCGCCAAGCTCGCCGACCTGCCCGCCTTCCTCGAAAGCCTGCACGGCATCGCCCTTCGTATCGTCTCGATTATCCCCGGCCATACGGGCGAGACGGCAACCGCCGCCGTCGAAGCGGCGTTCGCAAAAATGATTGACTACGCCGAAAGCGGCGAGGAACTTACGGGAATTATGAGCCTTATGGGCTTTTCGCTCTCGGATATCGCGGCGAAATTCAACATAAAAGGAATCGCCAATCCCGTTATTTCAACGGCAATGTCTGTTCCGTCAAAGCTTATCGCCGTCCTCATTTTCTTCATCGCGAGCTTCTTCCTCACCCTCGGCTATGACGGTCTTGCCGAAACCGCCAAAAAGACTCTCAAAAAGACCACGGCGGATAAAATCTCAACCGTAAAGAGAATCACCCTTCACTCCCTCGGCCAGATGGCAAAATCCTATATCATTATCATCGGCGTAACCTTCTGCGAACTGTCTCTCGGTCTCGGACTTCTCAAACTCATCGGAGTCTATACCGGCAACCACCTGTTCACCATCGCCATTTTCACCGCCGTTGTCGATATTCTCCCCGTTCTCGGCACGGGCGCCGTCATGGTTCCCTGGGCGCTTTACTGCCTGCTCATTTCGCACCAGTTCGGTATGGCTCTCGGTCTCGCCGTAATGTACGCCCTCATCACCGTCATAAGACAGGTCCTTGAGCCCAAGCTCGTCGGCGCCAATCTCGGAATTCCTCCCATTCTCACCCTTATGGGAATGTATATCGGCTTGCAGACCATAGGCGTTATCGGTATGTTCGTTCTGCCGATTACAATGGTTGTCATAGTCAAGCTCAACGAGGACGGCGTCATCCACCTCTGGGGCGAAAAGAAGAAACTCGCCACCCAGGAAAGCCTCCCGCCCGACCAGGAGATAATAAAACCCGTGATGCAGAGATTGCAGACCGCGCTCAAACGCCTCAACGAAACATCGCAGAACGCGGAAAAAGCGACGAAGGAAGACCTCGCCGACAAGGATGTTTCCGCACAGGAGAAGAAATAATATATGACTCAGAGCAAAGACTTCTCCGTCCTGCCCGCTTCCGAAAAGAAAAAGGAACTGTTTGAGGAGCAGAAACGCACGCTCGAGCTCTTTCTCGAACACGGCGCGATTACTAAGGCGCAGTTTGAGAAATCCCTCGGCGATTTAAAGGAAAAGATGGGTATTGACGGGTAAAACCCATATGTTAAATATATATAATTGAAAAAGCGCAAATTTCACGAATAAATCAATTGATTTAAATAAAACATTATGTTATAATAACTTGCAATATCGCGTTTTTTAAAAAATGCGGCCGCGGATAATTCGTTAAAAGCGGCATAACTAAGGAGGAAAATCATTTGAAAGCCTACAATGCAAAAGACATCAGAAACATTGCGATAGCCGGTCACGGCGGCAGAGGCAAAACCACTCTCGCGGAAGCTATGCTCTACCTCGCGAAAGCGACCGAAAGACTCGGTAAGGTAGCGGACGGCAACACCGTTCTCGACTATGACGCGGAAGAAAAGAACCGCAAGTGCTCCATCGCCTCGGCGGTTGCCCCCCTCGAGTGGAAAAACACAAAAATCAACATCATCGACGCTCCCGGTCTTTTCGACTTTGAAGGCGGCGTAAGCGAAGCGGTCCGCGCGGCTGAAAGCGTTCTCATAGTTCTCGCGGCAGGTTCGGGCTTCGATGTAGGCGCGGAGAAAGCCTGCAAAGCGGCTGACAAGAGAGGCATCGCGAAAATGTTCGCTGTTACCCGCTGCGACGCGGAAAACACCGACTTCTACAAGACCTTCGAGGCAGTAAAAGCCGAGTATGAAACCCAGGCGTGCCCCGTAGTCGTTCCCGTAATGGAAGGCGGCGCCGTTTCGGCTTATGTTGATTTCGCTACCGGCAAAGCGTTCAAATACGCAGGCGGCAAGGCCAGCGAAGTTCCCGTTCCCGACAACGCCCAGGTTGAAGAAATGAAAGCCATGTTCACAGAGGCAGTCGCTTCCGCGGACGAAGAGCTTATGGAAAAATTCTTCATGGAAGAGCCCCTTACCCCCGACGAGATAGCCAGAGGTCTCAAAGCGGGCATCGCGAGCGGCGACATCTACCCCGTATTCGCTTGCGCGGGTCTTCTCACCGACGCTGTTGACCTCATTCTCGACGGTATCGTCTCCTACGCTCCCGACGCGGCGACCGCGGCAGGCGAAGGCGACCTCAAATGCGACGAGAACGGACCTCTCGCGGCAATCTGCTTCAAGACCGTTGCCGACCCGTTCGTAGGCAAGATGAGTTTCTTCAAGGTTGTTTCGGGCAAAATCACACCCGCGACTCCCGCATATAACGCCCGCACGGGCGAAACCCAGAAGATGGGTAAAATCGTCACCGTCAAAGGCGGCAAGACCGAAGACGCGGCTGCAATCCCCGCAGGCGACATCGGCGTTGTCACAAAGCTCGACGGTTTCAGAACAAACGACACACTCTGCGACGAGAAGAACGTTGTTGAGCTGGCTCCCGTTGACTTCCCCGCTCCCTGCCTGAGAAAATGCGTCAAGGCGCATAAGAAAGGCGAGGAAGACAAGGTCGCTTCGGGTCTCACCCGTCTTTCGGAAGAAGACTCCACAATCAAGTTCTACACCGACGCGGAAACAAAAGAGCAGATTCTTGAAGGTCTCGGCGAACAGCACATCCTCACCGTCGTCACCAAGCTCAAGAACAAGTTCGGCGTTGAGGTTGACCTCTTCGACCCGCGCGTTGCATACAGAGAGACCATCCGCAAGACCGTTGAAAAACAGGGCCGTCACAAGAAACAGACCGGCGGTCACGGCCAGTTCGGCGATGTATGGATCCGTTTCGAGCCCTATGCAGGCGAAGAAGATTTCGTTTTCACCTCAGACGAGGTTGTAGGCGGCGCTGTTCCCAAGAACTACTTCCCCGCAGTTGAAAAGGGTCTTCGCGAGAGCATCGCGAAAGGTCTTATCGCTGGTTATCCGATGGTCGGCATCAAAGCGGCTCTCTACTTCGGTTCCTACCATCCCGTTGACTCCTCGGAAATGGCGTTCAAAACCGCCGCTCAGCTCGCTTTCAAGGCGGCTATCCCCGAGGCTCAGCCCACAATCCTCGAGCCCATCGGCACACTTAAAGCTTATATGCCCGCCGACAACTTCGGCGATGTAATGAGCGATGTCACAAAGCGCCGCGGCAGAGTTCTCGGTATGGGCGCGGCTGACGAGCCCAAGATGCAGGAGCTCGTAGCTGAAGTTCCCATGGCGGAAATGAGCGACTTCTCAACCGTTCTCCGTCAGATTACCGCGGGCAGAGGCCATTACTCGCTCGAGTTCACCCGCTATGAAGACGCTCCCGCGAACGTAGCCCAGAAGGTTATTGAGGACGCGAAGAAAGCGGCTGAAGAAGAAGACTGATAAACGCAAAAAAATTAAAGGCTGTCGCAAGACAGCCTTTTTTGTTTCATTTTTTAAAGATTTACAGAGCGATGAGCCAGATTGTCTTTGAAACAATGTGGAACAAAGCGTGCGAGAGCATCGCGTATTGAATTCCGTATCTGCGGTAGAGCCGTCCGAAAAGCAGCCCGAAAGCGCCGTTTAACAGAAAACATCTGAAAAGAATCATAGGCGTGAGCGTGCCGAAAAGAGCGAGCGTCGAAGGCAGATGTCCCGCCGCGAAGGTGATTGCCGCGACAATGTTCGCCGCGATTAAAACGCCTTCGGGAACGGTCTCCTCTTTTCTGAAGAAGAGCTTCCACACGATAAAAGCGATTAAGCTCATAAAGAACAGGCGCAGCATAACCTCTTCAACAACGCCGCCGTAAAGCACCGTCGCTCCGAAGGCCACCGCGTCAAAAGAGCCTGCCGTTTCGTAACTTTCGGCAACCTCGGGTATGACCTTTGCAAATGTCCACGCGTCAAGGCTGAAAACAGCGCCGCCCGCGAGCGAGAACGCGAAAGTGACAAGAAGCTTTGATTTTTCAAAACCGAACGGTCTCATAAGTCCGAGCTTCTGAGCCAGAATGTAGCCGAAGAAGCCGCAGAAAAGAGCGTAAACAATGGGCTGAACCGCGCTGATTGCGAGAAGCGCCTCTTTGCTTCCCACCTGCTTCACCGCCTCATCGAGAACCGCGGGTTCCATCGTCGAAACCTGCATCGCCGCCGCGAGATAACCGCCAAGCGCGGCAACGGGAGTCAGCGCAAGAGCGAACAGAAGAGGCTTTCTGAACTTACGCATTTTTCCCCGCCTCCCCGTTATCCGTCAGGTTTTCAGTCGGCGTTTCCACGCAGAATCCCTTGTGACCGCAGGCGGTGCAGGTCAGCTTCCTCGTCGTCGGCGTGTGTCCCGCAAAGAACATCTCCTTGAACGACGGACGGAAAACGGTCTGACATTCGGGGCAGATGTAGGCAACTTTTCTGTAATAATAAACGCTGCTGATAACCGCGAACGGAACCGCGACCGCAGCCCATACGCCGAAAAGCCACCACATTCCCTTTGTTATTCCGAGAATGAGCGCCGCCCACTGCAGGGCGGAAACGGGAATCCCCGTGAGAATCATCAGGATTCTGATTTTTCTGAGTTTCTTTCTGTCTGTCATTGTGTGAACCATGCCGCCCAGTGAATTGAACGAGAAATCGCCGTCTTTTCCGAGCGCCCTGCGGACATCTTCAATCATTTTCAGCTTTTCGCGGCGCTCGTCTATTTCGCTGTTGAGCGCCTGCTCCTGCTGGGAAAGAAGAAGGGATATGACATTTCTGTTGCTCTCCTGCCCGATAAGCTCCTTTATGGTGTCGATGGAAATACCGAGGTCCCTTAAAAAACAGATTGTTTTCATCTTTTCGAGGTCCGAATCGGAATAAAGCCGTCTTCCTCCTTCGGTGAGCTCCGACGGAACGAGGATTCCGCGGTTGTCATAATACTGCACGGTCCGCACGGTTACTCCGCAGAGTTTCGCAATTTCGCCCGTTGTGTATTTCGGCATGGTTTTCACCTCCTTTGACGACATCTTAATATATTACGCCGCGTAACAAGCAATACCTTACGCAGGGTGATTTTTTGATTTTTTTGAGTTTTTTTGAGATTTTTCGCAAAAAATTGCGGTTTTTGAGTAAAAAAACGATTTTTTTACACTTTTCCGACTCTCTGCCAGAGTTTTTCAACACGGGCGGACCAGAGCGGAAGATAAGCGGGATTTTTCGGGAAATTGATGTAAAGGGTTCTCAGTTCAACGCCCAGCCGCATACCCGAAAGAGCCGCCGCCATCGTTTTGCCGCTCAGATATTTCTTCGGTATCGCGGATAAAATTCCCGTGACGGTTTTCACCGCGTCCTGCGCGGTCAGCGTGTCGCCGCCCAGAAATTTCGAGTTGAAAATAAGAGGCGCGGTTAATCTCCCACAGAGACTCCTTCGTAATGTCGTCCCTGTTAAGCGCCTCGTCAAGCACCTTTACGGCAATGTCAATCATAACCATTGAGGAGGTTATGCCCTCGCCGCAGTCGGGCTTCGTAAGGCAGGCGGAATCGCCCGCGATGATGAAATTGTCAGCTACGAGCGAGTAAGGCGGTCTGCGGAACGGGGTTATTCCCTTTTCCGTTTTCACAAGCTCGAAATCTCCGCGCGAGGTTACGCTGTCAAGCTTCGCCGCCTCTTCCTCGGCTCTCGCGTAGCCGCCCGTCGCTCCCGTGCCGATTATCTTCTCGTTTTCATTCATCGAAAACGGAGCGAACCACGATTTCGTGTTGAGCCAGAAGGTGTTCTGCTGCGGCTCCCTGAACCTCGCGTAACGAAGAATCACATAAAAAACGTCATCGTCCGCGAGCTTGAAACGCTCTATTCCGTAGCCGTTCGGCAGGCTTCTCCTCGGAAGAGCGTCCGCTCCCGAGCAGTCAACAACAACTTTCGCGAAAACTTCCTTTTCGCCTTCGGGAGTGTCGTATCTCACTCCGCTGATATGACCGTCGGTGAATATAAACTCCCTGAACGCCGCCTCATACTCAATCTCCGCGCCCGCTTCAAGTGCCTCTTTGACCATAAGCGCGGTGTATTCGTGCAGGTGAAGACCGACCGTCTCCGCGGGAACGGGAAAACGGAACATATTCGACGGGGAGGCAAAGCCGTTGTCGGTGAACTCAAACGCCCACTCGGGATCCCCCTCGTGAACCGTCGGAATGTCAAAGGTTTCAAGGTCCGTCTTCGTCAGATGGACTATATCCATCTTCGTGCCGAGCTTTTCCGGAGAGAGCTTTTCTATAATCTTCACGCTGTGTCCGAGCTTCGCCGTCTTTTTTGCGAAATACGCGCCCGAGGTGGCGCCCCCGATTCTTTATATAATTTAATGTATCTATTAATATTTCGCCACGATGAACTCAATCATTTTCGCGGCGTTGTCAGCCGCGATGGGAAGAAATTCGTTGTAAGTCATTTCGGCTGAGCCGTCGGCTGAATCCGAAATCGCGCGCACTATCGCGAAGGGAATGTCGTTGAGACGGCTGACCTGCCCTATCGCCGCGCCCTCCATCTCGCAGGAAATCGCGCCGAAGGTGTCAACTATGCGGCGGCGCTGATCGTCGCTCGCGATGAACTGATCGCCCGAGGCTATCGTGCCCGTTTTTACCTTTATGCCGTCAAACTGCTCCGCGCAAAGGGTAAGAATCTCAACCGCCCTTTCGTCGCAGGGAATTTTCACCATATCAACGGCGGGAATCTTGCCGGGAACCTCGCCTATCGGTGTCAGGTCAAAGTCGTGCTGGCAGACGCAATCCGCTATGGCTATGTCGCAGACCGAAAGCTCGTCCGTCAGCGTTCCGCCCACGCCCGTGTTTATTATAAGCGAGGGCTTGTATTTCATAATCATCGCCTGCGTGCACATGGCGGCGCAGACCTTGCCTATTCCGCAGACGGCGGTAACTACCTCATTCCCGTTCAGTGTGCCACTGACGAATTCGATTCCACCCGCGAATGAGCTTTGTTTGTTTTCCATTTTTGAGCGGATGGTCTTTATCTCTATTTCCATCGCGCCGATAATGCCTATCATCTTGTAGTATTCCTTCATATCTTACCTCTCTTATAATTAACCTGAGTCTATAATTAAACGGAGTCTGCGCGACTCCGTTTTTTCGTTTATGAGAACAGCTTGAGCGCCTCGCGAATCTGCGCGTCGTCGGAGACGGAAACAGCCCAGAGGCTTACGCTGTCACCCTGGTCGAGCTCGCGGGTGATGTCGGGGGTTATGCCCTCGCCGTCGTATTTTCTGTTCGGGTCGTAGGTTTCGAGCCTCGCCACCGTGAGAAGAACGGCGTCGCCGCTGTCGAGCGGGAACGCTCTCTGCACGGTCTGTATGCCCTTTGTCTGCGAGCCTACTATCGTGGCGGAACTGATGTCTTTGAGGTCCGCCGCGAAAAGCTCCGCGGGTCCCGCCGTTCCGTTGTTGACAAGCACAACGAAGGTTGAGTTTATCGAGCCGCTTTCAGCCGCCCACGCGTCAATCTTGCCGCCGTTTTTGTCATAGGTTACGGCGAGCGTCTGGTTGCCCGACGGCGCGGGAACAATAACGTCAAGGGTCTTCGCCGCGTATTCAACCGTGCCCTCGCTTGTGCCGCGCAGGTCGATGATGAAGCCCACAGCGCCCTTTTCCTGAAGGTTTTTCATAACGGCCGCGAACTCCGCGGGCGTGTCCTTGTAGAACGCGGTAATACGGACCTTCGCTATGTTGCCGCTGAGCATCTGTGAAACCACCGTGGGAATCTCAAAACCGAGCATCGGCTCGACCGTGGTCGTTTCGCCGTCTCTCGAATAGACGATTTCAACGCTCGAAAGCTTGCCGCCGTAAAGCTGCTTTTCAAGCTCCTGGTAGTTTATTCTCGTAACCTTTTCGCCTTCGATGCTGACTATCACATCGCCTTTTTTAAGACCTGCCTTTTCGGCGGGCGAGTCTTCATAGACATAAACCACCGTGTATTCGCTGTTAATCGGGTTGTAATAGGTCTCTATGCCGATACCCGTTAAATTGCCGTTTAACTTTTCGGTGTATTCCGCATACTCCTCGGAGGAAAGATACGCGTTGTTGCCGTCGCCCAGACCGTTGATATAACCCTCGACCAGCGTGGAGGTTATCGTCTGTGTGCGGTCGTCAACACTGCCGTAAAAGTAGTTCGAGACAATGCCGTTTATCTCTTCTATCGCCGCCGAAACGGAGGTGCGCAGCGAAAGGTTTGTGATTATTGAATTGTAAAGCGCGCGCGACATCGCCATCGTTACGGTGAAGGTGACCGCTATCGCCACTATCGTTATCGCGAGCGCGAGACCTGCGGAAATCTTTTTGTTCATCTGTTAAACCTGTCTTCCGGTTATTTTCAAAAAGGCATATCCCGTTGAGATATGCCTTTTATGGATTCATATTAGCTTAGGGAGAAACATAGTTCATCGCGTTGACTCTCGAAACAGAGCCGTCGGCGTTCTTGATTCTGACCTCGAAATGCAGGTGGTAGCCGGTCGTGTTGCCCGTAAGACCGATTTCACCGATCTTCTGACCCTGGCTGACTATCTGCCCTTCATAAACCGTGAGGGTCTTGCAGTGGGCGTAAAGGGTAAGCATACCGTTGCCGTGGTCGATAATGCAGTAGTTGCCGTAGCCCGAGTTGTAGCCGCCGTTGTTGATGGCGCGGATAACCTTGCCGCTCTGCGCCGCTACAATGTTCTTGCCGTTCGAGATGTTGTTGCCGTTCGCGTCGCGCACAACTATGTCGGTGCCGTAGTGCGGCTGACCGTTCGAGTAGTAGCCGAAACCGCAGGTAACAGCCGTGTTGCTGTAAGGAACGGGCCAGATAAGACCCGCGCTCTGACGGTTTACAAGATACTCCTGGGGAACTTCCTCACCCTGCGAGGAACCGTTCTGCGCGATGTAGTTGTCGATTTCTCTGGAAAGCACTTCCATTTCGGCGCGCTGACGGGCAATCTGTCTCTGATATTCTTCGCTGTCCTCGTCAAGTTCGCCGAGAAGCTCGTTAACCTGAGCGTATCTGTTGTCAAGAGTAGCCTGCTTGCTCGAAGCCGCCGAACGGCTGCTCTCAAGGTCATACTGGTTGGAGCGAAGCTGATTCATCTTGGAATCGAGAAGACCTTTTTTGATCTGAAGGTCCGCCTTCTGAACATCCGCCTCTTCCTTGAGGGCGTTGAGTTCCTCGGCTCTCTTTTCCATATCCTTTATCAGCTGTTCGTCGTTTTCGCTGACTCTGTCCATAAGCTCCATTCTCGCGAGGAAGGTCGAAAGGTCCTCGGACGAAAGGAGGAGTTCTATCATCGTGGCGTTGCCGCCCACCATATAGTCCTCGCGGATTCTTTCAAGAAGCTTGTCCTGCGTTTCCTGAGCGAGCTGCTGCGACTCTTCTATTTCCGCCGTAAGCTCGTCTATGTTTTCCTCAACCTTCTCAATCTGCTTGTTGAGTGTCGTAATCTGCGGACGGAGTTCCGAAATGCTGCCGTCAAGAACGTTGATTCTCTGGTCGAGAATCGTAATCTGGCTTTTTATCGTGTCGATATCCTTCGATATCGTTTTGAGCTTTTCTTCGTTTGTGCTTATCTGGGATTCAACCTGCTTTAACTTCTTCTCGTTTTCGGCAACCTCTTTTTCAAGGTCGCTGTATTGCTGCTTAAGGTCATCGAGAGATTCCTGAGCCGAAGACGCGGGCAGGGGACTAAACGCGACAAGTCCGACAAGAGCCAGGCTGAGAACCGCGCTTAAAACCCTGATGATGTTTCTTTTATCAAAGATCTTCAAGTTCAACAAACTTCCTTTCCTTAAGATATTTGCGTATCGAGGACGCAGAACCGAATATACCGGTGAAAATACCAAGAATAAGGAATGCCGCGAGAATCAGGGGCAGGTAATCGAGAATATCCACGCCCGTGCCGGCGAAGCCGACCGCCGCCGTGAGATATTTGATGCCGAGCGTGTAAATACCCCAGAGAGCGAGCGTCGCGAGAACGCCTGAGATTATGCCGATAAGCACGCCCTCGACGATGAAGGGCCAGCGTATGAATCTGTTGGTGGCGCCGACGCTCTTCATAATGCTGATTTCAAGCCTGCGGCTGAACATTGTGATTTTGACCGTGTTCGAAATGATGAACAGCGAAACGATGAACAGAAGCGCTATGATGATTAAGCTCACATAGGTTATCGCCTGCTTCGCGCTCGCCAGCTTGCCGGCAAGGTCGCTGTTCTCACGGGTCCGCATAACGTTGTTGAGCTGTTTTATCTTTTCAACGGTCTGCGAGAACTGATTCATATCCCGCACCGTAACCCTGTATGCGTCGGGCAGCGGGTTTTCACCCAGGTCGCGGAGATATTCGGAAACCTCGCCCATATCCTTGAGGATATTGTCATACGCCTCATCCTTCGGGATGAAATCGCAGGTGGCGACGTTTTCTATTGCCATGATATCGGATTTGAGATTTACCGTTTCGACAGCGGAGGAATCGTCGTCGATATAGACGAGAATTACGTTTTCCTGCTCGATGTCGGTGACTATCGCCTCAATGTTGCGGTAAATCATAAACGCTATACCCATAAGGAACATACTGCTGAAAAGCACTGTGACGGAGGCTATCGTCATAAGCTTGTTTACTCTCAGGTTGCGGAAGCCCTCTTTTGTGAGGTAACCGAGGCTGCCGCTTGAGGATTTGGTCTTTTCGTTGTTCTTCACTGCAGGTCACCTCCGTTTGCGTCAAATTCAAACGGGACGGCTTCGATTTCATCCGAGCCGAAATCAATGACTTCGGTGATGTCGTCGGCCGTTTCCTCTGCCGCCGAGTTTATGTTGGCGGTAACGATGTCGCTCACGAGAGGACCGCCGTCGGAAACAACGGAGCCTCGGTCGAGGATGATAACCCTGCGGTCAAACTGGCGCACAAGCTCGTGCTCGTGCGTTACCATAATAACGGTGGCGCCGTTTTCGTTTAACTTCATAAGAAGGTCGACAATCTCGAAACTCATCTGCGGGTCAACGTTGCCGGTAGGCTCGTCGGCGATGATGATTTTCGCGTTGTTCGCGAGCGCTCTCGCGAGAGAAACTCTCTGCTGTTCGCCGCCCGACAGCTCGTTGGGCATCGATCTCGCCTTGTTGGAAAGTCCCATAAGGCTGAGAACATAGGGAACGCGCTTGCGTATGACCTTTTCCTTTGTGCCGATAACGCGCATGGCGAACGCGACGTTGTCAAACACCGTCATTGTGGGAATAAGGCGGAAGTCCTGGAAAACAACGCCCAGCTTGCGCCTGAAATAAGGAATCTTCCTTTTTCTGATTTTGTTGAGGACAACGCCGTCAACCGTAATTGTGCCCCTTGAAGGAACCTCTTCACGCATCATAAGCTTGAGGAAGGTGCTCTTGCCCGCTCCCGAAGAGCCGACGACAAACACGAATTCCCCGTCCTCGATGGAGATGTTCACATCCTTGAGCGCGGTTGTGCCGTTATCGTATTTCTTGGTAACATCTTTAAATTCAATCATTTGCAATTACCTTTCTTTCTTTGTTCCTTAAACCGTGCCGCCCTTCCACTCTCGGGCAGTCACCCGGAAATACGATTTTGAATTTATGTTATTTAATTGTTTTTAATATTTAGTCGGGGAGGAGTCGAGATATTTCTTGACCATAAGCGCCACTTTGAAAACGATGGCGTCGTCGAAGGAGCGAAGGTCAAGCCCCGTGATTTTCTTGATTTTTTCGAGTCTGTAAACAAGTGTGTTGCGGTGAACGAAAAGCTTGCGCGATGTTTCGGAAACATTGAGGTTGTTCTCAAAGAATTTCTGAATTGTGAAAAGCGTTTCGGGGTCGAGGCTCTCGATTGAGCCGCGGCGGAACACCTCGCGCAGGAACATTTCGCACAGCGTCGTGGGAAGCTGGTAGATAAGACGGGCTATTCCGAGATTGTCATAGCCGATAATTGTTTTTTCGGTGTCGAAAACCTTGCCGACCTCAAGCGCTATCTGAGCCTCCTTGAAGGAACGGGCAAGGTCGCGGATTGTCTCCGCCGACGTGCCTATGCCGACAAGCGCGTGAACATAGAGCTCCGTGTTGAGCGCGTCCGAAATCGAGCGAGCGAGTTTTTCAAGATCGCGCGGGTCCGTTCCGTGCTTGACTTCCTTGACAATCGCCACATCGTTCTCGTTTATGCTGATTACGAAATCCTTCGCCTTTTCGGGGAAGAGATTCTGAATAACGGTGTAAACGGAGGCGTCGTTCCTGCCCTCCGTTCTCACGAGAAGAACGACTCTCGACGCTTCGCCCGTAAAATGAAGCTCACGCGCCTGAACATAGATGTCGCCGGGAAGTATGTTGTCGAGAATTACGTTTTTGATAAAGTTGCTTCTGTCGAATTTTTCATCGTAGAACTGCTTGATGGTTTCGAGCGAAACGCAGCAGAGACCGGCAAACTTTGTCGCCTCTTCATCCGTGCCCTCAACGAAAACCGCATAAGTCGTCTGCACGTGGGATTTAAGGCAGAGGAAGGTGCAGCCGTCGATTATGTGTATTTCATTGTCGGCAAAGACGGAGGTGGCGTTGGGTATTGTTTCGCCTACACGGACAAGTTCGCTGCAAGAGATGATTGTGCCCGTTTCGTCAATGACGCCGAGCTGTCTGCCTGCCGCTTCTTTCATCTGGTGAATAATGCCCTGAAAAAGTCTGTTTGACATTTAATTTCCTGCCCCTCTGAATATTTTGAATTGCCATTTTATACAATTTGCAGATAGTAGTTATATACATTTTACACAATGTCTTGCATTTTTGCAATACTTATTTTTTATATTTTTGTAAACTTTTTACAAATATTATCAAAATACTTGTGAAAAATATTTCAAAAAGGTCTTTTCAAACCCAATATGTTGTGTTATAATACCGTAGATATCGATATATCGCCCTCTTAATTTTTCTGAAGATTATTATTTATTATAAATGAGTGGAATAAAAAAATCGGGAGTGTCTGTATGGAAAAATTCGTTATCAACGGCGGAACCGAACTTCACGGCACGGTAAACATCAGCGGAGCGAAGAACGCGGCGGTCGCGATAATCCCCGCGGCTGTTCTCTGCGACGACATCTGTGTCATCGAGAACATTCCGTCATCAATCAGCGATGTCGTCATGATGATGCGTATGCTGGAATCAATAGGCGCGAAGGTCAGTCTGCGCAACAAAAGCACGATTGAAATCGACTCGCGCACAATTCATTCCGACAGCGTAAACTATGAATTCACAAAGCACCTGCGCGCTTCCTACTATCTTCTGGGCGCTCTGCTCGGCAGATACTCGCACGCTAAGGTGGCTATGCCCGGCGGCTGCGACCTCGGCGTCCGACCCATCGACCAGCACATCAAGGGCTTCGAGGCTCTCGGCGCGCAAGTCAATATTGAGGAAAACGCCATCGTTGACGCGCACGCGGAGGAACTTCGCGGCGGCCCCGTCTATCTCGACGTCGTCTCCGTCGGCGCCACAATAAACATTATGCTCGCCGCCGTTAAGGCGAAGGGTATGACGGTAATCGAGAACGCGGCGAAGGAACCTCACATCGTTGACCTCGCGAACTTCCTCAACACAATGGGCGCGGATATCCGCGGCGCAGGAACTGACACCATCAAGATAAGAGGCGTCGAAAGTCTGCACGGCTGCACATATTCAATAATTCCCGACCAGATTGAAGCGGGAACATATATGCTCGCGGCGGCGGCCACCAACGGCGATGTTATTATAAACAACGTCATCCCCAAGCACCTTGAATCCATTTCAACCAAGCTCCTCGAATGCGGAGTAAAGGTTGAGGAATACGACGAATGCATCCGTGTCTGCGGCAACGGCAGAATCAACCGATGCAACATAAAGACAATGCCCCACCCGGGCTTCCCGACCGATATGCAGCCGCAGATGGCTGTCCTCCTCTCCGTAGCGAAAGGCACAAGCATCATCTCGGAGGGAATCTGGGAAAACCGCTACCGCTATGTCGAACAGCTGCTCCGTATGGGCGCGTCAATCAAGGTTGACGGCAAGCTCGCGGTAATCGAGGGCGTCGAGTATCTCAAAGGCGCTCCCGTCCGCGCGGACGACCTGCGCGCGGGCGCCGCAATGATTATCGCCGGCCTTATGGCTCACGGCACAACCGAGATTGAAGATATCCTCCACATCGACAGAGGCTATGAAAATGTTGTCGAAAAACTGACGGGGCTCGGCGCGGACATACAGAGAATAGATGTTCCCGACCCGACAGGCATAAGGAACGCAGGTTAAAAACACCGGGCTTGCAGAGTTCTGTAAGCCCTTTAATTATGATTTCCGGAAGGCGTAAGATGGCAAGATTCTGTTCACTTTTTTCATCAAGCAGCGGAAACTGCACATATATCGGCACCTCGTCGGCGAATATCCTCATCGACGTCGGCGTGAGCGCGAAGCGGGCGGAGGAGGCTCTGCGCGGAATCGGCGTTGACCCCGACGATATCGACGCGATATTCATAACCCACGAGCATTCCGACCACATAAGCGGCGTGCGCGTTTTCGCTTCAAAACACAATGTGAAAATCTACGCGACGCCCGGCACTCTCGCCGCCATGGAAAAAGCCGGCGCCCTCTCCGCGAAAAACGTTTATGACGCGGTAAGCCCCTCGGGAACAGAGGTCGGCGGCTTCTTCGTAAAGCCCTTCGCCACCTCGCACGACGCGGCTCAGAGCTGCGGCTATACCGTAACAACCTCCGACTCGAAACGCCTCGCCGTCTGCACGGATCTCGGAATAATGACCGACACCGTTATGAACGCCGTCTACGGCAGCGAGCTCGTTCTGCTCGAATCCAATCACGATGTCAATATGCTCTTAAACGGCAGCTATCCCTATCAGCTCAAACGCAGAATCCTCTCGGATGTCGGTCATCTCTCAAACGATGTCTGCGCCCAGACTGCTGTCAGGCTCATTGACGGCGGAACAACCCGCCTCGTGCTCGGGCATCTCAGCCACGAAAACAATATTCCGTCGCTCGCGCAGCAGACAACAAAATGCGCGCTGAGTCAGGCGGGAATGAACGAAAACTCCGATTACCTGCTTGATGTGGCGGGCGGAGACGCTCATATCATTGCTTTTTAAAAGGACGGTTAATAATGGCGACACAGCGGCTTGACAAGGTAACGGCGCTCAACTGCTCGGTATCACGCCGTGACGCGAGAAAGCTCATAAAGGAAGGCAGAGTAAGCGTCAACGGCGGGGTCGCTCTGCGCGCCGAAACCGAAATCGACACCGAAAACGACAAAATTTCCGTTGACGGCGTGAATTACGAAATAAAAGAACACGTCTATATAATGATGAACAAGCCTTCGGGCGTCATAAGCGCCTCCGAGGATAAAAACAAGACCACCGTCGTGGACCTTGTCCCGCCGGAACTCGTCAGAAAAAGCCTCTTCCCCGCGGGAAGACTCGACCGCGACACGACGGGCCTTATCATCATAACCGACGACGGAGCGTTCACGCACCGCCTGCTCTCCCCCTCGCACCATGTCTATAAAAGATACATCGCCAAACTCGACGCCCCTCTCGGTGAGGAGAGCGTGAAAAGGCTCGAAGAGGGAATCCTGCTCGAGGACGGAACACAATGCCTGCCCGCAAGAGTGAAGCCTTTTGAGGAAAACGGCGAGCCCTTCGCGCAGATTGAAATAAGAGAGGGCAAATACCACCAGGTCAAACGGATGACCGCCGCCTGCGGCTCTCATGTCGTGGAACTGCGCAGAGTGAAAATCGGCGCGCTCTGCCTCGATGAAAGCCTCGCCCCCGGCGAATGCCGCGAAATGACGGAAGAAGAACTCTCCCTCATTTTTGAGGATTAACCCCGCGAAAAAACCGAAAGGAAAATAATATGAAATTCTGTGTGCCGCTGCCGTGTTTCTTCGGCGGCCTGCCGTTTGAGACGGCGGTTGAAAAGGTCTCCCGCCTGGGATATAAATATGTTGAAATCTACAACTGGAAAAATCTCAATCTTGATTCTGCGGCGAATGCGCTTCAAAAAACGGGCGTCACCCTGCTGAGTATGTGCACCGCCGAATTCTGCCTGACCGATCCCGCAAAACGCGGCTCCTGGGTTGACGGAATCAGGGAAAGCTGCGAAGCGGCGGCTGCCCTGGGCGTGAAAAAACTGATAACCCAGGTAGGTCAGGACACGGGCGCCGACAGAAAAATCCAGCACCGGTCCATAGTTGACGGTCTCAGAGCGGGCGCGGAGATTCTTGAGCGCGCGGGCGTGACGGTTATGATTGAACCCCTCAATGTCAGGGTCGATCATCCCGGCTATTACCTGACCTCATCCGCCGAGGCGTTTGATATCGTGCGCGAGGCAGAAAGCCCCAATGTCAGGGTGGTCTTCGATATTTATCATCAGCAGGTGTCGGAGGGAAACATCATCCCTAACATCATTGAAAATCTTGACCTCATCGCCCATCTGCACGCCGCGGGTCATCCGGGCAGAAACGAGCTTCAATACGGCGAAAACGATTACAGAAACATATTCGCCGCCGTCGACAAGGCGGGATATACGGGCGCGTGCGGGCTCGAATACACTCCGCTTCTCGGCGCGGAGGAAAGCCTCGCCGAAGCGCTCAGACTTTTCGGAAACGAACAATAAACAGGAGGTAAAACAATGACTCTTAAAGGTATTTTCGCGGGCATCTCCGCGTTTTTATGTTTTATTTTTCCGCATGTCGCCGCCCTTAAAGTGACGACCCTGCGCTGCCTGCCGGCTTATAACGAAACCGTTACGGGCGACCGCGTCCATTTTCTCAAAACGGGCAGTTCCGACGCGATTGTCATTGAAAGCGACGGGCATTTCGCGATGGTTGACAGCGGCGAGGATACCGACAATCCCCGCAATTTCCCCGGTCTCGAGCTTCCCGGCTATGAGCAGGAGGTTCTCGGCTATCTCAAAAAGAACTGCGCGGATGAAAACGGCAAGGTTCACCTGGATTTCGTCCTCGGCACTCACGCGCACTCCGACCACATAGGAGGGTTTGACACAATTATCCTCGACCCCGATGTGACGATCGACAGGGCCTACCTTAAAGAATACGACAGCAGTAAAATAAACGAGCACGAGATTGTCGACTGGGACAATCAGGAGGTTTACGACCAGATGGTTTCCGCCCTTCGCGAGAGGAACGTTCCCGTGGTTGTTCCCGACTCAACGCCGTTCACTCTCGGCAATTTCAAGGTAACTCTTTTCAACACCGACGACCCCGAGAACAGCGATAAAGTCGGCGAAAACGACAATTCGCTCGGCGTTCTGCTCGAGAAAAACGGCACAAAGGTTTTCCTCGCGGGCGATATGGATAACTACACGGGCGACGAATCAAGGCTCGCTCCCGAAATCGGAAAGGTGAATCTGCTTAAAATAGGCCATCACGGCTACGGCGGCTCCAGCACGGATGATTTCATTTCAACCCTGCGCCCCGACTCCTGCGTCATCACAAACAACAGACCCGGCGACTTCAACGTTCTCGCGAACATAATCAAACTCTCCCGTCAGGACAGAATTTATGTCACGGGCATTGAGGACGGAGTGCTCGCGGTCATAGGCGACGGCGGCGAAATAGATTTTTACGGAAAAATCTGCGACTGGAAACAGAAATAAAAAAAGAAACAAACAGAAAGCAAGCCGCATCGTTTTGATGCGGCTTTTGTGATTGAAATATGCTTTTCTGTGTGATAGAATAACTGCGGCTTACGGCAGACGGAATCCCGCCGAGCGGTAGATGTCATACCAGTCTTCCCTCGACATTTCAACATCCGCGCCTTTCGCGATGTCCCTCATCCTGTCGGGCGAAACGGAACCCGAAACAAGCTGAATCTTCGCGGGATGCCTCAGTATCCACGCCGCGGCGACCGCAACAGGAGGAACGCCGTATTTTTCCGATATTTCGTCGAGTTTTTCGTTGAGCGCGGGATATTTCTCCCTGTCCCCGACGAACGGGCCCTTGAAAAATCCGCCCTGGAAAGGCGACCAGGCCTGAATCGTAATCCCCTTGATTCTCATATATTCGAGCGCGCTGCCGTCGTGCATGACCGACTCGTCGTTCTTCATATTGACATTCAGTCCCGAGGTCACAAGTCCGCATTCGGGAATCGAAAACTGAAGCTGGTCCGCGACAATCGGCTGACGGACCGCCGTTTTAAGCAGTTCAATCTGCATCGGGTTGTGGTTCGAAACGCCGAAATGGCGCACCTTTCCCGAGCGTTCAAGCTCATCAAACGCTTCGGCGACCTCTTCGGGCTCCATAAGCGTATCGGGGCGGTGAAGCAGAAGAATGTCGATATAATCCGCGCGAAGTCTTTTGAGCGAGAGGTCAACGCTCTCAAGGATATGCTCCTTTGAAAAATCGAAGAAGCCCTTTCTTATCCCGCATTTTGTCTGGATGATGATTTTCTCCCTTAGCGAATGGTTAGCGGCGAGATAATCCCCGAATATTTCCTCGCATTTTCCTCCGCCGTAAATGTCGGCGTGGTCGAAAAAGTTTATTCCGAGGTCGAGCGCCGTGCCGATGACGCGGTCCGGCGTTTCCTTCGCGCCGTCAAGGCGCATACAGCCCATCGCTATTGACGAAACGGGCAGTCTGCCCGCGAGCATAATCTGTTTCATATCTGCCTCCCGTTTATTCAGGTATTACAGAAAGAATATAATCGGCGATTTTCGTGCTGTTCATAATATAGCCCGAATGTCCCTCTTTCTCGAAAATTCTCAGCTGAGCGCCGGAAATCTTTTCGGCTATGTGCTGAGTATGCGAAAGCTTTATAACATCCTTTTCGCCCGCCGTCACAAAGGCAGGCACGGTGATTCCCTCAAGCATTTCGTCTGTTATGTCAGGCTCGCGCATCATTATTTTCATCTTGTCGCTTCTGTCGAAATGACTCCAGAATTTAAAGAATTTCATCGGCAGGTCTTTCGTGCTGCCGGGGTTGAGGCTCGCTCCGCTTACAATAAGCGCCGACAACAGGTCCGGGTGTTCGTAAGCGAGAATAAGCCCGATTATCCCGCCGTCCGAAAAGCCGTAGAACACGGGCTTTTCAATGCCGAGCGCCTCAATGAAGCGGAACATATCCTCCGCCATATCCTCATAGTGCAGGGTCCCGACCTTTTCACTCCTGCCGTGATCGCGCGAATCGGGGCAGTAAACCGTGAACCTCTTTTCAAGCACGCCGACCGCGCGTCTGAAAATTTTATGGCTCATGCTGTTGCAGTGAACCATAATGAGCGGTCTGCCCGAACCGTGTTTTTCATAATAGAGTTTTACTCCGTTTACGGTAATAAACATAAAAACACCGCCTTTGTCCTTGATTATAATTTAGCATATACCCGCGGCAAATACAATCTGTTTTTTCCAATATCGCAAATAATTTTTCCGGAAGATTTCACTATGAAAAAAGCTCTTGATTTTTTAAAAAAGGATTTAATGCTCACCGTGTCGCTCCTCGCGGCGGCGGCAGGGCTTATAATAACGCCGCCCAAAGCGGATTTTCTCGCGGGAATCGACTGGCGCACCCTCGGCACCCTTTTTATGATGCTCTGCATCCTCGAAGGCTTCAAAAAGGAAAACGTCCTGCGTCCCGTTGAAAATCTCGCGTCGGGGCTCGGCACGACAACGGCGCTCTCGCTGTTCCTGATTTTCGGAGTGTTCTTCACCTCGATGTTCGTGACAAACGACGTCTCGCTGATAATCTTCGTGCCGCTGACAATTCTGCTTTTCAGAAGCGGGGAATGTGAACAGTATATCCTGCCCGTGATTTCAATGGAGAACATCGCCGCCATAAGAGGCTCCCTCCTCACGCCGTTCGGCTCTCCGCAGAACCTTTTTTTATACGGTCAGGCAAAGGAGATAAGCTTCGCCCGTTTCCTTCTTCATATGTCGCCTCTCTCTGTTATGAGCGCCGTTCTGCTCGTTGTCTTCGTGCTGGTCCTTTACCGTAAAAACATAAAAGAGAAAATCATCTTCACTCACGAGAGCGAGCCCTGGAAAAAGGAAAGAAAACCGCAGAGAATAATTTACATCGCGCTTTTCCTCCTTGTTATGCTCGTCATCATAACAAGAACAAAGTTCTGGTGGGCGGCGCTTATTGTTGTCGTCGCTTCGCTTCTTGTCGCGGACAGAAAAATCTTCCTGCGCGTTGACTATGTGCTGATTATAACCTTCCTGTGCTTCTTCGTTTTCTCGTCCTCAATAGCGGGCAACGAAAGAATAGCGGAGTTCCTGTCGGGTCAGGTCGCCCACCGCGAATACTGGTGGGTTATCGGTCTGAGCCAGATTATCTCGAATGTTCCCGCCTCAATAGTCCTCTACCCGTTCACAAAGAATTTCGCGGGTCTCATCTACGGCGCGGACACGGCGGGTCTCTGTTCTCTCATCGGCTCTCTCGCCTCCGTCATAAATTACAGAATCTATGTGCGCGAGTATCCGGGCAACGGCAGAAAATTCATAAAAACCTTCACCCTCGTTTCGTGGGCGTTCTTCGCCGTCGTCGTCATCCCCGGCTACCTGCTCACGCGGTGGAAATTCTATTGATAAAAAGCTATAAAAACCGAAAAGCGGTGTCTGTCCGACACCGCTTTTTTTATGTGAATTATTAAAGATTTACAAGCACAAGACCGCCCGCGCACAGAACTATTCCCGCGATCTGCTTTACCGTAATCGTTTCCTTGTAGAACAGAGCCGAAACGAAAATCAGCGCGACGGCGAGCGTGATGTTCGCCGTAACCGAGGCGGTGTTCATCGTCCAGCCGTTGCGGTAGGCTATGATATATCCCAGCTCCAGCCCGATAATCACAACTCCCAGCACAAACGTCGTCCAGTTCGTTTTGCCGAATTCCGAAATGATATTTTTCCCCTTTGATGAAATGAAAAATATCGCGAACGAAACCGCCGCGGCGATGAGATATGTAATACTCAGCGTCGCGAAGGCGTTGACCTCGTTAGGTGTCGATTTCGTGCAGATATTGTAAAGAATATTCGAAAAAACAATTATCAATACGGGGTAAATCATTGCCCACATAAGCAAATCCTCTTTCTATTTACGCGTGATGAAATTCTCGATTATTTCAGCCGTCCCGTCCGCCTGCTCAGCGGGAGTTATCGCCGCGTTTCCGTCGCCCTTCTGCGCTCCGTATGAGCCGAAACCCGCGTGATTTCCGCCTTCGATTATTTCCTCCGTAAAACCGGCGGGCAGATTCGTTTTGCTCTTTTCATAACTTTCTTTATTGAGAACGCCGTCTTCCGAGCCGTAAATCAGCAGAACGGGCAGATTGTCCGGCAGTTCCTTCGTCGAGTATGAGGCGAGCAGAACAAGGCCGTCAATGTCCCCGTTTTCCGCCGCGAAGGAAGCCGCCGCCACGCCGCCGAGCGAATGACCGCCGATATATATGTTTTCATAGTTGAAATTGCTTATTATGTCCTCCGCTTTGTTCATACCGAGAAACGCGAGCCGCGCGGGCATTCTGATAAGAAAAACATCAACGCCGCCGCTCGCGAGCTTATGAAGCAGAGGGGCGTAAGCCGTCTCCTCAACCTTGCCGCCCGGATAAAATATCAGAGCGTTTTCCGTTGACGGTCCGTCGAAATACCAGCCGAAACTCTCCTGTGAAACAGCCGCTCCGCCGTCGGATTCAAGCGCCTCAACAGCCCTCTCATCCGCGCGGTAATAATCGTTGACATAAACCGCGCCTGAGCATATAAGGGCGATTACAAGAACAAACGGAACTATAAACTTAATGTATTTCATACTGTTTCGCTTTTCAACTGAACCACGAGCCGTTATATTTCTTCTGCGCTTTGTTCGTAACAACCAGCCCCGCTACGGAGGCGATGACAAGCGCAATTATTCCGAACTGCTTTTTCGTGAAGAAATTGATTATTCCCGTAACAACGCAGCCCGCTCCGATAAGCAGAAGGCCCAACCCCATCTGTTTCGTGTAGGCGGGAACATCTTTTTCGGTAACGTTTTTGTGATGGTAGTCGTGTATGAGATTGATTTTCTGTTTTTTAATCAGCAGAAAGGCAAAGATAAGGCAGAGTATTCCCACGCCGATATAGGTAACAAGTTCAATAATCATTTTTTGCCTCCTCAGTTCGCGGTGGGTTTGAACACTATCTTTCCGTTTTCGGGCTGAACCGTAATCATACCGTCCTTTTCCTCAAATCCGCCGCAGGCGAGTCTGAGCGAATAGGCGTAATCCTCCGCGAGCCTGCCCCTGAAACGCATAAACAGCTCCTTTTCCGTTACCTTCGTATAGGGAACCTTGCAATCGGGATGATAAACAAATCCGAGGTAAAGCCCCTCTCCGAGAGAAATTTCAATTCCCTTTTCGCTCATTGTGAAACGGACTTTTCCTGGAATTTCCGCGGTCGCGCTGTTTTCAGCATCGTCTGTTTTAGTAATGAAATTCTCGCCGAGCGCCGCTTTTTCGCCGTCTTTAAAAACATAAACGCCCGCTCTTATGTCGTCCTTGCTGAAGCGGAAACCGTCCGCCACAGGCAGGTTGAATATCGCGTAATCCCTCAAATCCTCAGCCGTGTCAAGGCATTTCTCGTGGAAATTGTCGTCGAAGAACTGAAAATCGCGGATCCACGCTTTGCCGTCCTGATAAAGAATATTCATACGGTAATCCTTGCAGCTGAACCACACGGTTTTATATCCGTCTTTATCATAGTCCGAATCGGCGCATATCGCGGCGGGCGGAGTCATTTCGAAATTCTCCGAGAACCATTTTCCCGTCTCGCTCAGAGTCATAAGGTCCACAGTTCCCTTTTTAACCTCGCGGTCGAGAATCTCAAACTGCATCGACAGACCGTTTTTTATAAGATTCCAGCCGAACGAGTTTTCCTGTCCCAACTGAGCGTAGGCGTGCGAGAGGCACTTGCCGTTGAAACTCTCACGGAAATACCACTCCACAAAGTTTCTGCTGCTGCCGCTCCCCGGGTAAACAGGCTCCATCGTCGAAACAACCTGAATGGCCTCGGGGTCGCCCAGTCCCAGGTCATACTGCCTGAGCGGGTCGGGGCCGAGCATACGGAAAACGGGAGTTCTCATCTGCCTCGAACGGTCCGAAGCGGGGCAGAGCATATTGTTGTAACTCGCGTAATAACCGCCGTTATAGTAGCCTCCCCACATCGTGTTTGCGTCCGTGCCGTATTGGTCGCGGCAGATGCAGGCGGAAACAACGGGGTAGTTTTCCTCAATATATCTGTATGAAACGGCGTCCATCGTCCAGCAGCCGAAAACCGCGGGATATTCGCCGTAAATCTCCCTGAATTTGTTGAAAGCCGTGTCGATGAGTTTTTTGCGGTCCTCGGGAACATAGCCGTGAAGATAGTTTACGTTATTCTCCCAGTCCCATTTGTATCTGCCTCTCCACGGAAGCCCCGCGTCAACGCAGTGCGGCTCGGTGATTTCAAGCCACAGACCGTATTCGCACCTGTCCGCGTGAGAGCGGGCAAGCTCGATATACTTCGGCTCAATCAGCGCGTCATACTGAAACAGAACGGTTGATTTGAAGCCGTATTTGTCGCACAGGTCAAGCTCGTTTACCAGAGTCGGGAAAAGGTAGGAATCGTCCTCCTCCCTCGGCTCGCAGCTTCTCACAAAGTTGATGATGTTGATTATGTTTTTCATATTCAATCCTCCTCAAAGGGCTTTCTGTCGGCGGGTATTTCCGAGTCATATCCAAGCAGAGTCTCCAGAAGAACAGCGGCGTAAACCCGCGAAAAATAATCGTTCGGATGATTTATGTTGTTTCCCGTAATGTCGATGAATTTCTTTCTTTTCAGAATCTCCGCGCTGACCGCCGTCACCCTAGCCGTGTCGCAGGGAATCCCTTCCCCGTTCAGCCTGTCGGCAAGCTTCGCGAGTTCAGGCTCCTGAACTGCCTGATTCGCGTTCCAGCCGTGCAGAGCGTCGGGATTCGGAAGCATCGTCGAAACAAACATAACCGAAGCGCCTTCGCAAATCGACAGCATATGCCGCGCGATTTTTCCGCAGTTCGCGGCGGTCTCCCCGGGGGAGCGTCCGCCGTCGTTCATCCCGTAGGCGAGAACGAACAGGTCGCAGCCGTATTTTTCAGCCTGCGGCGTAATGTGCGTGCCGAGACGGTTCACTCCGTCCTCCGAGGTCCATCCGCCCACCGCGGTGTTTACAAGCGTGATTGTTCCCCTTTTTCCGCGAGGTGAAGCGGGGAAAGGACCGCCGTAAGCCCCGTCCGCGCAGGGCAGGGCGAATTTAACCGAATAACCGTAGATTTCCGCGAGAGCGCAGACGAACAGAACGGGATAAGACGGCTGATAAGGCGGAATATTGTGAACGAGGCTCGCGTTCGCCCCGTATGTTATGCTGTCGCCGTGAAAGAAAACCGTCGCATCCTTTCCGCTTTCAAGCAGACCGAGAAACCGCCCGAACCTGCCGTCGCAGGACGGAAGAATCCGCTTTTGCCCGCGCGGAATATATGTAACCTTCACCTGATATTTACCCATCGTGCCCGTCGCGTTGAAATAGCAGGGCGACTCGCTCCCGTCGGGTTTGAGCACCTTTAAAATCGGCTCCTCGCCGTCGGAATAAAAAACTTCGGGAGTGATGACGGGAACAGCCGAGCCCTCGGACAGAGCTATTTTCCCGCCGCGCAGAACATAGTCCTTCCCCTGTCCGTAAACGGTTTTTCCGTCGGATGACCGAACCGAAACAATTTCCTCAATTTCCGACAGAAGCGTTTTTTCCTCACCGGGATAAATGAAAGCGACAGTCTCATCTCTTACAAGTCCGCCCCTGTCGAACGCCGCGAAAATCGTGTTTTCAAAGTGTTTTTCAAGTGTCAATGCGACACCCCCGTAACAGTTATTTCAGCGCGAAGATTTTTGTCTCCCCCGCCTTCATTTCAACCGTAAGAACCGCGCCTTCGCCGTTCAATCCGTTTTCGCGCAGCAGTTCGGAGTATTTCCGCTTCCCGCCCGGATCAATCTTCTTTTCGCCCGCGGTGTTCGCGTGAATAACGGCAAAATTCTCATTTATATAAACAATATCGTCCGTTTCGCAGTAAATGTGAACGCCCCGCGCCTCGCAGAACGAACGGAACTCCTTCGCGGAAAACTCCGTTTTTATATTCGAGGTGGAAATATATTTTATATTCTCCTTTTTGCAGATGGCGAGCGCGTTTTTCAGGTATTCCGTCTTTAAATCCGAAAGGAAAATTATCGCCTTGTAGTTTTTGTAAACCGCCTCAAAATCGCTCATATCATAATAATCATAAGGCGCGCCCATATTCCCCAGCTCAAGGCGGCGGTCGAACGCCGTGTTGCGCAGTCCGCACGCGGTCATATATTTGTAAGCGCTCTCGTCAGCGAACACAGCGACCTCCGCGACGCTTTTCCTGTTTTTGTCCGCAAGTGAGGAAACGTAAATCTCCCGCATTTCACTCATTTCCGAAATAATGTCGGGGCTGTCATACCAGCCGCCCCACATGTCGAACCACCAGAAGCCGTTGCCCTTCACGAGCTGTCTTCCGAAGGATTTTCTTACAGCCGCGAAGGTCTGCTCCTTGCTTTTCAGCGGATGCCAGACCTCAGCCGTCATATTTTTCCCTTCGTCATATTCGGGAGCGCCGTCCGCGAGCAGCTTCGTCAGATGCGTTCTTATGTCGCACTCCTGCATACAGATTTTGCCGTGAAGCCGCACCGAATCAGCGGGATACATCTCGGTCCAGTCCGCGTTTATGTTCCTGACTCCGTAATATGAATTCGGCGAGCAGATAAAATCTATATTGTCGCAGGCGAGAATCGTTTTCAGCGCGTGCGTGCCGTGAAGAGGGGATGTAACCTCAAGCGAGTAGCCGTAAAACGTGCCGACAACCACATTGTTGCCAGTCTCCTTTTTCGCGACAGAAGCGAAATAGCAGATGTCATCCGCCACCGCGTTGCTCGCGAATTCGAGATAGTCCGCGAGATATCCGTCCTTGTGATAAGGCCCCTTGCCGTTAAGAGCGGACAGATCGGGCAGGCCCTTATATTCGCGGTCGGGATGATATTTTTCAAGATACTCTTTAAACGGCTTTTCCGCGTTTTCGCACGCTCCGCCGTTCATGTCAAAGTGAAACCACTCCTCCGTGTTTCCGCCCGCGAGCTGATAGCCCACAATATGCGAGGCGTAATCGCTTTCGTTTATGTGATTTATCACGGCTCTGAGCATTTCCGCCGCTGTCGAGCGGTATTTTTCCGAAAACAGCGATTCCCTCACTCCCGTGCCGTCCGTGCAGTCCGGGTTTTCCTCAATCCACCACAGCGGCATCGACATATTTACACGCGGAAAGATATACGCGCCGGGGCAGGCGTCGAGTATTCTCTTCACCGACGCGTCGAGAGTCGAGAAATCAGGCTCGCCCTTAATGTCGAATATTCCCGCGTGGAAAGGCTTGAAAAGCTCCGTAGCGCTTATCCATCTGCCCGAAAACAGAACGGGAACCGAGAACAGCGCGTAGCCCGCGTCCGCGAACAGACCGTAGTCGTTGTATTCCTCAAGATATGTCATATAAGCGGCAGCGGGATAAGGCTCGCCGTTTACGAAAAGCGTCGGCACTCCTCCGCACTCGCCCGCGCAGGAGTATATTCCTCTGTATTTTTCCATATTTCTTTCCTCAACAGGGTATTGCGTCCCGAACTCCGTTTCTTTTCCGGGGCTGTAAAAATTGAACAGCCCGCCGAAAGCGGTTACGAGAACGAGAAAAAAGGCGATGATTTCCGACATATATTCCTCCGTAAATACCGTAAGCGGTTACTTTTTCACCCTGTACTCAATACCCGCTTTCCTTGCCTGCGAATGCTGAAGCTTTCTCGGAACAAGATAGAGCCGTCCGTCCTTGATAAGACGGTACCCCGTCTGATGATATGAAAACGAAACCCCGTTTTCAACACACTGCCTGCGTATGTCAAGCACCCAGTCAAAATCGCAGGGCCTCGCGTAAGTCCCCGATTCCCCTCCGACCGTAACGCCCGGTATTCTTCCGTCAAGATATTTCGAAATGTCAATCCGCTCAAGCATCGGCTCAATGCCGACCTTCCTATGCTTTATCGGCGCGTTTATGAATATCGGCAAACGGTAGTCCGCCATCGCCTGGTTTTCAACCGTGCAGCCGATAATAACATTGTCATATCCGTCGCCCCAGTCCTCGGGAACGCACTGCGAAAATCTGTCAATCCGCTTTGTGTAGAACATAAAGGCGCAGTCGCTCCGCTCCTTTATCATCCTCCACGCCTCGTCCCTCCACGCGTCCGCGTCGGGCAGGAAAAAATCGGAGGTAAAGCAGGTGTAGATATAAGAGCCTGTCGGGACTTTATATTCTCCGCTCCTGTTTTTCATAACGGGCAGGCGGAAATTGCCCGTCTTTTTGCAGATACTGCTCTCCTCCCCCTTTTCGTGAAGGGCGTCAAGGCGGTAAACATAGCAGTTCTTACAGCCCGGGCTTATCTTCGTGCAGCCGTGCCAGGGATTCCATATGACAGACATTTTTCCTCCCTCTATCTGACGGGGTTTTTGAGACCGTATGTCATTTCGCACATCTTTTCGTCAACGGTGTCGTAACGCCACTCGCCGTTGTAAAAATCCCTGCCCCTGACATAAACCTCGTTTTCATATATTTCAACTTCAATTCCTATGCCGCTTTCTTTATATATCTCGTTGTCGTCGCCCGCTAACTGTGTCAGGCGCGGCAGATATATTTCGGGATACCCGTCTGAATCGTGAAACGACCAGAAAAGATAGAGCAGCATATGCGTATGACCGACGAAGCTTACAAGGTCGTGCTCCCTGTTGTACCGCGCAAGCGTGTCGGTAAGGCGCGATGTCTCGTTGCCCTGCATGTCCGTCGCGTAATCCGCGGGATGGTGCGAGAAAACGAAAACGGGCTTCCCGCTGCCCGACGCCTTCTCCAGCACGCCGTCAAGCCAGTCGAACTGCTCGTCCGACATATACATCTCATTGACCGTCTGCGCCTCCGTACCCAGCACAATGAAGTAATAGCCGTCAACAACCTCGTAATAATACGGATGCTCAAGCTCTCTGCCGAAAAACGCCTGCGTGTAGTCGTACCAGCGCCTCTGAAGCGTGCCGTAATCCCCGTTTCCGTTGCCGATGTCGTGGTTTCCCATTACGGGCAGAACCGTTTCCTTTCCGAGAAGCATCGAAACCGCGCCGTGAAAGAGCAGGTTTTCAATATTCTGCCCGTTCATCGTGCTGTCGCCGAGGAAGATGACCGCGTCATTCCCGCTTTTATTCTTAATGACATTCCGCAGAGAGCGCGCGAAAACCTGATATCTCGGCAGATTGTTGCCCTCAATATGGCAGTCCGAAAGCACGGTGAAGTTGAGCCTGCATTCTTCCGGGCTCCTGACGTCATACTCCTCCGTCTTGTCCTGACCCGCGAAAAGAAGCATAACAAGGGTTATGACCGTCGCGGTTATTTTCAGAAAAATCGATTTTACAAACACGGCGCACCTCCGCAGTCCTGATATAAATTCATTATACTATCCGGGAATTATAATTGCAACAAAAACACTTTACATATTATTGCAATTTTATAATAGTGTGATATTATATTTTTATAGGCAACAGGGAAAATAAATCTTTTGAGGTGGCTGTTATGTTCAGACCTGTATTCAAAGCGATAATCTCGTTTTTCCTCAGCGTGAGCGCCCTTTTCAACTCCCTCGCGGGGCAGATTTCGGGCAAGCCCTACACAAAGGGCAGCGAGGTGGATATGAGCAAATTCGAGCTTGTCTGGAGCGACGAGTTCGACGGCGACACCCTCGACCGCACAAAATGGGATTTCTCCTGGTGGATAACCGAGCGCAAGGGCGGCTACTGGCACGAGGATATGGTGCGCGTCGAGGACGGCTGTCTCGTCATTTCAGCCGAATACAAGGATGAGGCTCTGCCCTACCGCTACACCGAATACGACTGGATAAAGCCCTACAAGCCCGGCTGGTATACGGGCAAGGTCGTCAGCCGCAACAAATACGAGCAGACCTACGGCTACTTCGAGGTCCGCTGCATCCTGCCCGCCGCGACGGGAATGTGGAGCGCCTTCTGGCTTATGAACGACGACGGCGTTTACAATGTTGACGGCTCGGGCGCCGACGGCACCGAGGTCGATGTTTTCGAATCCTTCTATTACAAGGATTACGCGTGGGGCGGGGACTATATCTCATCGGGCATCCACTACGACGGCTACGGCGAAGACCACAAGGGCGATTCCGTCGGCAAATGCTACATCGAAAACGACCCCTACAACGAATACAACACCTACGGCCTCGAATGGACCAAGGATGAATATATTTTCTACATTAACGGCAAAGAAACAGGCAGGCTGACTCCCGACGGCGGCGTCTCGCAAAACCCCGAATATTTCCTTCTCTCCTGCGAGTTCGCGGGCGAAAACGGCGTGCAGAACTCCGACCGCCACGGCACGGGCGAAATAAGCAAAACCCCCGCCGAGAACTGGCCCGCCGAGTTTAAAGTCGATTACATAAGATGCTATCAGTACAAAGACCTTCTTTAACCGGCGACTCCCCGCGGGATTGTTTACTTTTCCGACACATTCCGGCAAAACCCTCATAACATCCCCGCGTTATATTTCAATAAAACACCCGACCGGAGCGAAACAATGAAAGAAAAAATCAAAGAAAAATATCCGCTTTACACCCTTCTCATTGAAATAACAAAAAAGTGCAACGCCGCCTGCGACCAGTGCGGCAGCCGCTGCGACATAAACAGCGAGGAAATCCTCACAAAAGAGCAGATTTTATCGGCTATGCGCGACCTGAAAGAAAACATCGGCACCTACACGATGATAAACATTTCGGGCGGCGAGCCTCTCCTTCGCAAGGACCTGTTCGAAATTATGACCGAAATCACCGCGATGGGCTTTGACTGGGGCATGGTCTCAAACGGCTCTCTAATCACGGATAAAGTCATAGAGCAGATGAAAGCGAGCGGTATGAAAACCATCACCGTAAGCCTTGACGGCCTTAAAGAAACGCACGATTCCCTGCGCCACCTGCCGGGCAGCTACGACAAGATAATCGAAGCGCTCAAAAAACTCAAAGCGGCGGCTTTCCTCGACCACCTGCAAGTCACCTTCACCGCTAACAAGCGCAATGTTTACGAGTTCGAGGAGCTTTACAAAATCCTCAACCCCATAGGGCTTGACTCAATAAGAGTAAGCTTTATGGACCCCATCGGCAGAGCGCTCGACAATATGAACCTCCTTCTCAACCGCGAGGAGATTCTCTACCTCACGGGGCTTGCCAACAAGATAAACTCGAACCCGCGCAACACAAAAATCATCTGGGGCTGCCCGCATTTTCTGAACAACCTGCTTGACCACAGACGCTTTCTGTGCTTCACGGGCATTTACGGAGCCTCCATCCTCGTAAACGGCGACATTTTCGTCTGCCCGAACGTCCCGCACAGACCCGAGTTTATTCAGGGCAACATCCTCAAAGACAGCCTGAGCGAAGTGTGGAGGAACGGTTTTAAATATTTCAGGAACAGACCCCTTCCCGAAAAGTGCAAGGACTGTGAATACAAGGAAAAATGCAAGGGCGATTCCGTTCACACAATGGATTTCGACTCGGGCGAGCCTCTCTTCTGCTACCGCGACAGCCTCGAAAATCCCCCCGCGGATGTTTATAAAAACGACCTCTTCGCGCGCTTCCCCGACACAGAATTCTATGAGATTTCGGGCGATGACGAAAACGCCTACGAACTGATAATCGAGCCCGACGCCTACCGCTCGATAAAACAGTATTTCCATATGGGCGAAAAAAATCCGCTCTCGATGTTCGAGCAGCAGATGGCGCTTATCGGTTTCGAAAACGGCAGCACGGGCGTGGTCCGCTATGTCATCCCCTGCGACGGCGCTTACCGCGCCGAGGATAACGCGATTTTCAGCGGCAAAATTCTCAAAACCGTCGAAAGCGAACTTGCAATAATAAACAAAAACTATTATAATAGTTCCGATAAAGGTCTCTGCGGCAGCGAGTGCGACAACAAAAAGCCGATGAGGTTTTTGGGCTTCATCCACAGCCACCCCACGCAGAGCGAACTTCAGTACAGCACGGGCGACGACCGTATTCACGGCAGGATGCTCAAAAAATACGGCTCCTACACGGGCGTGCTCGTAAACCCCGCCGACGGCACCATAGGCGCCTACTACGGCGAAGAAATAAAACAGGCGAAACTGATAATACCGGAGGTATGATTATGGATTTCATTTACTGGCTCTTTGTTGACAACCCCGTCGCGCGTTTCTTTATCGATTTTCTCTGGAAATTATTCCCGCCCATTATGTATTACGGTTGCCCCAACAGCAAGAAAGCCGAAAAACTGCAGATGAAGCAGAAATTATACAGATAAAACGAGGTTTTATTATGGATGTGTGGCACAGAATATGGTGGATAACCCGCGATTTCTTTGACCGTTTGTTCAAAGGCGAAAATCCCTTTGAAGCATTTATTCAGATTTATTACGGCTGTCCCGACAGCAAATCGGCAAGGAAACTTCATACAAAAAGAAATCTTTACAGATAAAACGCGGAAGGAGTAACCGCCGTGGGCGATTTTTTAAAACGGATAAAATCACGGGCAGGAAACGCGCCGCGCCGTAAAGACAAGCCGGCGGCGGAACCCGCCGGAAAACCCGCCGCGGAAAACACTCCCGGCGGAAACGGACTCAGTCCGGAAACCGTCGAAAAACTCAGCAACCGCAAAGGCGGCGATCCCTTCGCGACCTTCTACGGCTGCCCCAACAGCAAGAAGGCGGCAAAACTTCAGACGAAAAGAAATCTTTACAGATAAAACACGGAAGGAGTGTTCTTTATGCGCGCATTTTTCAGACGGATAGCGCTCTGGTTCAAAAATCTCTTTCACCGTGACGAAGGCGGCGGCGGAGATCCCGGAGAGTTTATGGATTACTACGGCTGCCCCAACAGCAATAAGGCGGCTAAACTTCAGACCGGCAGAAAATCATACAGATAAAACGAACAAATAAAAATGAAAAAGCGATAAGGAGAAACTGTTATGTGGTCATTTTTCTCGGGAATATGGAACTGGTTCATCGGTCTTTTCCGCCGCGACAGGGAAATAGGCGGAATTGAAGACTTCACGGGCGCGGATCCCCTCGATCCGGGCAGATACATCTGCTATTACGGCTGCCCGAACAGCAAAAAAGCGGCAAAACTTCAGCTCGGCAGAAAAGCCGTAAGATAAAAAGAAGGAGGAAAACATTATGCTTATGGTATGGAGAAGACGCTTCTGGGCGCTGCTTGAATCAATCTGCGGATTCTTCGGAATCGAAATCGACAATCCCTATGATGATTTTATACTTTATTACGGCTGCCCCAACAGCAATAAAGCCGAAAAACTCCAGCTCAGCAGAAAAACCTATAAATAATTAATCTCAGAATACAAACCCATCAGCGGACAGCCCCAGGGCTGCCCGCTTTTTCCTTTTTCCCCTTCACCACCCGCCTTAACAAATGAATAATGAACAGTGAATAATGAATAATTGCGGAAGGGCTCCGCCCTTACCCGATTATAAATCCACCTCAATCTCCCCTCCCGCATAGTCTCCTCCTTTGGGGCGCGGGTCTCCGGTGGAGACCTCTGCCGCAGGCAGAAGCGCCGACCGAGCCGGCAGGCGAGACGGTGGCACGGCGTCAGCCGTGACGGAGGGAGTTTACTTGCCTCGCCCTTTGGGGCGCGGGTCTCCGGTGGAGACCTCTGCCGTAAGGCAGAAGCGCCGACCGAGCCGGCAGGCGAGACGGTGTCGCCGCAGGCGACGGAGGGAGTTTACTTGCCTCGCCCTTTGGGAGAGGTGTCGCCGAAGGCGACGGAGAGGGTCAAAGCCTTCCCCTTGAGGGCGCGGGTCTCCGGTGGAGACCTCTGCCGAAGGGCGAAGCGGAATGCCGCTGCCGGTGGCAGATGAAGGCATTGCGCTGAGGTGAAGAAATAGGGAG
>CADAER010000017.1 GCA_902787025.1 Oscillospiraceae bacterium | reverse complement strand
TTGTCTTTTCTCAATTATACTTTACTGTTTATTTCCTTTTTTTCAATAACGCCGCGTTGAGAATCGGATGCGGAAAAAGAAAAACGGTGATCTCTGAGAGTTCACCGTTTTAATATTAATCAAAGAATCGAAAACTTTACAATAAGCGCGGAGAATACGATTGACACCATCGAAAGCAGTTTGATAAGAATATTGATTGACGGTCCCGATGTGTCTTTGAACGGGTCGCCTACCGTGTCGCCTACGACAGCGGCCTTGTGATTGTCTGAACCCTTGCCGCCGAAATTGCCGCTTTCAATATATTTCTTAGCGTTGTCCCACGCGCCGCCCGCGTTTGACATAAACACGGCCATAAGGAAGCCCGACGCTGTCGCGCCCGCGAGCATACCGACAACGCCCGTGCAGCCGAGAACCATACCCACAATAACGGGAACGGCCACAGCGACTATGGTGGGGAATACCATTTCGCGAAGGCTCGACTTCGTGCAGAGGTCAACGCATTTCGCGTAATCCGCGTCCGCCTTGCCGTCCATAAGTCCCGCGATTTCCTTGAACTGTCTGCGGACCTCGACAACAACGCTCTGCGCCGCTCTGCCGACGGAATTCATCGTAAGCGCCGCGAAAACGAATGGCAGACAAGCGCCGATAAATAAACCGATAAGCACGGAAGGATTGTTTATGTTGAGATTTGCTATTTTTTCCGCGCCGCCGGGAATAACCTTGATTTTGTCAATATATGAAGCCATAAGAGCAAGAGCCGTAAGAGCCGCCGAACCGATTGCGAAGCCCTTGCCTGTAGCCGCCGTCGTGTTGCCGAGCGAGTCAAGAGCGTCCGTTCTCTCCCTGACTTTTTCTTCAAGCTCCGCCATCTGGGCGATACCGCCCGCGTTGTCCGCCACGGGACCGTAAGCGTCTGTGGCGAGAGTGATACCGAGGGTTGAAAGCATGCCGACCGCCGCGAGAGCTATGCCGTAAAGGCCTCTTGAAGCGCTTGCCGCTCCGCCCGAAACGAAATACGCGACAAGAACGCAGATTGAAACAATAACAATCGGAATAAGCGTCGAAAGCATACCGACCGAAAGACCGTTGATAATAATTGTCGCCGTGCCGGTCTCGCTTGCCTTTGCGAGATTCTGCGTGGGCTTGTAGCTGTCGGATGTGTAATACTCAGTCGACTGACCGATGAGAACGCCCGAAACAAGTCCCGCGAAAATAGCGAAATAAATCTGCCAGTTGTCTTTACCGAGAATATAATATACAAGCGGAAAAGCGATGACGGCAATCAGAATCGCCGAAAAATTCGTGCCCTTTGAAAGCGCCCTTAAAAGCTGCTTCTGTGTCGCGCCCTCTTTTGTCCTGACAAGGAATGTGCCGATTACCGAGCAGAGAACGCCGATAGCCGCTATGCAGAGCGGAAGAGCCATCGCGCTGAAATTGGCGAACGCCGAAACACCGAGCGCGCAGGATGAAATAATCGAACCGACATATGACTCATAAAGGTCCGCGCCCATACCCGCGACATCGCCCACGTTGTCGCCTACATTGTCGGCAATAACAGCGGGGTTTCTCGGGTCGTCTTCGGGGATGCCCGCTTCAACCTTGCCTACAAGGTCCGCGCCCACATCGGCGGCCTTTGTGAAAATTCCGCCGCCCACACGGGCAAACAGAGCCATTGATGAAGCACCCATACCGAAGGTGAGCATCGCTCCCGTAACCTCATTGTCGGGAAGCTTGAAAACGAATTTAAGCAGGAAAAACCAGATTGTAATGTCAAGCAGACCGAGACCTACAACAGTGAAGCCCATAACCGAGCCCGCCGAAAACGCCACGCGCAGACCTCTGTTGAGCCCTTCCCTGCAAGCGTTCGCCGTTCTCGCGTTTGACGCGGTCGCTATCTTCATGCCGATAAATCCCGAAAGCCCGGAGAAAAATCCGCCCGTCAGAAAAGCGAACGGAACATAAGGCGTGAGAAGTCCGCGGAACGCCATTGCTCCGAGCACAACGAAAAGCACCCCGAAAAAGACAATAACTATTCTGTATTGCCTGTTGAGGTAAGCGTTCGCTCCCTTGCGCACCGCCTGCGATATTTTTTTCATAAGGTCCGTGCCTTCGTCGAATTTAAGCACTCTTTTAGCCGTAAATACCGCGAAGAGCAGAGCCAGGACGGATGCCGCCGCGGTCATACAGACAATCATAATCTGATTTGAAAACATAAATTTATTTCACTCCAATTCAAAGCGGAATCACAAAAAAATGCGAAGGTGTAATCCCTTTTGGTAATTTAGTATTATAACAGTATTAAAGCATAATAATCAATACTTTTTATAAAGATTTTGTTTTTGAAATGATGAAAATTAATGTTATTTCGGTGTTTTTTTATGTTAAAATCACAAATAATTACTGTTAATTTCCGAAAAGCAAAAAAGCGCACCCGGATAAGGATACGCTTTCTGCGGTAATTGTGAAAAGAAAAAACAATAAAAAGGATTTTGTCTTGTGTTTCTTAAAAAATCTGACCTATACTGTCAAAAAACATTCCGAGTCCGTCGGAAAAGTTTGTGACAACATATTCGCCCGCCTCATAGATGAGGTAAAACGGCGCGAAAACCGGAATAAGCGGCAGAACGCTTAAACACATAGCCATAATAAGTGCCATTTGCAATTCTCCTTTCTGCGTCAGAATAACTGAAATTACTTTTTTATTAAAATCTCCTGTCAGCCGTGTTACAGCGGCATTTATATTTTAAACAGCGGTGCCGTATCAATTAAACCAGCTGGCTACAAGGTTGAAAAAGCTTGCCACCATATTTTCTCCCGACAAAACAGGACCTAAAAAAGCCGCGTAGCCGAGAATCGGGAAAAACAGACCGAAAACGCCGGACAGAGGGAATAATGACAGCGATGTCAGGAATCCGCTTACGGAATTTCCGAACTGCTCTTCGGCTCTGCCGACGGTGTCCTCATACTCAATATGAAATTCATATTTGTCAATCATTATTCCGAATTTGTAAACTTCAATGCAGTGGTCGCCGGTCTTGTCAAATGTGAAATCCAGCTCGTCGGTGTTTTCTCCGATAAGCTCGCCGTCATAATAAAAATCAACGGGGAATCCGAAATAAAATGTAATATCCTGACCGACAACAAACTTTTTATCCATATAAAGCTGCGAATCGGTCGGATTGCTTGATATGCGGTAATCTCCCACGCCCGATGTCGATACCGATTTTCCGGGGTTTCCGTTACCGTCCTTGTCAAAAACGGAGTCTTTCTTGATGATGACATGACCGAATTGATAAGGCTCAAGAGAATCCTTTACATATATAACGGGATTGGCCTCTTTTGCGGCGCGGTCTTTCTCAAACACACAGACAAGGGAGTCGCCGCTGTAAACCTGCGATTTTTCCTCATTGTTGTAACCTTTTGAAATAACCTTCACAACAACATCATCGCCGAACGAAACGTATTTGCTGTTAAGAACTATTCTCAGCAAGGTCGTTCCGGTTTTCAACGGATAATGAGTTGTGCCTATGTTCATTATGACTTTCTCATCATCCGCGCTCGCGCAGACCGAAAACGGCACAATAAGTATTGCCGCAATAAGCATCATAGATATTATTTTTTTCAATTTTTGTTCCTCTATTCTTATGTTAATTACACGGCTCTGCCGTAGATTGTGTGGCTGTCGAAGCAACAGGAGGTTAAATCCGCGCCGAGCCTGCGCGCGATATCAACTCTCTGATTGTGGTTGAGTCTGCCGCGCTCAAAAGAAATAACAACGCAGTTTTCATCGGAAACAAGGTTCTTGAATCTTGAAACGCCGATAACCGAATTGCCGCAGTGATATTTTTCCGTAACCGTGCCGTTTTCGTTCTTTCTGTTCCAGCAGATAAGTTTGTCGTTTCTTGTGTTTTTCATTGTAATATACCCCTTCGTGTTTTATCCGGGCTTTCGCCCTTGTCTTGACTCAATTATATTTTTCCGCCGCTTAAGATTCAATTATGCATTGCATTAAGATTGGATTAAACCCGTCTTAATGCAATCTTAATATCCGCCGACGATTGTTGGCAAACACCGCGAAAGTCACAAAACAAATGTTAACTTATTAAGATTGCATTAAGATTTGGAATTATATTTTATTAAAGTAATTGTTAAACGCGTTTTTTTACATTATAATAATGAAAGTCCGAAGCAAAAAAATGAAAGGAGCAAAAAAATGTATAACATATTGATTTGCGATGACGAAGAAGACATAGTCCGCGCGCTGAGAATTTATCTGCTCGCCGACAGTAAGGATTACAATATAATTGAGGCGTTCAACGGCAGGCAGGCTCTTGAAAAACTTGCCGAAAATGAAATAGACCTTATCCTTATGGATGTTATGATGCCAGAGATGGACGGTGTAGAGGCGCTTTGCGAAATCCGCAAGACCTCAGATGTTCCCGTTATTCTTCTCACGGCGAAGAGCGAAGCGGAAGACAAACGAATGGCTTTCCGCCTGGGCGTTGATGATTACATCACAAAGCCTTTCAATAGAATCGAGGTCGCAGCGAGAGTTGAATATCAGCTCCGCCGCGCTAAAAAGCAGGACAGTGTCGCCGATCAGCCCGAAGACGCAAACATCCTTCGCAACGGCTCGATAGTTATTGATGACGGCAAAAAGGCGGTGTCCGTTGACGGCAAGCCCGTGAACCTCACGCCCACCGAGTATTCCATTCTCAAACTCCTTGCCGAAAACGCCGGCACGGTGTTCTCCCTCAAGGAAATCTATAAACAGGTCTGGCAGTGCGATCCTCTCGGAGCGGAAAACACGGTCCTCGTTCATATAAGACACCTCAGGGAAAAAATCGAAATATATCCCGCCCAGCCGAGATACATAATTTCGGTTTTCGGTTACGGATATAAAATGGAGAAGGCATAAACTATGCTCAAGCTTAAAAAATTTTCCGACAAAATCACAGTTGCGCTGACATATATCTTTGTCATTGAAATCGCCGTGGCGATTGCTCTTGCGATTAACTTTATGTATGACTATCACTTCTTCGGAAGCGACTCTGATACATATCCCATCCAGAAGGCAATGAGCAAAATATCGGAGCAGGAATACGAGGAAATATCAAAATATTTAACCCTTTATTTCCAGAGCGAAACTCCCGCAGGTCTTTCGCCTGAAGAACAGAAAACACTTGATTACTATGTCTCCGATTACAGCGCCGAAAACACCAATATTGTTTTCAAGGTTGAAGGCAGAAACGGCGATATTATGTTCAACAGCGACGAAAACTTTGACTACAACGATTCCGATGCCTGTTGTTATAAAGAAAAGCGCACCCTCAATGTTTATTCCGAAGAGACGGGCAATATCGCGGGAAGGGTGACTCTCTGCGTCCGCCAGGATATGACCGCGCACGACAACTACTATCTTGCGCTTAAACTGCTCAATATTTCAATGACGCTCAGATATGCGGTTTTCGTTCTCCTGTTTATCCTTATCTGCGTCGCCGCGTTCCTTCTCGGATGGCTTATGTATTCAGTCGGCAAGCCGAAAGACGCGAAAAAGCAGTTCCTTATTGACAGAATACCGTTCGATATTCTTGTGCTGATAGTGATAGCCTTCACCGCTTTCGCCCTGACGCTCATTCTTTTGACATCCGTCCCGAATATCAAAGAGACGAACATAGTCCTGTGGAACGCGATTATTCTTATTATCGAATTCTTCCAGTCGATTGTTCTTCTCGTTTTCTGCATCTCCCTCGCTTCGAGAATAAAATCGGGCTCGGTGCTCAAAAACACAATTCCCTATAAGATAGCGAACAAAATCAGAAAAAAGACAAAGCAAAACGAAAACATAAAGATCCCGTTTATCGGCAAAACGCTGATAGCGATGGGCGGGGCTCTCGTTTTTGACCTCGCGATTGTTTTCTATTTTGTCTATAAATACAAAACCTCCGAGACGGGACTTCTTTCGGATTTCCATTTCCTGTTCTTCGCTTTCAGTCAGGTCGCTTTCCTGTTCGTGTTCGGCTCGGTTTTCTTCCTCATCGCTTTCAACCTCAACGCCATGCGTGAGAACAGTAAGAAGATAGCGAGCGGCGATTACGGCAGCATACCCGATTCCCACATAATGTTCGGCGATTTCAGAGCAATCAACGAGGACCTCATCGCAATTAAAGATGAAATGATAAACGCCCTCGAAGAGAAAAACCGCAGCACCGAAATGCGCAACGAACTTATCGCAAACATTTCTCACGACCTGAAAACCCCGCTCACATCAATAATAAACTATTCCGATATTGTCAGCAGCGGCGGCTGCAACGAGGAAGAACTCGAAAACTACCTCGGCATCATCAAGAACCAGTCTCAGAAACTCAACAACCTTCTGCAGAATCTCATAGAGGTTTCAAAGGTCTCCACGGGCACAATAGAGGTCAACTTCGAGTCGCTTGATATTGTTCTGTATCTTACACAGATTATCGATGAATTCTCGCATCTGTTTGCTGAAAAGAATCTCACGCCCGTGCTCGATATTCCCGATGAATCCATCTTCATCGAGTGCGACGGCACAATGCTCTGGCGCGTGTTCGAAAACCTTATCAACAATATCTGCAATTACGCTATGCCTGACACAAGAGTGTTTATCGATGTCCGCAGAAAAGACAACAATGTTGAGATATCGCTCAAAAACACCTCCGCCAACAAGATTACGCTTACCGAAGAGGAGCTTGTTCAGCGCTTCAAGCGCAACGACAAATCCCGCAGAACAGGCGGCAACGGTCTCGGTCTTTCAATAGCGAAGAGCTTCACCGAAGTCCAGAGAGGTAAGTTCGAACTCATAATCGACGGCGATCTTTTCAAAACCGTTATGACTTTCAAAGAAAAGAAACAGGCGGAAAACACCGACCCCGCAGATTAATTCAAAACATCAATTAAGCCCTCTCCTAAATCGGAGAGGGCTTTTCCGTAACTTTATTCCGTAAAACAAAAGCAAGGGCTGTCCTCACGGACAGCCCCGTATTATTTATTTTTCAAAATATTTCGCGTATTTTTCAACGATTTTCCGCGCGCATTCAATCGTATCCTCTTCGCTTGGTTGAGCCGGGTCAACCGTTTGCAGCCAGTTCTTCTCGAACTTCTCGTAATTCTTGTAAAACCCGTTGCCGGCGTAGGTGTTGCGCTCGCAATACTGTTTCCTTGTCTCCGTTTTATAATTGCGCTTCTTGAAATAGACAGCCAGCTGCTCAAAAAACGAGTGCCACCGTTTGAGATAATATGTCTCTATAAGTCCGCCCCATTCCTTCCACGCGTAATCATAATTGACGGGGTTTATCATCGGTCCCCATATCGTCAACTGTGTCAGAAGATTAAGCTCAAAATTCTGCTTCTCTTTTTCGTCGAGAGCGCAGGCTCCCGCCTGCGCGAGATTGTAACTCAGAGTCATTTCCTTGCGCGTCAGAAGAAGAGCGTCAAGATCTTCAAGCACTTTCAGAAACAGATTTGTGCAGCGCTCAAATGAGTTTACATCCTTGTCGTAATAAGCCGTCATTATCTTTGTGTAGAGCGAATTTGCAAAATTGCTCAGCACCTGACGCGTAATATCACACACATCGTATTCATAGCCGTCTTTTTCCGCGTTATCCGCCTGCAAAAGCAACTGAAGAGCGTCAAACAGACGCGCGTTGTCATATCGCACGGTGAGCGTGTCATTCGGAGCGGTGTGTAGCAGGTGAGTGGAAGGTCTTGCGCAAATTATTGAACCCGTTTCCCGTCCCGTGCATTCGGGCGAATAAGCGGTTTCATAAACAGCCTTTACCGCGTCCGCAAGGCATTTTTCATCACTGCCGTAACGGCGGAAAGCGTAGTTTTCAAGCCACGGCGCAATCTCGGTTTTATCGCTTTTTGTCAGCATTTCAAACGCGAGGTCGAAAAGCATCGGATTCTGCCTTATGCCCTCGGGGAACAGTCCAGTTCCGCAGACATTCGGATATTTTGCCTTGACTGAGGCGTATTCATTTCCTGCGATAACATCCATACTGCCGTGCAGCGTTGTGCGGTCGCCGAAATTGTGAATTCTGCCCGTAACAAAATCGTGTCCGAAAAAGCCTCCGGTTTCATCCGATTTCAATCCGTCAATATCAAGAATGAGCAGTCTGCCCTGCGGCACCGCCTTTACAATATCCTCATAAAGCGACCACGACTGCATAACCCAGACAGATTCCGAGTCAAAATTCTTATATAATTTATCAATTGTCTTTCCCACATCGGGAAGATAGTTTTTCTTTTTCGAGTTCGGAGTGTTTTCGTGAAACGGGTCGCAGGCGTAGTAGTGATAAGCGCCGAGAAGCTGACGCTGTTTTTCAAGAAACACAGTGCCGATTTTGGTAAACAGCGGGTCGAGCGGGTCAAGCATGCAGGTGCAGGGGAAGTTGCACCACGGCTTGACCATACGGAGCCTTGCCGTTTTGAAAACCTTGCCTATCGTTCTCGGCACAATGCCCGAAAAGCCCTGAAGAATCGGAGTCATACCGAGTTCAACCTGACGGTTGATTATCTTCTGCCCGAGTTCAAGTCTCGCGTCAATGAACTGTTTGTCCGAAAGCGGGAAATACGCGCACAGATTACCCATAAGCTGCCACGGCCAGAAGCCCGGTCCCGAAAGATATCTCATAGCGCCGTTCTCGCTGTATTTGAACTCGCGCAGAGTGTAGAACCATACCGCCTCGGTGCCGATGACGGCGAGCGGCATATTGATTCCGTTCATCGCCATAAAGTCGATTTCTTTTTCCCATTCGTCCCAGCCCCACCAGGCGCAGGAGTAGCCGAAGGTGCAGTAGTTCATATACACCCTTTTATCCTGCTCGATTATGTGCCTGATTTCTCTGTCGGGCATGGGAGCCTCGGTGATTTCGGGCATTTCCGTATTGCCCGCGTGAGATATATTTACCCCGCAGTAATCTTTGAGATAGCGGTAGTAAGCCATCGCCTGACTGATTTTGCAGTCTCCGCCCAGCACGATTTTTCCCGCTCTCTGCGAGATATAATAAACGGATTTTCCGTTTTCCTTTTCTGCTTTTTCAAGAATGAACGACTGAAATATCTGCGGCGTGTTCCGCCTGATGAGATTGTGCATAAACATACTGCCTTTCATACATAACTTTTATCATTATAACACAGGCAACTAATAAAATCATTACTTTTATAAAAATATTTCAGATAAAACAACCCCGCGGTTTCCCGCGGGGTAAATTCATTTCTCAGCCGAGAAGCTTCTTGATAATGTATCCGAGATTCTTGAATACGATAATCAGATTCTTGAAGAAGTTTGTCTTCCATCTGTCGGTCGTGTTGCAGTTTTCTTCGGTCATCGGTGAGGCGGTCTGTGTCTCCTCGTCAAATACCATATACTGCGGCCATTCCGCGCTGTCAAATACCGTGAATGTGCCTTCGGCATTAATCATTTCCGCGACAAGCGCGTTCATACTGTCGGGGAAGGTCTTATGCCTCAGATTCTTTACAAACCAGGTGTTGTCGGGGAACAGGCAGGTTGACGCGTCAACAAGACGGTCGGGCGAAATGTATTTCGCTGTGCCGTTCTTTTCCGCGTTTGCCATATAGTTTTTGTCAAAGGGCTTTTTGAAAGATTGAGCCGTCGTTGCGCCTTCACTCGCAAGAGTGAGGTCAACCGTGCTGTCGCAGACCATCTCGGTATTCTTGATTACCGGGAATACCGCAAAACCGTATTTCTCGATGTTGTAAACATTGATGCCGTCATCGGCGCACTGCTTAAGTATCTTTTCCGATTTGAGCGCTACGTTGTTGTGGTAATGGTCAAGCTTTTCAATAAGGCCTGCCCACTCGTCCTCAACACCGCCGAAAACAAGTTTCTTTGCGGAATCATAGCAGTCGTCCTCAACCATTGCCCAGTAACCGGGCATTGTGCCGTATGAATCTCTGAGAATACGGGGCACAACATTGTCGCAGACGAGCTTGTAAACTCTGTTCACTTCATTGAGCGCAAGCTTTACGCCGCCTACGGCATTGTAAACATGAAGGAACGCTCTGATGAACTCAGTAATCTGTTCGTCGTTTATATATTTGTTTATATCATAGTCATCAACAAAACGGACAGTGCCGTTATTGTCAACAAAAACGTCGCCGTTGAAGAGGTGCGATACCTCCACGCAGCCTTCAAGCGCGCTTGCGTAAAGGATAATATCCGAAAAACGGTCGTTGCCGTATTTGTCAATGTAAGCGAGAATTTCGTTCGCGCCGAGGCATCTGCCGAGAACCGCTACTTTTTCATAGCCCGTAAGCTCGCATACGGCCTCGATGTATTCGTTGAGTTCGTCCGCGACCTCATAGGGATCAAGACGGAAGTCATAGGTGAACGCGAATTTGTCAACGGGATATTTGCCGTCAACCGTCTTGTTTGTGAGCGTCTTGTGCCAGTCCGAAACAGCCTTGCTGCCGTCCCTGACATTGCCGTTGTTGTCAAGTTTGAAATCATCAAAAATCAATTTCAGGTCTTCATAAAGCGCGTCGCAGAACCAGTCATAGTTGTTTGTGTAATAGCATTTTATGAAGTTTTTGATTTTTTCGGATGTAAGCATACTCTTTACAAAACCGTCGGGAACGGTCAGGGGATATACCTTGTCCCAGGTGCCGTCTTCCTGCTTTACGCCGAGGTCAAGACCCTGACCGCGGATATAAATCATCGGCACATTTGTCAGATGCTCCGTGTCAAGCGAAAATACCGCGGGAGCCGCCGCGCCGAACAAAAGCGCAAGGCACAGTATAACGCTGACGATTCTTAAACTGATTTTTTTCATCTTTCCGTTAGCCTCTCTTTTCTTATAATTAATATTGAAAATGATTCTTTAATGCCATATTCTAAAATAGTATATTATAAATATCTCGTTTTATTATTCCAAAAAAGAAAAATAGCTGTTTTAATAGATTTTTAACTTTTAAAATGTTAAAAACAATACAAAAACCCCGTCGTTAAGACAGGGTTTTCCGATTTTTAATACAGATTATTTAAGACCGAGCAGTTCGTCAACCGAAACACCGAGTATTTTGCTGAACGCTTTGAGTTCGATATCCGTGACATTGCGAATCTGCCCTTCAAGTTTTGAGAGCCCGGATGCGTTTAATTCAATGCCGTTCACCTGAAGCTGAGCGAGAAGGTCCTTCTGCTTCATTCCGATAGCTTTTCTGCGCTCTTCAATCTTGGCGCCGACAATGTTTCTGTCACCCAGAGCCTGTTTTCTGGTTCTCATTTTTTGACCACTCCAAGGAGATTTTATTTTTCTCAATTATAGCATAATAAATAAAAAAATTCAAGTATGTATGTTTTTGATTGAAAAAAATGACGAAAACCCTTGTGCGTCAACGGATTTGGGACTTTACAACATAACTTTTATCTGTAATGTCAAAAAATTTTTTATAACTGTTTTCCTGCCTGAGGCATGTAAAGCGAAGCCGAAAGTTTCGCAACCGGCATACTCTGAAGATATACCTTTCCGGGTCCGCGGACAACCGTGTTGAATATTCCCTCTCCGCCGAGAAGAGCGTTCTTTACGCTGCCGACTGTCTGAATATCCATCGAGCAGGTTGAGTCCATCATGGCGAGATAGCCCGTGTCGATATAAAGCGATTCGCCGGGAGCAAGTTCCTTTACCTCAACGCTGCCGTCGATTTGAACAAACGCACGACCGTTGCCCGAAAGCCTCTGCATAATGAAGCCTTCTCCGCCGAAGAAGCCTGCGCCGAGCCTCCTGTGGAAGAATATTGAAATATCAACTCCCGTTGTCGCGGCGAGATAAGCGGATTTCTGGCAGATGACATCCCTGCCGGGTTCAATCTGAACGGGAAGAATGTTGCCGGGAAGACTTGACGCGAAAGCGATATATCCGGGTGTGCGCGCCGTGTAGATATTTTCAAACATAGCCTCGCCCGTGAGAGCCTTTGAGAACATTTTTCCGAGGCCGCCGCCCTGGGTGTTCATTTCTATTCCGGCCGACATCCAGCTCATGGCGCCGCGCTGGCATTTTACCTGTTCGCCCTGTTCGAGATTGATTTCAACATAAGGAAGCGGATTGCCTTTGATCTGATATTGCATAATGAATCTCCTTTTAATTAAAATTGCAAAATAATTTTACTACCGCGCACTTGTGTTTGTCAAACGCTATTGAATATCCTTCACCCCGCGTGATATAATCTTAACGAAAGGTGTGTGTAATATGCCCGAAAAAGATGTTGTCGAACTTGAACTCTATCTTATCCGCCACGGTCAGTCGGTAACAAATGCCGCCGACGAAGAGCAGATAAACAATATGGATTACAATATGAGAGAAGATCCAGTCCTCAGCGAAAAAGGGCTGTATCAGGCGCGTCTGCTCGGTGAAAGATTTGCCGATATCAAACTTGACGCTGTATATTCAAGCTGTCTCAACCGCGCGGTGCAGACCGCAAAAGGTATTCTCGATTATCAGAAAGAAGAAAAACCGCTTTTGGTAAACCCCGTTTTTTCTGAGATTCATCAGCCCTCATATTATCGAGGCACATCAATTGAAGCGCTGCGCGATATCTGCGGATATGTCGAACCCTGCCCGTCGGCTGATTTTTCGGGCGGACTTATCGAGGGCAGCGAAAACGACACGGACTCAGTTATTCAGCAGCGAGCCGCCAGAGCCGTAAATCTTATTGTTTCTCAATACAGCAGCGGCGAGAAGGTCGCGGTTGTTTCGCACGCGGGATTTATAACGCATATGGCGTTTTATCTTATGGGCTTTAAAGAAAAACTGCCCGACGATGTTGACATATCATTCTGCAACACAAGCGTTACAAGAATTGTTTTTTATAAAAAAGGAACCCACTCTTTCGGCAGCGTCGTTTTCAGAAATGTCAACGACACATCCCACTTAACGAAAGATCTGATTACCTGATTTACGGAGGAATACTATGCAGGCAAACGGAACAGAAAAACTGAAATCCGCCCACATCGGTCTTAAATTCGGTATGTCTCATATTGAAGGCGCTCTCGCTTACGGAGCGGAAATCGCCGCTATATGTGACAGCAACCGTGAAAACCTTGATTTTGCGGGCGAAAGATACGGCATCCCCGAAGAAAAAAGATATACCGATTACCGCGATATTCTCGGCAGTAACGACATTGATATCGTCACCGTCGCTGTTCCCGATCAGCAGCACGCCCGCATTTCCTGCGAGCTGCTTTACGCGGGCAAAAATGTTCTCTGCGAAAAACCGCTCGCGCTGAAAAGAGAAGACTGCGAAGAAATAATCCGCGCTGAAAGAGAGTCGGGCTCAAAGTTTATGGTCGGTCAGATATGCCGCTTCACTCCCGCGTTTGAAAAGGCGAAACAGCTCATTGATGAAGGCGTAATCGGCGAAATCTATTTTGCCGAATCGGAATACGCGCACGATTATATGTATCTTGTCGATACCTGGCGCGCCGATCCCGACCGTCACGGAGTAATCGGCGGCGGATGCCACGCCGTTGACCTTCTGCGCTGGCTTGTCGGCGATCCGAAAGAGGTTTTCGCTTACGGTATGCATAAACTCCTGCCGACCGTAGCCTATGACGACGCCACAATAGCGGTAATGAAATTTGATGAAAATGTCGCGGGCAAGATTTTCGTTTCAACAGGTTGCAAGCGCGACTATACAATGAGAACGCTGATTTACGGCACAAAGGGAACAATCATCTGCGACAACACTTCTCCAACGATGACTCTTTTCACCGCGGGCGAAGACGGTATGGCGCACGAGCCGGAGATTATCGATATAACCGTAAACAACCATAACGCCGCAAGGGAATTCGAAGTGTTTGCCGACTCAATCATCAACAACACTCCCGTTGCGACGGATGCCGTTGAAGGCGCGAAAACAGTTGAAGTCTGCCGCGCGATAGTCGAATCCTCGGCAAGCGGAAGAATTGTAACCCCCGATTATGATTTTTAATGAAAATTCATCCGACGTTTTCCGCTGCCTCAACTGAATAATCAAAAAACAACACCCGGAGCGTGGAACCGAAACCATACTCCGGGTGTTTTGCCGCATCTGAAAAACAATAAAGAAGGAGCAGACCGGAAGGTCTGCCCCGATATGTTTTATCAGTACGCGAGAGGTTTGAATAAAGGCGCGGGAGAAACAAAAGCGGAAAGATGCCCTGAAGCTTTTGCAGCGGATTCCTTTGCAGCCAGTGCTCCGATTCGACAACTTCATCCCACGGTTTGCCGATTTCAAATGTTTGTTTGTTGGTCAGCAAATCATAGTTGAAATAAATGGAGTAGCCGCGCTCTTCTCCGTTGAACAGATAGCGGAGATTGTTCGTGAAAGTGAAGCCTTCGCTTGTTCTTAAATCCAGTTGATATGAATAAAAATCCTCGCTTATCATATCGCGGTACATAGTCAGAAGCGGACTTGCCTTCAGAATGTTCTTGAACATACCTGTCGCAATCATAATGTGATTGTCGGATTCCGCTATTTCATAATGCAGCTTGTATTTGCCGGCTACGCCCTGATACAGGTTTTCGAGATAATTGTCAAAATACAGTTTTTCAGGCAGCTTCATAATTAATTCATAACTGTATTTACCGTTTTCAAGAGGAATATCTTTACCGCTTAAAACAAGACCGTCGGTACAGAATCGCTTTTTACCGCCGTCAAGACCGGTATCTGAGGGAACAGCTCCGGTTTCGCTTCCGGCTTCGGGCGGGTTTTCCTCTTCGGCCGAGGGCAGTATATTCTCAAATATTCCGTCAAGGCTGATGTCCGGAGTTTCGGCAATGCTGTTGTCAAATATACTGTCGGGACTTTCGTCATTGCTTACCGTCGGAACTTCGGGAAACACTCCCGTCAGAATATCGGTTAAAGTATCGTTTTCTTCCTTTGCCGGAGTCTCGTCTTCGTTTTTATCCGTGAATATACCGGCGGGGAGCAGGGACAGTTCCGGAGCGGTTTCTTCGGTGTCATCTTCCGTAACTTCCGCTTCGAAAAGAGAACCTTCCCGGTTGAAAGTTTCATCAGTCTCTGTTACGGCGCTTACAGCCGTCTCAAAAACATAAAAGGCGTCCGCACTTTCATCAGCCGCCGCCGTGACGGAAAAAACAGTTATGCCGAGCATAACCGCAAAGACAAGTCGGATGGTATTTTTCATTTTCATTCTCCCTGATAAAGAATCTGCCGTCCGGAATCTTAATACGGACTGATTATTCCGAAAACAGTTTAATCAATAATAGCAGATTGTTTCTGATTTGACAACAACTTTTTTCTTAATGTGAATTATACGGAGAAAAGACCGGAAAGCAAACCTTCATTTTTCCGTTTATCAAAAGCAGTCAATTACCGGAGCGCCTTTTCTGACAAACGCGACGAATTCGTTTATCTGAGCGCTTACGGTGTGCCGGCCGCTGCCGAAAGCCTCTCCCGACTTTGTCAGAATCCATTCGTCCTGCGGCAGGTAAACGTCTTTTTCGGTTTGCCCTCTGTTGACGATCGGTGCGAAAAGAATATCGTCACCGAACATATACTGCCCGTCGAGCGTATAGCATATTTCATCCCCGGGATAATCAAAGAACATGGGACGCATTACGGGATAACCCTTTATGGATGCGGTTTTCATCTGCTCTTCAATATACGGTCTGAGCCTTTCGCGAAGAAGAACAAGGCTCTTGAGAATCGGATAATTCCTTTCTCCGAAGCTCCAGATTTCATTGGGGTCGCCCGACGGTTCTTTAACATCGCGGGCTTTTTCGCCGTGACGGTTTCTGTTGCCGTGAACTCTCATAACAGGCGAAAAAACTCCGTACTGGAACCAGCGGACGATAAGCTCCCTGAATTCCTCGCTTTGTGTGTCTCCGCCCCAGAAACCTCCTATATCCGTATTCCACCAGGGTATGCCGCACATCGACATATTAAGCCCTGCCTTTACCTGCTGTGAAAGGCTTTCAAATGTTGAGGGAATATCGCCGCTCCATACAAGCGCGCCGAATTTCTGAGAACCGAGATAAGCCGCCCTTGTCAGAATAACGGGCGTTTCGCCCATTTTTGTAAACCCGTCATAAGCCATTTTCGCGTAATAATACGGGTAAATAAGACCGTATTCGTCGCCCCTGCCGATATGGAAAAGCAGGTTGTCAAAATGCTCGGGATGAATTTCCGGTTCGGCCTCGTCAAACCACAAGCCGTCAACACCGTTATCAAGATAATTTTCCTTAAGCTTTGAAAACACAAACTCTCTTGTCGCGGGATTCGTTACATCTATTTCCGCCTGCGGACCGTAGAAATCAAAGACCTTGTCTGAACCTTTCACAGTGCGTATAAGCATATTGTTATCCCGCATGTACCGGTAGTTTTCGGATTTTTCGTTTATTGTCGGCCACATTGACACTACAAGCTTTGTCCCCATGCTGTGAAGCTCGTCCGTCATTGCTTTTACATCGGGCCAGTATTCAGGGTCGAATTTATAATCGCCCTGTTCGGTCCAGTGAAAATAGTCGGCGATTATTACGGAAAGCGGGATATTTTCTTTTTTGTATCGTCTTGCGACTTCAAGCAGATCCTCCTGCGTTTCATAACGGAGTCTGCTCTGCCAGAACCCCGTAGCCCAGTGCGGCATTTCGGGAGCGTGACCTGTCAGGTCGGCAAGCGCTTCGCTGACCTCTTTGGGATTCCCCGCAATAACGACAAAATCTATCTTTCTTGTCGCGTCGGCGCTCCAGCGAGTTCTGTTTTCCGAAAGCTCAACATTTCCCGTAGCGGGATTGTTCCACAAAAAGCCGTAACCGAGCGAGGAGTAAACAAAGGGTATCGTGCATTTCGCGTTGACATGGCGAATGTCAAACGAGCAGCCTTTAAGGTCGAATCTGCCGCTTGCCTCGTGACCGAGTCCGTAAAAGTGTTCGCCGCTGTTGCTTTTGAAGGTTATTCTTGCTGACCACAAGCCGTCTTTCCGCGAGTAGTTACGGTATCCGTCGTGAAAAGCCAGCTCCTCTTTTTCTTCGAGAATTACCTTTTCATCAACATAAAATGTCAGCTTCCCGTTTCTTTCGAGTTGTATTTTAAGCCTGCCCGCGCGCATAAACACGCAGTAATCCCTGCCTTCAAACTCCGCGTCGGCGCTTTTCGGCATAAGGGTAAAATTTTCGTCATACTCTCTGCAGTCGGGAAACGCCTCAAAGCGGATTGCGTTTTTATGGCAGGGGGTGATTCTCACAAACTCGTTTCTCCGTGTAAACCTGATACAATTGTCTTTAAACCCGGCGTTATTCATTTCACATCTCCCGTTGTTTTTATAAATTCGCAATGCAGGTTGATTCAGAACCTTCTGAAAACCCGAAAGGGAACCGATAATAATTATTCTATGACAAAACGCTTGATTTTTCAATCACCTGTTATCAGATTAAAAACACAGCACAAGCCGTAATGCGAACATACCGAGCGCGGAATTTCCCGTCCTGCGGAATGCTTTTTTATTATGACGGAACGGAAATGGGTGTTTTTTAGCTTATTTTGGCGCACTTTTTACTAATTCAGAAAAATAAAAATCAGCAAAAAAGAGCCCTCAAAGCCTTGAAATACAAGGGATTGAGGGTTCTCAAAAGTGGTGGTCGTTACAGGACTTGAACCTGTGACCTCCCGCACGTCAAGCGGATGCGCTACCAGCTGCGCTAAACGACCGTATTCGGTTTTGTTGCGAAATGTATTATATATGATAATACGGGCGCTTGTCAATAGAAAATATCAAAATATAAATATTTATGTGGTAAACGGCAAAATGTTGTGGTAGAATATAAAATGTATTAATATGTGAATTTTTGAACGGAAGGCGAAAAAATGAATTTCTATCCTTTTATACTTGAACCCTATGTTTCCGAAACAATCTGGGGAGGCAGAAGACTGATTGACGAATACGGCATTGTCACCGAAAAATCAAACGCCGCCGAGGGCTGGATGCTCTCCTGCCACGAAAGCGGTCTGTGCCGCATTGCCAACGGCGAACTGAAAGGCAGAACTCTCCGTGAGATATATCTCGAAAACCCCGGAATCTGCGGTAAAAACGCGGAGAGATTTGACGATTTTCCCATTCTCATAAAATTCATTGACGCGAGAGACGACCTCTCGATTCAGGTTCATCCCACAGATGAATACTGCAAAAAAACCGGCAAAGGTCAGAGCAAAACGGAATGCTGGTATGTGCTTGACACTGCGCCCGGAGCCGCGCTCATTCTCGGCTTCAGAGAGAAAATAAGCAGCGATGAATTCCGCCGCCTGATTGAAGAAGGCAGACTCACCGACGCCGTTGAAAAATACGATGTTAAAAAAGGCGATTTCTTCTTCATTGAATCGGGCACGCTTCACGCCATCTGCAAAGGCGTTCTGCTGGCAGAGGTTCAGGAAAGCTCAAACACAACCTACCGTGTTTTCGATTATAACAGAGTCGGCAAAGACGGCAAACCGAGAGAACTCCACATTGACGACGCCGTTGCCGTTACAAAATGCGAGCCTTATATTCCGTCACAATACTGTAAAGACGAGACGCTGTGTAACGGAGCGAAACACATTCTCGCCGAATGTCCTCTTTTCAATGTAGCCGAACTCAGAATTGACGGCGATTATCAGGGAAACGCCGATGAAAATTCTTTTGTGTCGCTACTAGTTCTCGAAGGCGAGGGCGAACTCAGAACCCGAAACGGCAATATCGCGCTCCGCAAGGGCGTGAGCGTGTTTATTCCCGCGGATTCGGGCGAATACTCAATCACAGGCAGACTGAACATTCTCGAAACAACAATCTGATAATTAAGGATATAAACAGATGTCACTTCTCAGCGCGCAGAATTTAACAATGGATTTTGCCGGCAAGGTCGTCTTCCGCGACATTTCGTTCGATATCAACGCGGGCGAACACGTCGGATTAATCGGCGCGAACGGCACGGGCAAAACTACATTGTTCAAACTTATAACGGGTGAATACGAACCCACCGAAGGCGGACTTTTCATCTCGAAAAACGTTAAAGTCGGTTACCTTGAGCAGCACGCCTGCGCAGGGTCGCGGCGCGCTGTCATTGACGAGGCTCTGACGGTTTTCAGTGAGCTTATTGAACTCGAAATCGAACTCGAAAAAATAGCGCGTGAAATTGACGCTGACGGCGAAAACAGGCAGACCCTTATCGAACGCCAGCAGGAAATGCACGAGAGATTTCAGAATGAAGGCGGGCTCACATACAAGAGCCGCACCCGTTCCGCCCTTCTCGGTCTCGGCTTTGAAGAAAGTGATCTGACCCTTCCCTGCGACAGACTGAGCGGCGGCCAGCGCTCCAAACTGAGTATGGCGAAACTCCTCCTGTCACAGTCCGACTTACTCCTCCTCGACGAGCCGACAAACCACCTTGACATAACCGCTACCGAATGGCTTGAAGGGTTCCTTACAGGTTTCAAAGGCTCGGTTATCGTTATATCGCACGACCGTTATTTCCTTGATAAAATCACCGACAAAACAATGGAACTCTCCAATATGATGCTTCACTTGTCAAAAGGCGGATACAGCAGATATATGGAACTGCGCGAGGAGCGCATCGAAAGCGAAAGACGCAGATACGAAAACGATATCGAAGAGATAAAACGCCTTGAAGCGATGATTGCAAAGCAGGTCGAATTCGGCAGAGAGCGCAATTATATCACAATCGCCAGCAAACAGAAGGTTATTGACAGAATAAAAGCCTCTCTTGTCGTTCCCGAAAAGAGCCTCGGCGCTGTGAGGATCAACTTCACTCCGGCAGCCGAAACGGGCAACGAGGTTCTTAACGTTTATTCCCTGTCTAAATATTTCGGTCCCAAAACCGTCTTCGAAAACGCGTCGTTTCAGATAAGAAAAGGCGACAGAGCCTTTATTTTAGGACCCAACGGCTGCGGCAAAACCACGCTCCTGCGCATTCTTGTGAAGCAGTATACGGCTGACGGCGGTTCGTTCTCATTCGGCTCAAATGTTAAAATCGGCTACTTCGACCAAAGTCTCGAAAACCTCGGCAAAGGCAAAACCGTCCTTGATGAAATCTGGGATGAACACAGAAGTTTTACCGAAACAACAATCCGTAATTATCTCGCTCTTTTCCTTTTCAAAGGCGATGATGTCTTTAAAAATGTCGATACCCTGAGCGGCGGCGAGAAAGCAAAACTCTGCCTTCTGAAACTTATGCTTTCGGGCGCTAACGTTCTTCTGCTCGACGAGCCCACAAACCACCTTGATATCCCTTCAAGAGAGGCGCTTGAAAACGCTGTCGCCTCGTTTGAAGGCACGGTTATTGCCGTATCACACGACAGATATTTCATAAATAAACTCGCGACAAAGATTTTCCGCCTTACTCAGTCTGGTATCGAAAAGACCGACGGCACATACGATGATTATGTCGCCGCTCTCGAATCCGACCGCGCGCAGGCGGTTCAGGTTAAAAAGTCCGCGCCCAAGGTCAACGATTACAAGCTCCGCAAAGAGCGTGAAAGCGAGATAAACCGTCTTCGCGGCAAAATCAGAAGGGGAGAGGCGAGAATCGACGAACTCGACAGCGAAATATCGGAACTCAACGCCTCTCTTTCAACCCCCGATATTTCATCGGACTATGAAAAAATAACGGAATATACGGAAAAAATAAACGCCCTTACCGCCGAGCAGGAACAACTTATGACCGAGTGGGAGGAGTGGAACACGCGGCTTTCGCAGCTGACGGAGGAGACAGATGCTTGAAATAAAACCATACAGCCCCGAATACAAAGAGGATATGCGGAAGGTCTGTCTCAACACGGCTTATGACACAGCCTATGAGCCGATAGAGCGCAATTATCTTCTCAACTCCTACTGCGATTATTATATCGACAACGAACCTGAAACCTGCTTTGCCGCCGTTGATGAAAACGGCACCGCGCAGGGCTATATCATCTGCGCGCCCGATTTCAAAAGATTCATAAAGCAGGCGAAACCATATATCAGGCAGGCGAAAAAATCGGGCTTCGACCACTATTACGAAGGCATAGCGGAGCGCCTCGCCCTCCGCTTTTTCAGCCGTTCCTATCCCGCGCATTTTCACATTGACATCAACGAAGGTTTTCAGGGCGAAGGCACGGGAACACGGCTTATGAATACCTTGCTCGAAACTCTTAAAAGCAAAAATGTCAGAGGCGTTATGCTCATCACGGGTTCGGGCAACAAAGGCGCGATTAGATTCTATAAAAGATTCAATTTCAAAGCGGTTCTCGATAAAGGCCCCGCGACAATTATGGGAATAAAACTGAGGTAGAATTATGGTGAAATACGCGGTTATCGGCACAAGCTGGATTACGCAGTCTTTTGTTGACGGCGCAAAAATATCGGACAGAATGAAACTCGAAGGAGTTTGCTCCCGCGATGAAAACAGGGGCAGAGCCTTCGCTGAGAAAAACGGAGCGCAAAGAGTCTTCACATCGGTTGAAGCCCTCGCTCAGTCGGATATAGAAGCCGTCTATATCGCGAGCCCGAACGCCTTTCACACAAGGCAGACGAAGGCGATGCTCGAAGCGGGCAAAAATGTCATCTGCGAAAAGCCCGTGACGGTAACTCCCGCCGAACTTGAATACTTGCAGAATATCGCTGAAAAAAACGGGCTTGTCTATGTTGAAGCGATAATGTATATGTTCAACCCCGTGAGGGATGTCCTCCGGAAAGCGCTTGCGAAAATAGGCGAGATATCATCCGCAAACCTTGATTTTTCACAACTTTCGTCAAAATATCCCGCTTACAAAAGAGGAGAGCTTCCCAATATATTCAATCCGCAAATGGCAACCGGCTGTCTGGAGGATCTGGGTATTTACTGCGTTTATCCCGCGCTCGACCTTTTCGGTCTGCCGGATGATATAAAAGCCTCCGCCTCATTTATGGCAAGCGGAGCGGACGGCAGCGGCGGAGCGCTTCTGAAATATGACGGTTTAAGCGTAAACCTCACTTATTCGAAACTCGGGCAGAGCAGATCGCCCTCACAGATTTTCGGCGATGAAGGCACTGTACTGCTTGATTCCGTTTCGAAATTAACCGATATGAAAACCGTATTCAACGACGGCAGCGAGGAAATTCTCTGCGGAGATGTTCCCAAAGAACAGCTTATGGGCTATGAGGCGGACGGTTTTGCCGATATAATCGAAAACCGCGAAAAGAACAAAGAGTTTTATTCTCTTCTCCGGAAAACCGCTCTTGACACAAGCAGAGTTATGGAAAAAATCCGCTCACAGGCGGGAATAAAATTTGATTATAAACCGATAACGGAGGAATAATTATGTTTGCAAAATTATGCGGAGACACCTATGTTCTGCGTCTCGAAATCGGCGAAGAGATTGTTGAAGCAATAAAATCCTTCTGCGCCCGTGAAAATCTTCTCTGCGCGGAGGTTTCGGGCATAGGCGCGGTCAGCGAGGCGACTCTCGGCTTTTACAATGTTAAAAGCAAAGAATACTCTAAAACCGTAATCGGAGGTCCTCTTGAAATGGTTTCGCTTCTCGGCAACGTAACACAAAAAGACGGCGAGCCCTACCTTCACCTGCACGCCTCTTTTTCGGGTAAGGACTGCAACTGCGTCGGCGGTCACCTTAACGCCGCCGTAATAGGCGTGACGGGCGAAATCTTTTTAAGAAAAATAGACGGCGAAATAGGCAGAAGAACACAGGAAGATATCGGAATAAATATATTGGATATATGAACATACAGAACGAATTAAAAGAATATCTTATTTCACAGGGTGTCTCCGATGTCGGCTTTTCAAAACCCGACGGCGACACTCCCGAAGGGCTTCCCTATGCGGTTACCGTTGTGGTGCGCCTGTCTCCCGCGATAATTGACGAGATTGACGACAAACCCACGCACACCTATTTCAACCACTACCGCACGGTAAACGCCTTTATTGACAGAGCCCTTTTGATTTGCGGCCTTTTTTTGCAGAAAAACGGTTACAGATATATAACCGTTGCCGCCTCGCAGAGTATAAACACAGACGGCTGGAATTACCGCGGCAGGTTTTCACATAAGCAGGCGGCGGTGCAGGCGGGTATGGGCTCAATAGGCAGAAACTCGCTTTTTATTCATAAGGATTTCGGCTCGGCAGTCCGTCTCGGAACAGTATTCACCGATTGTCCTTTTGACATATCGGATATCGTTCCCGTCGATATGTGCGGCGAGTGTTCCCTTTGCGTTGATGCCTGCCCGGCTCACGCGATAAAAGGCGGCAAATGGAGCAGCACTACCGAAAGGGAAGAAATATTTGATGCCGAAAAATGCAGCGAATATATGAAACACGCATTTCAGAAAATCGGAAGAGGCGCGGTATGCGGTATCTGTATGAGCGTATGCCCGCACAACAAAACAAAGAACGGGTGATATTATGAAAATCAGACTCTGCGCGTTTGCCGACGAAGGCGGCACAACAATCGAAGAACAGATTGAGGCTCTGAAATCAAACGGAATAAACCTTGTCGAAGTGCGCTCGATTGACGGCAAAAACATCTCAAAAATAACCGAAGACGAGGCAAAGGAATACTCGGCGAAATTCCGCGAGGCGGGTATAGAAGTCTGGTCTCTCGGCTCTCCGCTCGCAAAGGTCCACATTTACACTCCCGTCGAAAAAGAAAAGGCGAAGGCTATGCATCTTTGCCGCCTTGCCGCAATATTCGGCACAAAAAACATCAGAGGCTTCAGTTACTTCACCCTTTTCCCTTCAAACAAGGAGAAAAGAGTTGTTGAAAAAATGCAGCCTCTTCTTGAAATTCTCGATTACAACGGCATTAATTTCTGCCACGAAAACGATACAATGCTTTACGGAGGCAGAGCGAAATACCTTGAAATACTGCTTGACGATATCCCTTCGCTCAAAACGATTTACGATCCCGCCAACTTTATCATAAGCGGCGAATCGCCCGATGTTACTCTGGCAGAATTCGCAGGTAAAGCCTGCTATTTCCATATAAAAGACGCAACGGGCAAAAAGGTTGTGCCCGCGGGTTACGGAGACGCGAAAATCGACGAACTCATCAGACGGCTCGACCGTGACACCGTTTTCTCAATCGAACCTCACCTTATGTTCTTCAAAGGCGGAGCGGGTTTTGAAAAATATGATTTCAAAACAAAACGCGGCAGATTCGACTGCGCCGCCGACAGCATAAAAAAACTTCTGACCGAAAACGGCTTTGTAGAAAAAGACGGTTATTTTGAGAAAAACGAAGGGTGATTTAAATGCCTGAAATAAAAAGATATCACGAAATTCCGGGGGCTCTGCACATAGGCTGTGAGGAGCCCTGCGCCTATTTTATCCCGTTCGAAACCGAAGAGAAATCATCGGGCGACAGAGAAAAATCCGCGTTTTTTACCTCTCTTTGCGGGGAGTGGAGTTTCGCCTTTTTTGAAAACGCCGCGAGGCTTGACATCGAAAAAGACGGTTTTTCCTCATCTGTTGTCTGCAATGATAAAATCACGGTCCCCGGCAACTGGCAGCTGTGTCTCGGCAGGGGATACGATGTTCCGAATTACATAAACCAGGATTATCCCTATCCTGTTGACGCGCCTCATATTCCAGATGTTGTTCCCTGCGGATTTTACCGTAAGACAGTCACCCTCGCAAAAAAAGAAAACAAGAAATATTTCATAAATTTCGAGGGTGTGTCCTCCTGCTTTTATCTCTGGGTAAACGGCGCTTTCGCCGCTTACAGTCAGGTCAGTCACGCCACCGCGGTTGTTGATATCACGGACTATATTATTAACGGCGAAAACCGCTTTGAAGCGCTTGTCGTAAAACACTGCGACGGCTCGTATTTCGAGGACCAGGATTTCTTTCGCCTTTCGGGAATATTCCGCGAGGTCTATATAACCGAAAGAGATACCGTTTATATCAGAGACATCGACCTCGATATCGAGGTTTCCGAAAACCTGAAAACCGCCTCGCTGAAAGGCGTGATAACGGGCGCTGACTGCTTTGATTTCAGACTCGTTTCTCCCGACGGCGATGTCGTCTGTTCGGGCGAAAACAGCCTTGATGTTTCTCTTGACAATCCTTTATTATGGAATTACGAAACTCCCTATCTCTATAAACTCTTTATTCATTCGTGCAATGAATACATCTGTCTGCCCGTCGGATTCAAACGCTTTGAAATAAAGAACAGCGCCGTTTTGCTCAACGGTGAAAAAGTCAAGGCGAAAGGTATAAACCGCCACGATTTCAATCCCGAAACAGGCTATTGGGTCACGCCCGCGCAGATGCTCCTTGAACTTCACAGCCTCAAACGGGCGAATGTCAATACAATAAGAACATCCCACTATCCCAACGATCCCCGCTTTCTCGAAATGTGCGACAGGCTCGGCTTTATGGTCGTTGATGAAGCGGATCTCGAAACTCACGGTATGGGCTACAATTTCGGCGACTGGTATTGGGATTACTGGTCGCATCTCACCGACAGCCCGGAGTATGCGGAAGCCTGCGTTGACAGGGCAAAACTCCTTTACGAGCGCGACAAAAATCATGTCTGCGTAATTATGTGGTCGCTCGGAAACGAATCCGGCTGCGGAGAAAACCATCGCAAAATGGCGGACTATATCCGCTCAAGAAGAAAAGACGCCGTCATCCACTATGAAAACGCCCGCCTCGAATACCAGGAAAGGCTCGGCAAAGATTTTACCGATATTTCCGATGTTGAAAGCCGTATGTATGCGACAATCGCTTATCTGAAAGAATACCTTGCCGACGAAAACCTCAGAAAACCGTTCTTCTACTGCGAATATGTTGACAGTATGAGCACCGGCGAGATAGCGAAACACTGGCAGGACTTTGAAGAAAACGACAAATATTTCGGCGGCTGTGTCTGGGAATACGGAGACCACGCCGTCAACGCGGGAACAAAAGAAAAACCCGAATACCGTTACGGCGGCGATTTCGGAGACTATCCCAACGACGGCATTTACTGTCTCGACGGCCTTGTTTATCCCGACAGAAGCGAACGCCCCGGCTACTATGATATGAAAAAGGTCTATCAACCTTTTGAAATAACTTATGAAAACGGAAAAATCAAAGTTTTCAACAAACGCTTTTTCACGGATTTCTCCGACCTGTATATTTACTGGACGGTTGAGAAAAACGGTGAAGTCACGCTTGAAGGCACAATCGAAAATCCCGTAGTCGCTCCGCGCGGCGCGACTGAATACTCCCTGTTTGAAAACATTGAATTAAACTGTCTTACAACACTCAATGTTTATGTAAGACAGAAGAGCAAAACCGAATGGGCGTCGGAAGATTTTGAAACGGGCTTTGAGCAGTTTATTCTTTGCGACAAAGCGGCTGAATACAAACCCTTGACAGACAATGCCGTTTCATTTACCGAAACCCGCACAGATATTTTCATAAAATGCGGCAAAACGGAATACTCGTTTGACCGCGTAACCGGCAGAATTACGCAGATTGAAACAGACGGCAAAACGCTTTTGACAGAGCCGCTTTCTTTTAAAATAATCAGAGCGGCAACCTACAATTCAAAGCATTATCTTGAAATATGGTCAAGAGCGAGATATGAGCATATTAATCAGAAAACCTATTCGGTGACTGTTGAAAAAGACGGCAAAAATGTGGTCGTTTCATCAAAAATATCCCTTGCGTCTCCCGCGATGCCTCCCGCCGTCAGAGCCGATGTCGCATACATCTTCAGTCCGGACGGCAGCGTAACTGTCAGAACGGATGCGAAAGTCACATACAACGCTCCTCCGCTTCCGCGTTTCGGTCTCTCTCTTGTTTTGCCCGCCTCTTTTTCACAGGTGAAATACCTCGGTTACGGTCCGAAAGAAAGCTATGCCGAAAGGCACGGCTCGGCGAGGCTTTCGCTCTATGAAACAACTCCCGCGGATGACTACGAGCATTATATAAAACCGCAGGAGTGTTCCTCCCATTACTCGACAAGGTTCGCAAGCATATCGGACGGCAGCGCGGGATTTGAGTTTTATACTGAAAAGCCG
>CADAER010000016.1 GCA_902787025.1 Oscillospiraceae bacterium | reverse complement strand
GACGGCGACTGGTACAACGCCAACACGGCCGACCTCTCGCCGTTCTTCGCGCGCGGCGGCCGGATGATCGTTGTCGCGGGCTGGGAGGACCAGACGATCTCGCCGCTGCCCATCGTCGAGCACTACGAGCGAATCTGCGCGTTCGAGGGCGGACTTGAAAAGACGCTGGAGCACTGCCGCCTTTTCTGCGCGCCGGGCGTCGCCCACGGTGGCGGCAAGGGGCGTGCGACGCAGGGCGGCCTCGGAAAGGCCTGCGCCGCGTACGGGCGCAGTGCCCTTGTCCGGTGGGTGGAGGAAGGCGTGGCGCCGGACCGCCTCCTGGTGGAGGACAAGTCCCGCAGCACCCAGTTCCCGGTAGCGACGTATCCCTCTCAGAAGAAGAAAGAAAAGCCGTAGAAGAGATAAAAGAAAGAGGTCTCACAGAGTATCAAAGCAGGTCTATGGAAATGCTTGATTATGAAGATTTCTCAATCAAGATTTCAACCAACCCTGAAGTTTTTGCTCCCGACCTTGATAACAGCAGGACTTCCGCACAGGTCTATGAGGCTTATTGCGCGCAGTTGGCCGCCAAACTTACAGAGGATAACAGACCGAACAGTCCCAGGCAGAAAACGCTCTGGACTTTAAACGGCATTGAAAAGAAACCCGCCGACTATGGCATTACCATTAAACCCGTTTCAGTGAATTATGCGGGTTATACCATCGGCTACTTCTTCATGGAGTTTGACACTGTCGAACACGCCAACCAGTATTTCCGCGACTATTTCCAGGCAAATACTTCAAGGGTCCAGAACTATCTCAGCCAGTATCTTTCGCTTACCGACACCGCAAGTTACGCCGGCACGGTAGGCAATACATTCACATTCAACAAATTAACAGAGAAATTCCTTTTAAGGAATATAAACTCCGTTATCAATATTACGTCAATAAGGTCTGCGGTTGAAAAGAAACTCGCCGCTTTCCACAATCTTTGCGTAACTCTTAACGAAGGCTTCGGCGCGGAGAATGCTCTTGAAGACGAACTCGGCACAGACGAAGAAAAGGAAGTCCGCGCAGGCGCGACCAATCCTTTCGAATATTATGTAAGGGAAGAAGTTGTCAACTCTGCTCTCGACAAAGCCGCTCAGCTCACAACCCCAAATGACTATGTCAACACAACAATTCGTTTTAATGATGATCACGGCAACCCTGTCGCCGTTGTAACCAGAAACCCGGATTTTACTTATGATTCAGACGACTCTACCGTTTGCTTAATCATTGCGTTGGGCAATGTTACCATTAAGAGCGACTTCACCGGCCTGATTATCTGCAAGGGCAGTGTAAATGTCGATGTTGCCTCAGGCAGCACGGTAACCCTTACCGCCGACAGTGACGCCGTTACCGCGGCAATGGGAACTGTCAGCACTTATTCAAGAGAGCAGCTCGGCTTTGAGCCTCTTGAAGATATTGACACAGACGGCGTAATGCCTTTTGAATTCCTTTACTACAAATATGTTCCCGCTACGAGCACCGATATTTCTGATGTCGGCTCATACTGGGACGTAGGCACACTTGTTCATTTTGATAAATGGAAGAAAAACTGATTTAAAATAGATTCATTGCAGGATGATACCGAAAGGGGCACGGAAAATGAAGCAGGGAAAAAACAATAAAGGTTTCTCGCTTATTGAATTACTGGCTGTTGTGGCAATTATCACAGTTGCCGTTTCACTTGCCGGCGGTGCCATGTTTTCGGTTTATCACGCAAGGTCAAAGCGCGCTGCCGAAACGCTCGACGCTATGGTGTCCCAGAGCAAAATCGACGCGATGAGCGGCCTTGACTGCGTTCTTGCGGTCGAACTTGTTGACGGCGACTATTACGCAAAGCTTTACAGGGCCCCCGAAGATTCCGACGACCCCGACCTTGACCTGGACGATATGGTTATGTATAAATCCGAAGTGCTCGCGTCAGACCGCCTTACGATTACGGTAGGCGATGCGGGTAACACAGTTGACGGAGACGCTCCTTTCGTTCTCAGGTTTGATTCAACTTCGGGAAGAATCAGCAAAGCGGAATATAACGGCGCAGATGTCTTCGGCTCGGGCGCCACAACAACGCTCACGCTGTCATCAATCGGCACGCACACAATTTTATTCTACAAAAACACAGGCGAACATGTACTTGATGCATAAAAGAGTGGAGGCATAAAATGAAAGTTAACAACAAAGGCTTTTCGCTTGTTGAACTGCTTGTCAGCTTTGCCATACTGGGGCTTATAAGCACTATGATTTTAGGCATAGCCGTTTCAGGCACGAATATGTTCAACAGCAACAAAAAAGTTCTGGGCTTGCAATACAAATCACAGGTTGCCTCCGCACAGATACACAATTATCTTCAGAACTGTGACGCGGGCGTTGCCTCAACCGGCGACAGCCTGTGGCTTGCAGAATCAGACGGCGAAGCCGCAGGCAGAGTTTACTGCTTCACAAAAGAAGATGACGGCACAGTCAATCTCCGCGAGTTCAACATAAGCGTTGTTGAAGAAGGCGGAGAAATGAAAACAAAGGCAACTTATGAAAAAGAGTCCGGAGGGACTGAAACGGTTGAAGTTGAGAGTCTTACAGATTCCGCTTGTTTGGCACAGCCGCTTTGTTCGGGAGTCAGCGAATGGGATATTGACGTCGGTGCGGACGACGGCAGCGCAAAATACATCTCCCTGAAATTGACTTTTGAACAGGAAGGTTCAACCTACACCAAAAATATGGCTGAATCCTTCCGCAACAGACCGCGGTACGTTTCAGAAATAGCAGACGGGTCAACAATGACAATTTCTTTGATTAAATCTATTTGGGGGTGAGAAAATGAAAGAGAATAACAACCTTTCTAAAATTACTGCCGTAATTCTGGCAGTATCAATGGTTCTCGGAACTGTGGCATCCATAGCCACAACTGCGTTAAACAGCGACACTCCGTCACTTGATTACATCGAAGCAATCAAACAGCAGAAAAAGGACGAGGGTTCGGCTTTCATTATTCTTGAGGTAGCGCCCGACGCTTCACAAAGCACAATGGGCTACTATGTTAAAGACCGCGAACCCATAGCAGGTTGGCTTGATGACCTCGCAAAGGAGCGTTATCAGTCCGACCGTGAAAACAATGCCTCAACCCTCTTTAACGGTCTTACAACCGCGGGCATTTTGGGCGAAGACGATTCAGCCCCCCTTAAAAGCCTCGGCGATTACAACGAGTATTACCCCTGGGAATACGAGGCTCTTTCAAACGGCGATAAAGAAAATACAAACGAATTGTTGCTTGAAAATCAGGAAACAATCAACGATGTTCAGGGCAAATTTGTTGAGGATTCAAACGGTTCATACAATGTTGATACTGAGTATGCTCTTCCCAGCCTCTTCAGCCTTGAAGACTGGTTTACCGACCTTAAAGAAAACCACTATGAAAACGATGGTATGAGCGTCGTTGGTGCATCCGCGACTTATGAAAACGGCAGAGTTGTTATTGACACACCCGCAACCGCATCCGATTCCGATGCTTATACAAAGCACAGTTTCGGCCGCGGCAACTCGTCTTTCTACAAAATCTCTTGCGAACCGAACACCGAGTATGAAATGATTTATACCGTCGAGCTTGAAGGCGCGGGCGGTGGTCAGATTTTCTTCTTTGAATATCCTGAAAACTTCACCGATACAATAGAAGGCAATGAGGATGGTTGGAATGTTGCAAAAGCGCATTATCCGAATACATCGGGAACTTATCATTTAAGGTTCACAACTGCCGATAATGCCGCTTACCTCGGTTTCCGTTGCGGTACTGCTTCCGCTTTGGGCACAAAAGCGACATTCTCTGATGTTATGCTTGTCAAAGTCGGCGACGAATACGCCGGCGCGGACGCTGTTCAGGATCCCACCGAATTCTACTACGGTAACGCTTCCGCAAGCACAAACCTCTTTGATTTTGAACAGTTCTATGAGTCGCTCAATTCATATGATCCCAACATCTACTACGACTATGTCAGCACCCTTACAGTAGATGCGCACACCTCTACTCCCGTTTTCTGGACTTATACCGAAGCTTCCGCGCAGAACCACTATATGGTTCCCGTCAATCAGGACGAGGATTATACTTTCACATACACTGTCAATAATATTGCAAAAACAGACGGTCAGTATGTCCAGAGCGAAGCCTGGGTAATAGGTCTTAGCGAAGATGACAACAACGAGGTCCTGGTGAAGGATGACAACCGCTCGGAATCCGGCACATATCAGTTCACAATCACAAGCGCTCAGTTAACAGAGAAAAATATTAAATATCTCGTTTTCAAATTCGGCGCAATGAACGACAATACCATAGCCGAATTCTCCGATGTCTCCCTTGTCAGCAGTGTAATTGAGGCTGACACATCCGGCAAGTATTACTACTACGATGTCAACTTTGAAGACCTCGGTACAGGCGAAGACATTATAAACAATTCCGTTCATGTTGAGGACGGAACAAATCTCTATATTGAAATTACCGACAGCAATAAGGAATTCGGAGAAACTGTCGGCAAATATAAACTTGCAGGCGCATATTATTCAAACAGTATGGGCCTTATCGTCGATGTACATACTCACTACTATATTCCTCGTGTCAACCGCAATGTAGGTCCTCTGATTTATTACAATGAGGCAACAAACAATACCTACAGAACCCCCAGAGACTCCGAATATCATCTTGCAAAAACCGAAGAGGGCGAAATACCCTACTTCACCAGCAACTCCGGCATAGGCACTTATGTCGGCGCGGGTTTCGGTGACTATAAGCTTGACACCACCAAAATCGGCACGGTTACAGTAAAAACCTCCATCGTTTATTATACCGGCGGCTATGAGAGCAACGACTGGTTCAAATACCGCGTTCTTGACTGGAACGATGAAAATGACGCTTTCCCCGTAGTTGTCACAACGGTCACTCCCGAGGAACTTGACAATTATTCAAGTCACATTTCATCCTTTGATCTGATTGTCTTTACATCCGGCACTCAGACAGACGGCACCGCAGGCACATTCACCTCCGACCTGTCGGCTGATTTTATGGCAAAATACGGTGTTGAAGGCACCTCGCCTTATTATGACCTTGAAACTCCCACGGTTTATGACAAGGCCATCCTTGACAATACGGATTCAAACTATGTTCCCAATATGAAAACCCTTCTGTCGCAGATCAGAACAAGTTCGGCAAGAAACTCAACATCAACGGGCTGGGTAACCGAGTTTGTTTACTGCTACTCATCTGCCGACACAACGGGAACCTCAAACATGGCGAACGGCAGCTTCAGCACAAATGTTACCACAAGCCTTTATAATACTTCCGGTAAGCCTTATAACGATGTTTACAAAGAAATCACTTATGAAAATGTCATAAGAAGCACGGGCTCACCCGCGGTGAACCCCCTTCCCGTAGAGGTCAGCGAAGCGACCGCGATAAGATATATCCTTAACTTCAAAGGTCAGCGTATCGTTTTCAATAAAGATACTCTGAAAATTCTTGACATTGAACCCTATACATCGGGTAAGGTTTTCTCAAACGGCATTCTTAAAGCGATAAGCGACGCTTCAATCGCATATCAGTATCCCTGGGCGCAAAACACAACCCTTGACACTCATGATACAACCGCGCAGAGAAAGGTTCTCACAGAAGAACAGTTCCTCAGCTGGTTCCCGGATTCTTCAAAAACCAACGGCAAATTGTTCTATGATGTAGTCGGCGAAGAAGTCAAATATGTCGATGTTCAGATTATCACAATGGCTGCTAACGAAGTTATTGCCGATGCCGACGATATCGCTGAAACCTATGACCTTGTTTATATAGGCGACTCCACCTATAATATGTCAACCAAGATTATAACGGACAGAAACAGTCGTGCTTTCGGCTCTCCCAACGCTCAGCCCGTTTACAATGATACGACTATGGAGGGTATGTATTACACCTCCACAGGTGATATTATGTACACCAACGCCCGTAACTTCTGGGCAGAAGGCACACTGGGCGGCATTCTTTCCGATGACTACAACTGGTTTGCTCTCGGCAGCAGCAAATACGCCTTCCTCGAAGGCTGGAATGAATTCAAGCAGAGATCATCCGGTAACGACATAACCGCCGTCAAGGAAGAGCAGCTTGAAAACTTCATCCGCGCCGGTCTCCCTGTTGTTGTGGCTGACGAACTTACCACAGGTGCAAACGCCGCAATCAAGGCCATGCAGGAAACCACACAGAGCATCACCAATTACAAAGAATGGGTTAAACTCAAGGACTTGCTTCCTTCTTGGCTTGCATGGGCAGTTCCTTCGTTCATCAAAATCAAAAGACGAGTTGTCCACTACCACATTGATCTCTATGCCTGGGTTGAGGGTATGCCCTCTGAATTTAACGGCAGAGATAATGTAACATTCAAATGGTATTTCCAGTCAAACAATTCAACTGAAGCCACATACTTTGCTACATCCGGAACCAATGATTATACAACATATACAATCAGGTCCGGTCCAAATGCGGGTACAACTATTCTTGCGAGTAAGTTCTCCTGGGAAATTCCCACAGCTGCTATGACGGACTGGCAGGGTTATTTCTACGCGACCGCGCAGATTCATGACACAGGCGAACCTAAACTTGACACCGCTCCGATGCTCTACACAAACAGAACAAAAACCGAATTAGCTGACAGAACGGTTTACTACCAGAGCACAAGAGACCTTGTCAAACGAACCGGTACCGAAGATGACGGTTATGATTTTGAAGAATATGTTAACCCTGCTTTACTTGACAATGATCAGAAACCGTTCTATCTGTCAACAAGTGCATCCTGCGAACAGTATTATTTCGTAAGATTTTATTCTGACAACAGTTACAACATCAATAAGAGGCTGTGGGATGTTGTCGGTTTCAACAACTGGTATCGTTTCCATAAAGGTCTGACAAGCGTATCAGACTCTTACGATGAAATCGATAAAGAGGCTATCAGATATCTTGACTATATCAGACAGGGTCCCACTGATCACTGCGACCATGCCCGTGAAATCTGCGAGCAGGACGGTTATTATAACTGGGTTTGGCACACACACAGTAACAGAAGAGGTTATACCAAATTCACTTATGTTAAATCCGGCTCTGAAACCGGAGAACTTCAGATAGGAACACCTGAAGACGGCCAGCACAATTCAGACCATCCCTCCAGCGGTTCGTTTGTAACTGAGTATCTGAAGATTACTCAGGCTCCCGTCGAGGAAGGAACACATTCATTCGGCGGAACTTACGAGTTGCAGATGGATGCCAATATTTCATCTGTTGCCGTTGACAACACTTCCTATATGTACAAGTTCCTTGACTATGCGTTCAACGGCGATGCCGACAACGAAACCGGCAGCTTCTACGGCGCAAATGTTTTTGCCGAGCGCGACTTCAGAAACAACAACGAAATGAAGAACAAGCTCGCGACATTCATTGAATTCTCAGGTCCCCAGATTGTTGCCGAAGAAAGCAGCGTTGTCGCTTACCCCGATATCACAACAGACAGAAAGATATCCGTTAAGTTCACAATCCAGAACCCCACAGGCGTAGGTGCCGCCAATGACAGATTCAAGCTCAACCTTTATGTTGACCTTGACAGCGACGGCAAGTTCAAGCCTGCCGAAATGCAGCAGGGTCTTGTCGTTGAAGAGCAGCTTGACAACGGTGCGTTCGTACAGATTGAGAACAACGCGCTTAAAGCCACAACCAAGAGCGCCACTTACACCTATCATGTTTACAAAGAGCTTCCGTCGGATTACGCGGGACTCCTGCCGTGGAAAATTGAGATTATCAAGCTCGACGAGAATAACAAGTGGTCCGTTGACGGCTCGGACGCATTAGGAAGCGAGGTTAACTATTCCAACCTTCACGACTCCTATCAGAACTACTGCTATGTAAGACCTGAAGAGGCGTCCGTTATCAACATTCTTCAGATTCTTCCCTCCGACTGGGATATGACATACAGACCGTCGGGCAACCAGGGCGGCAACGGCAACCTTTACACCGGCACCGTCTTTGAAAGCGATACGTTCAAGGAGCTTATCGGAGAAAACAAAAACTGGTTCCTTGTTCCCAAGGGCGACGGCGATGTTTCCGACACCGTCTATATGATGTTCGGTCCGACCAACGAAGAGGGCGGTATGGACGATTACAGCGCCTACTACCACTACTATATTGAGCACGGCGGCAAGATGATGGGCTATAGCGGTCTTGTTCCCGACTTCTTCTGTATCCTTAACTGTATCAACGTTGAAGACCTCAACGACGAGTTCGACGGCGGTCAGGACGCTCAGGGTTACAAGAAGAGAAAGTATAACAATAATTACCTCGACAAATATAATATGGTAATTATGGGCTTTGCGGACAGCTGGGGCAAAGGCGGCAGAATCAATAACGGCACATCGTGGTCAACCAATGTCGGTCTTAACATGAGCGCGGCATTCGCTCTTCAGGACTATATCGATGACGGTAAAGCTCTGCTTCTCACCCATGACACTACTACCGTTTACAACAACTTCCCGAACAACAGAATTCTGGCAGCAGGTATCAACGCTGCAAACTGGATTGTTGACAAGATTTCAGATGCCCTCGGCGCAATTTCCGGTTTCCTTGAAAGCATCTTCGGTCACAACGCCGCATCGAGCGGCTTGTCAAGCGGTCAGGCATGGCTCAACAGAATCCAGCTTAACCCCGATGAGCGTGAAAGAAACGGCTACTGGGTCAACCTTCTTCGTGATGCCTGCGGTCTCGACCGTTACGGCGTAACCTATGCGATTAAAGAAAAGGCAAAGACCCACGATGCCAACCTGTATTCGTGCAAAACGGAAAACTGCCGCTACAAGTCATATACGGCGTTTACCACCTGCCCGAAGTGCGGAAATAAAAACGTCGAAACAACTCCTGTTTACTCCGTAACGGATAAAACCCTTGTCAACGGTTATTATACCGACGAGGCGGAAGGCCATAAGGATATCATTTACGGTTCAGGCACAACTCTTACAAATGATTACCCCTATGACACATCCGTTAACACAATGTTGGCCAATGACTACTCAATCGCTTATGTTCCCGGCTCGGCTGTAAAGAACAGCAACGGTACGGTTACAAAATCCTACGACAAGTATGTCGGCGGTTATACCCGTCATACTCTTACCCGTTACAGTGAGCAGGCATCAACAGCGCATGTTCCGACATTGACAATGTACAATTCGGACAATAATACATACGATACCACCTACATCACACAGACCAACAAAGGTCAGATTACCTGCTATCCCTATGACATCAACATCTATAAGAGAGATGCCAACGGCAGGCGAATAATCGACGAAAACGGCGGTTATATGTTTGATGAAAACGGCACGATGGAAGTTTCGTCAACTCACGAACAGATTTACCAGCTCAATATGAACGGTGACGACATCACCTGCTGGTATTGTATGTCAGGCGATGAATTTGCCGATATTCCCAACGATGCGGTTAACACTTACTACATCTACTCGCGCAAGAACATCACCTACACGGGTGCAGGTCACACCAACACCTTCACTCCCGAAGAAGCAAAACTGTTCGCGAACACGCTTATTGCGGCGTACAGACCTTCCACCGAACCCGCGACAGCAGAATTCGTAAGCAGTGAAAACGAGTATAACAACTCCTACAGAAAGACAGGTTACATCCTTCTTACAGATGACAAACAGAGGGATGAAGACGGCGACACAACAGCCGAGAAGATTGTTAACGAAGAAGTTCACTTCAGACTTAACAACAAGAACCTTGCGAAGGTAGGTTCAACATGGGCTTCCGTTGATGTAACATACAGCTATGTTGACAAAGACGGCGAAACCCAGACAGGCGTAATCAATACGAACAACGCTCCTCTTTACTACGGCGCCAAAGCCGAAGGCGAAACCACAGAAAACTGGTCGCACCTTGAAAAGAACGGTGTTTACACCTTCGAGGTGCCCGCAGAGGTTCTCAATGCGCTCAAAGAGGAAGGCGTAACAGAAGTTACACTTGTAATTACGCCCACAACATACCTTGAAGGCAGCGATGACGCGCCCGGAATCGCCGACACCGTCAAAGTCCGTCTTCTCGGTCTCAGCAGCCTCAGATAACCCCAAACCAAATCAGAATCCCGCCCTTAACCGGGCGGGATTTTTCGTTTGTTTTCATTGCATATATTTAAAATATATGTTATTATATATTTGTATAACTATGTGCAGGGGAGTGAGAAGATGAAAACAACAGCGGCAAAAGATACCTCAAGGCATCTCGATTTCGCGCTTATTGATGTTTTCGCGCTCGTTGTTTCATTCGCCCTGTCATATCTCATCAAATTCCGTGATCTCGGATTTGTAAGAAGCGACTCCTGGATGGCTCTCTTCTATATAGCCGCCCTTGTCAATCTCGTAATCTGTCTCGTCTCCAACCCTTACAGCGGAATTTTCAGACGCCCCTATTACGAGGAAATCGTGAGGGCTCTTCTGCTTACTTTCTATAATCTGCTCGCGGTCGGCATAATCTTTTATGTGTTCAAAATCGGCACCGTCTTTTCGCGGCAGATGATTCTCACTATGTACGCGCTCTATTTCCTGCTCTCCCTCTCCCTCAAATGCCTCTGGAAAAAGCTCATCCTCTCGGGCAGAGTGAGACTCTACAACACGAAAAAAATCCCGCTGTTTGTCATCGGTTCATCCGAAAACATCGGCGAAATAATCGAAAATGCGTCCTCGGGCGATTTTGAAAAATATGAAGCAGCGGGCGTTTACCTGATTGACGGCAGCCCGGCAGATACAACAATACCGGCAGCAACAGGTTTTGACGGCATCCTTCCGTTCATAAAGTCGAACGGCGTTGAGGAAGTGCTTGTCGCCGTCAGCCCTTCCCTCGTACCGGATGAGATTTACAAATCGCTCATCACCGCAGGCGTCGGAGTGCATCTGAGCGTTGAGAATCTGCTCGGATTCCGCACCGAAGATTACGGCGTTGACACCGTCGGAGTTTACAACACTCTGAGCGTCGGACTTTACAGCTTCACCGCGGGCCAGCGTTTGTATTCCGCAGTCAAAAGAGTAATCGATATCATCCTCGGCGCGCTCGGCGCAATTGCTCTCCTGCCCGTAACCGCGCTGATTAAACTGATATACCTCATAACAGGCGACAGCGCCCCCATCATATATAAACAGGAGCGCGTCGGCAAAGACGGCAGAACAATTAACATTTATAAATTCCGCACAATGGTTCCCGATGCCGACAGAATCCTGCGGGAACTGCTCGAAGATGAAAAATACAAAGCCGAGTGGGAGGCAAACCAGAAGCTTTCCGACGACCCGCGCATTACAAAAACAGGCAGGCTTCTCCGCAAAACTTCCATAGATGAACTCCCGCAGATTATAAATGTTCTCAAGGGCGAAATGTCGCTTGTCGGTCCGCGTCCGCTTGTTCCGGGTGAACTCGAAGCACACGGCGGAATGAAACTCTATCAGCAGGTAAAACCCGGCATAACAGGCTGGTGGGGCTGCAACGGCAGGTCGAATATAAACTACCGCGAGCGCCTCGAACTCGAATATTATTATGTCAAAAACTTCTCAATCTACCTTGATTTTCTATGCGTGCTGAGAACGGTGTTTTCAATTCTGAAACGCGAAGGAGCGGAATAATATGTTTGAAGATTTCGGCTTGATAAGCGTTATCATGGCTGCATATAACGCCGAAAAAACAGTTGGCTTTGCTGTTGACTCAGTCCTGAAACAGACTTATGAAAACTTTGAACTCCTCGTCATAAACGATTGTTCAACCGACAGTACCGAAAAGATTGTCAAAGAGTATGCTGCAAAAGACGCCAGAGTGAAACTTATAACAAATCCCGAAAATCTCGGCGTTTCATTAACAAGATTAGAGGGCTTGAAACAGGCAAAAGGCGATTGGATAGCCATTCTTGACAGCGACGACGCATGGATGCCGGAAAAACTCGAAAAACAAATTACGCTTCAAAAAAGACTCAATGCCGATGTCGTCTTTACGGCGGTTACATATATCGCTTCTGACGGAAAAAGTTTAAACTGGGTTCTTAATGTCCCCGAATCTGTCAATTACAAAAAACTTTTAAAGCAGAACATAATTACCAATTCATCGGCCATCACGAAAAAAGATCTTTTTGAGCAATACTACGCAATAGGCGATGATATGCATGAGGATTTTGCAATTTGGCTGAACATACTCAAAGCCGGGTATAAAGCTTATGCGATTGACGAACCCTTGACAATATATCGTGTGTCTGTCAATTCCAAATCCGGAAATAAATTTAAATCAGCGGTTATGAATTGGAAAACATACAGATATATGAAAATGAATATTTTCTCATCCGCATATTATATGTGCTGGTATACTGTTAACGGAATTCTGAAATACAGAAATCTGAAATGAGGGTTAATTTTGGCAGAAGATTTAATAAGCGTAATTGTTCCCGTTTATAAAGTTGAAGAATATCTCAGGGAATGTGTTGACAGCATTCTTGCACAGACCTACACCAATCTTGAAATAATTCTGGTTGATGACGGTTCGCCTGACAACTGCGGCAAAATTTGCGATGAATACGCGGCAAAAGACAGCCGTATAAAAGTCATACATCAGCAAAACGGAGGATTATCCGCCGCAAGAAATACCGGACTTGATATTGCAACAGGGGATTATATCGGCTTTGTTGACAGTGATGATTACATTGAACTGAATATGATTGAAGAACTGCATAACAGCATAAAAGAATACAATTCCGATATGTCAGTTTGTGGTGTAAAAAAATTTGAACTTGACTCAAGATCTCTTTTTTACGGCAATAAATGTGTTCCGAAAAACACTTTTATGAGGGAGTTATTGAAAGAAACGATTGCATCATATTCATGGAACAAACTGTATAAAAAAGAACTTTTCGTCGGTATAAGATTTCCCGTTGGTGAATTATTTGAGGACATTAAAATAATGCACTTTATAGGAGAAAAAACAAACCGAGTTTCCTTTACCGATAAAACTCATTATAACTACAGAATAAGAGAAAACTCAATTACTGCTGATAACAAGGGCATAAAAGCAAAAGACTATCTTTCAGCAACCCACAGCAGATGCGAAAGATATAAAAAAACAGAGTATTATGTTTGTGCAATTGCCGGAGAATTTAAATGTCTGCGCGTTATTGTTTCTGATATGTCAGAATTTGATTCAAAAAGCGACGAATATAAAAAATTGCGTTTAAAATCAAAAGAACTATACAGTATTTGTAAAAGAGAAATAAAGGGTTTTCAAAAGATACTGTCATGGTTATATTTGATATCTCCCAGAATTTATGCAATCATAAAAAAACTATACTTAAGTGTTTAATTATTCTTAAGGAGAAGTGTATGATACCCAAAACAATTCATTATTGCTGGTTCGGAGGCAATCCGTTGCCGGAACTTGCGCAGAAATGCATAGCAAGCTGGAAGAAATACTGCCCGGATTATGAAATAATAGAGTGGAATGAGAGTAATTATGACATTTCAACAGCTCCATTGTATGTCCGAGAAGCTTATGAGGCAAAAAAATGGGGCTTTGTTCCTGACTATATAAGACTGGAATTAATATATAAATATGGAGGGATTTATCTCGATACAGATGTTGAGATTATAAAGTCATTGGATGTTTTAACTGAATTAAAAGGATTTTGCGGGCTTGAAGATGGAAAGTGGGTTGCGTTGGGACTGGGATTTGGCGCTGAATCCGGAAATGAGTTGTTGTATGAATTAATGAATGTTTATAAAAAAGCAAGTATCTATGATAAAGATGGCTCGCTAAATCTTATCCCCGCTCCGCAAATAGATACTTCAGTTTTTATCAATAATGGATTTATCGAAAACAACAGAAAACAGATAGTAAAAGAGTTGACCGTATTTCCGACTGATTATTTTTGCCCGGTAAATACTAATACAGGAGATATTGTTTTAACCGACAATACATTTTCTATTCATCATTATGCTGCCAGTTGGTTCTCCGAAGAAGAAAAATATATTAAAAAATTAAGGTATAAATATTATAAAAAATTGCATTGCATAAAACTTGCACACTGGCTCTCTTTAGCTGTAGGTTTTTCAAAATATCGTGGTTTATTAAAAATGCCTAAATCAATGATAAATTATAAAATGAACAATTTAAAAAATAAAAGAGAAAAAGGAAAAGGAGATAATTGATTTTGACAGAATCAAAAAGGCTGAAACTTAATACCTTTTTGCCTCTGATAGATAAAACGGTCGGAATGATTTATACATTAATCATCCCAAGAATGTTTATACTATGCTATGGTTCGGATGTTAACGGCTTAATTAATTCAATTGGAAACTTTCTTTCTGTTCTTGCGCTTATGGATATGGGCATAGGTGCTGTGGTCCAGTCATCATTATACAAACCGCTGACCGAAAATGACAACGATGCGCTCAATCGGGTGCTTAAAAGTGGAAGACGGTTTTTTGATAAAATTACAGCAGTTTTTTTTGCGTATTCTATAGTGCTGTGTTTTGCTTATCCCATAGTAATAAAAAAAGATTTCAGTTTTACCTATGAAGCATTGCTTGTTTTGATATTGGCGGTTAGTTCATTTACTAACAGTTATCTTGGTATTACAAACAATTTACTAATTGCTGCTGACAGCAAAATGTTTATCAACAGTGCATCTCATTGTTTGTGCACCGTTTTTTGTATGGTTTTGTCTTATTTTTTAATAGGCAATAAAACTTCTGTTCATATTGTTGAGACAGTAGTAGCAGGGTGTTATTTAATTCGACCTTTGATTATAGGATTATTTGTCCACCATAATTATAAAATTAATTACAAGGTTGAACTAAACGAGGAACCGATTAAACAAAAGTGGAACGGCATTGCACAACATCTGGCTTATTATGTCACAACAAACACCGATGTAGTGGTTCTTACTTTTTTTTCGTCTCTATCCACAGTATCGGTTTATTCAGTATACAACATGGTTGCAACCGGTGTTTCGGGTTTGCTTATTGTTGCACAGTCGGCTTTTCCTCCGGTTCTCGGCAAATTGATTGCAAAGAACAAGCAGGAAGAATTGAAGTCATTTTTTGAACGATATGAGTTTTTAGCACACTTTATTACCACAATTGTCTATGCATGCACGGTTGTCCTTGTTGTTCCATTTGTTTCGGTTTATCTGAAAAATGCTAACGATGCAAATTACATTCAGCCGCTTTTTTCGTTTATACTCATCTCTGCGATGTTTGTTTATACATTACGTTTTCCCTATCATTCAGCATTTATTTCAGCAGGTCACTTTAAACAGACACAGATGAGTTCAGTAATCGAAATGTTGCTGAATATCATTATAACATTTATTTGTGTATCAAAACTGGGACTGGTCGGTGTAGCAATAGGAACATTTGTTTCTTTGGCATACAGAACCGTTTATCTTATATTATATATGCCAAATATAATAAACGAAGTTAACTGTTTTAATAGCATTAAATTGTTGGTAACTGATATTATTATTTACATAAGCGCATATTTAATCGGAACATGTTTTTCACTCAATCAAAAAACGTATTTTTCATGGTTCCTACTTGGCATAAAGATTTTTGCAGTTGTTGTCTGTATTTCAATTTTAGTTAATATGGTTGTAAATTCTAAAGCTTTAAAAAGATGGTTTTCCAGAAAGGAACAGTAAATGATAGAGTCTTTGAACTGCAAGGGTAAACAAGATTATTGTATGATTGACCTTTGCAAGTTTATTTGTGCTTTATTTGTTGTGGGAATACATAGCAACGCTTTTGTTAACATTGGACTTGTTTATAACGAGTTAATAACTCAAGGCCTGTTTCGGTTGGCAGTGCCGTTGTTTTATACAATTTCTGGTTTTCTGTTTTCAATGAAAGCTGACAGAGTGGGTAAAACGGCTTTGGTTAAGCAAGAGAAGAATCTTATTACAGTTTATTTGACTTGGTCTGTCGTATATTTTTTTGAAGCGTTATTTTTGCGAGAAATCACTGATTTAAAATCGTTGGCAGAGTTTGTCTTGAATACGGTTTTTCGTGCGTCAAAGTATCATTTGTGGTTTTTGCTTGCGCTAATATATGCCATTCCGTTTTTATATTTTATCAGAAAGATTTCTGTTAAACTGCAAATTGTTTTGATTGCATTTTTGTGGATTGTTCAGTGTTTTGCATTTAGTTATCGTGGCACTTTTCCTGAAATCGGCAAATTGTTTTATATGATATCCCAAACGGCTGATGCTCCTTGGAATACCTTGTTTTGTGCGTTACCGCTCTTGATTGTAGGCAATTTGGTGAATTGCTTTCATACAAATAAAAAGGTAAATGATAATGGAAATATTTGCATTTGTATTATATCTATATTACTGATTGTTGAAAAAATGGTTAATATTATAGTGCTATATTCGCCCGCAAATTCACATTTTTTTATTTTTATGCCTATGTTTACTTTCTTTCTTGTGTTGTTTTTTGTTAAAAGCAGAAAAGAGATAAAACACAGCGTCTTTTTGCGTAAGGCGAGCCTGTTCATTTATTGTATTCATCCTTTGATTATTGATATCCTTATTTTTAACGGATTTTCTTATGGATTGTTACTGTGCTTTGCAGTTCTAATTGTTTCGATTGTCTTTTTCTCATTTTATTTCTTTGGAAAGGGCAGATTCAAATGTTATTAACTGTATTTACGCCCACATATAACAGAGCATATACTTTGCCTAAACTGTATGAAAGCCTTTGTAGGCAAACTTGCAGAGACTTCAGTTGGCTTATCATAAATGATGGTTCAACTGACGGCACAGAGGAATTGTTGAAGAGTTATATTAAAGAGAACAAAATAGATATTGTTTATTATAAGCAGGAAAACTCTGGAAAACATGTTGCGCATAATAAAGCCGTTGAGATGTGTAATACGGAATTGTTTACCTGCGTTGATTCTGATGATTGGTTAGTTGACGATGCCATTGAAACAATCATTGAAAAATACAATGAAGAAAAAGATAATAACATTCTTGGTATGTTTTTTAGAAATATTTTCCCAAATGGAGAGAATATTGCAACTCCATATCCAGAAGGATTAAAATATGTCGGAATCGAAGATTTGTATCATAAATACTTTTATCACGGAGACACGATGATTGTTTTTAAAACTAATTCAATAAAGAATTATGCTTTTCCTGTGTTTGAAAATGAAAAGTTTGTTACAGAAAGAGTATTTTATAATTTATTAAATGATTTAAGACCTATGGTCTTGTTCGAGAATCAAATAAAGATTTGTGAATACTTGTCTGATGGATTAACAAATAATTTTGAAACATTAATAGAGGAAAATCCATATGGTATTACATTGGATTATTTGTTTGAATCATATTACGGCATCAATTTTTTTTACAGAACGAAATCATATATGCACTATTACGAGAACATAAAAAAACTAAAACTCGATAAAAGTGAGTTTGTGAAGTTTAACCACCCTCCATTTATCATAAAGTTTTTAGGTGTGTTTTCATACTTCATTAAGCCACTTGTTTTATCTTTAAGAAAAATCAAACAGATTTGCATTAAAGATTGAAAAAGCTTTAATAGTCCACCGGAGGTCCTATGTCAAAACTCAGTTCATTAACCGAAAACAAATACACATTAAGAGATATCTTCGTGCGCAACCACGAGGTCTGGCTTGCCATACCTCTTTTCTGCTTTTTAATAACTCCGATTGTTCATATTATAGTATATTTTCTTTGTTTTGATTTAAGAACCGAAAATGTTTCGCAGATCGCACACACAATGGCAACAAACGAGTGGATAGGCGATTACTATAAACCGATTGTTATGTCTTTTACAGTATTTGCGGCGTTTCTTGCTGTTATCTCGTTTATTTCGCATATTGCTTATAAAAAACATGTTGGAAATAAATGCTCCGCAAACCTGATTCCCTCTTTGTTCTTTTTAGGTGTATGCGTTTTGGTTATAGTATCAACAGTTATTAATAAAACAGAAAAACCTCTTTTGTTTGGCTATTCTCAAAGAGGCGAAGGAATATTTACGGTATTGTGTTATTTTTTGGTTTATTATCTTTGCGGTTCATTGATAAGAAATATAAGAATTAAATATACCGTTATTTCACTGTTCCTTGTGACAAGCATATTAATCGGTTCGCTTGTATTGATTAACTATTATTTAACTGAAGTCAGAATAATGGTTAATGGTTATTTCACAGGTATTTTTTATCACGAAAACTTCTACGCCTACTACCTTACAATGGCAATTATGCTCTCCGCGGCGCTGTTCGCGCTCGAAAAGAACAAAGCGGCAAGAATTTTCGCTTTCTTTTCGCTCTGCATCAACTCGGTTGTTCTTGCCTTTAACAACAGTTTCGGCGGCTTTCTCGCCTGCCTTGTGGCGTTCGTTTTCCTGATTGTCGCCACGTCAATCAAAAAGGGAAAATTCAGTTTTTCAGCGCTTGCAACGCTGCTCGTTTTCCTCGCTATCTGCTTCGCGGTCGGTCTGAAATACGAAAGTTTTTTCAGCGAACTTGTAACTTTAGGCAATGATGTTGAAAAAATAGCGACCAACGCCGAAGACGCCGACAGTGCAGGAACCTGGCGCTGGGGATTGTGGCGCAAGACCTGGGAATACATCAAAGAAAGACCGTTTATCGGTTACGGAATTGAAGGCACCGTTGAGCGTCTCGCCGCTGACACGGGTCAGCAGAAGGTCCACAACGAGTATCTCGATTACGCCGTCGAATACGGCATTCCCGCCGCGCTTCTTTATATTGCCGGACTCGTTTCGATTTTCATAAAAGCCCTTATCAGAAGAAAGAGCGTTGACAATGCCACTCTCGTCTGCCTTACCGCTTCGCTCGGCTACATCGCCTCGGCATTTTTCGGAAACAGAATGATATTCATTCTCCCGTTCTTCTTCATTTTCCTCGGCCTTGCTAACAACACTGAGCCGCCCTATGAAAAACTCGGCCTTGAAAAAGAGGAGGAGGCAAAAGCCAATTTGACAGAGTCAGAAGGCGAAGCAACCAATGGGTCGTCGACGGAAAACATCATAGGCGAAGGAAACAAAATACCTGCTGAAAATGATTGTAATGCAGACGGGGAAACCATCACAAAACAATAATATTTTATCTTCATTAAAAACTATTTGATTTTAATAAACTATATGTTATAATAAAACCATACGAAAACAAAGGGAGTTGAATGTATGAAAAAAAGTGTTCTGGCAATTTTACTTTGCGTATTGATGGCGAGCCTTACTTTTGTGCCCGCGTTTGCGGCTGAAATCGCAAAAGTTGATACAAGCGCCCTGCCCGAAATCAGCGTTGAAGTTGACGGCGCAGGCGATGTCAAAGCCGAAAACATCAAGGCAACCCTCGACGGTCAGGAACTCGATGTAAGCGGCGTCAAGGCGGCAAAAGCGTCATCAACCGAGTGGATTATTATGGTTGACACATCCGCTTCCAACAACAAGCAGGAATTCGCCTCCGAAAAAGCGGGCATCAAAGCCCTCATCAATTCGCTCGGCGAAAACGAAAAAGTTGTTCTTTATACATTTGATGAAAAAGTCGAAAAGGTGCTTGACGGCTCCGAGAGCAAAGAAGCGGCTGTCAAAAAGGTTGACGCAATCAACTGCGACGGTCAGCACACAGCGTTTTACGCGGCGGCTTCAAAGGCTGTCGATCTCGCGAAGGCAAGCAAAGCGGATAATGTTGTTCCCGTTATCTATTCCGACGGTGAAGACACCAGCAAGGATCCGAAAATAACGGCTACAAAGAAAAAGGTCGCCGCTTCCAAAGCGGCAATCAAAGGCTTTTATCCTTCGGGAACAAAAGCGGAGCATTTAAAGACCTTCAAGGCCCTCGTTGAGTCATCCGGCGGCTCAGTTGCCGCGTTTACCCCGAAAGGATCGGGAACTCAGCTTAAAAAAGCCAACCCGCAGGCAGACCAGCCCGCAGGCAAAACAACAATAAAACTTACCGCAAATGAGAATATCGACGCAAACGACGCGGCTGTTCTTTCAATAGATTTAGGCGACGGCAAACCCATCACCAAGGAAACCAAGGTCGCCGCATGGTCGCCCGAACCCGCAACAGAGGTTGAAACCACGGAAGTCGCGACAACGGAAGCCCCGACAACAGAGGCGCCCGCGACAACACAGGAGCAGACCTCACAGGCGGAAACAACCGAGGCGCCCACCGAAGAGACTTCGGCTGAGGAAACACAGGCTCCCGTCGATGAAACAACAAGCGAAGAAACACAGGCGTCCGAAACAGTTCCCACCACAACCGCCGCTCCCGAAAAGAAAGATTCAATGCCGATAAGCAAGATTATCGGAATCGCGGCGCTCGCGCTCGCAGTTCTTCTTCTCATATTCTTCTTAGTTGCGAAGAAAAAGGATAAAGCTCCCGAAGACGGCGAAGAAATCCCCGAAGCTGAGGAAGCACCCGAAGAAGCGCCCGAGGCCGAAGAACAGGCAGAGCCCGAAGAGGAAGAGCCGGAAGAGGAACCCGAAGAAGAGCCCGAGGAAGAAGAGGCTGAGGAAGAGGACGAAGACGAGATAGAGGAAGAACCCGAACCGGAGCCCGAACCTGAACCTGAACCTGAACCCGAACCCGAACCCGAGCCTGAACCCGAACCCGAGGAAGATCCTTACGAAGAGGAAGAGGCGAGCGACGAAGACGAGGACGAGCTTCCTCCCGCTCCCGAACCCGAACCGGAACCCGAACCGGAACCCGTTCCCGAACCCGTAAAGAAACCGAAGGAAAAGAAGAAAAAGACGAAGCATAAAGGCCAGTTCCAGTTCTTCTTTGAGGAATAATAAAACAGAGGCTTGCAGAGTTTATCCCTGCAAGCCTTTTTATATTTGATTGTTGCTGAAAATATGTTATAATATGACTGCAAATAAAAAACGAGAGGTCAGAATGAGTTACATAAAACGGTTTTCCGAATTTTATGAAAAGAATAAAAACAGGAATTTCACGGCTTCCGAGATATCGGAGGCCTGCTCGGATGTTTTCTCCTGCCTTGCGGGTGTGATATTCTGCCTGCTGCCTGCCACTGTGTTTATATATCTTCAGGCAACAGGTTCCTGGAAGTTGCTGACTACATTTCCCGTAATCGCAGGAATATTCAACGCTTTCGCGGTGTTTTTCGGAATTATCGGAGCGGTTATGTATTTTTTCAACTCGCGTAAAACGCCGCTTAAAACCGTGATTTCAGACAACATTCCTTCGCTGATATTTCTCGCTCTCTGTCTGTGGATGCTTGTCTCAACAGCCCTGAACGGCTTCACGACACCGGCGCTCAGAGGAGGGGAATACCGCAACGAAAGTCTGTTTACCTTCTTTGTTTATTTCCTCGTTTATTTTTTCTGCTCGTCAACCATAAAAAAAGAGAAATTCAAAAAAGTGTCGATATATATCCTGCTTGTCTCCTCGTGGCTTGCGGGCGTAATGTCAATAGTTCATGCCTATATCACTCCGCTTGTTTCCATGGAAGAAATCGCAAGCGGGCGCATCAGCTTTGTGTTTCATCAGTTCAATCATTACGGCTATTTTCTGACATTAGCGATTACGCTGTCGGCGGCGCTTTTTGTGTTCGGAAACGGTCTTAAACAAAAGATTTTCGCGGGCGCGACCTTCTGCTTCAACTCCGCCGTCCTGACCGTAAACGGCACGTTCGGCTGTTTTATCGCCGTCTGTTTTGCGCTCGTCTTTCTGGCGGTAGTTTCGGCGATACTCGAAAAAAGATTAAATGTCATTTCGCTGGTTCCCTTTGTTCTGTTTTTGATTATTTCGTTTATAACGGGACACTTTTTCAATTCGTTCTTCACCGATCTTGCGGGCCTTTTTGACGATATTAAAATGATTCTCGGCAAAAAATCGGGCAGCGCCTCAGGAGCGGCTCTCATAGGCTCCGATTCCTCACAGAACGTCCGAACGGCAGGGGACGCCGGCACGGGAAGATGGTCACTGTGGACTTCGACCGTAAGCTATATAAAAGAGAGACCGCTTTTCGGCTGGGGAATTGAGGGAATCGGAAGAAGACTTGAAGAAGAAACGGGTTACAGCGACCGCCCTCATAACGAGTATCTGCAATACGCGGCGTTTTTCGGCATACCCGCAACCGTCCTTTATATTTCGGGCGTGCTCTCCGTTTTCATCAAAGCGCTCAGGCGCAGAGCCTTCCTTGATAAAACATCAGCCGTCTGCCTCGTCGCCGCTTTCGGTTATCTCGTTTCCGCCTTTTTCGGCAACACGATGTATTACACCGCGCCCATGCTGTTCATTTTCCTCGGCATAGGCTCATCGGTTATGAGAAGCGAAAAAGAATTATAAACACTGACGGAACATATAAAAAAAACATCACCTGACTTCATTCCGGAATCAGGTGATGTTTTTGTCTTTAAAACCGTATTTACAGACTTACCGTCCATCCTTTATTGAAATTGCCGCGGTGGTAATATGTTACCGTTTTCGCCTGCGTGTCAAAAACAGCGGTCCATTCGGTGTTGTAATCGCTGACATCCTTCTGCGAGGCTTCCGCCATAACATCGCGCAGCTCGGCAGGGCTCATTTTACCGCTTTCCTCATACCGCGCCATAATGTTTTCATAACGCGTGACCGATTTCTGCGAACCCACGCCGTATTTTCCGCCGGGCGTCACATAGAAATTCGTCAGCGCGGGCGTTTCGGTGACATACATCTTGTTGCCGATATATTCAACCGCGACGCTGTAACCCGTCGAATCCGCGATGGCGTAGTGAATAACATAGCCGAACGACGCGTGCAGATCATAGGAGCGAAGGAGTTCAACCGCCTGTTTAGCGCTCGACGCGCGGTCGAGAATAAGCCTTATCGCCGTGGAGGTCGTGAGGTCGGTCTTTCCGGTGTTCTGATTAATCGAAGCCCCGCTGTCATAGACCATATTTACAGAAATACACACGCCTTTTTCGTTCATTCCGTCAAGCGGAGTGTAGAGCGCGCAGAAGCGAAGAACATCGTCGGAAAGTTCAAGGTCGGTGCTGCCCGTCACGAAATCAAGGTTGACGGTCGAAACGGAGCGGTAGCCCCTTGACGGATTGCAAACAAGAATCATACCGTTGCAGCGGCGCCAGTCGAAGTTTCTGCCGAAAAGATATCCGCCGCCGCTGTTTTCAACGCAGAGCGTGGAGCAGCCGCCCAATATGCCTTTGAAAAGCAGCCCCGCCTTTCCGCCGAGAACCTGCCGCACAAGGAAGTTTGTCAGGTCGTCGTCGCTTGATGCTCCGCCTCCCGAAAGAAAATCCGAAAGCCCGTCATCGCCCGAGAATTTAGCGACTTTGAAGCCCTGCGATAGCGTTCTTATGCTTTCTGTTGCCGTTATTTTTGAAGCGTTCAGAGGAGCCGCCGCTTTCTGCGTGGTCGTTTCGGTCGTCGTTTCCTGCGTCGCGGTTTCGGTTATGGTAGTCGTAACCGTTGTTTTAACGGTTGTCGAGGTCGCAGCGGAGGTGGTTTCGGGCGCGGGCGTCTTACCCGCGCAGCCTGAAAAAACAAGCATAAGCCCCGCGAGCAAAAGGGGGAAAACGCGCTTTTTCATATTCTCACCTCCGGAAAAACGGTTAAAAGTCAAAATATTTCTCTCTGTGCTTCTGAACCCTGCCGCCGATGAGTTTCAGCACCTCAAGCGCCTCCGCTTTTTCTTCGGCTGTGCCGGTCGCATACTGCTTCATCATTCTTCCCTCTTCCTTGCAGACCTCGTCGTGAAGCGGGAAGTAGTATTTAAGCAGGAAGCTTGTGTATTTGCCAAGCCTGAAATCACCCACAAGACGGAAGTTTTCGTCTATTGTGTCAATGGCTATCGAGTAGCGCTCCTTGATGGATTTAATAAGCGCCGTTCTCTCGTTTTCGGGCGAGAAAACCATCGTGGAGCAGATGAACGCGTTCCTGTTGTGCGGATTTGACGAGTGGCTGTCGGTGCTGCCGACTATCGGGTAATTGTATCCCTTCGCCCTGTCGTCATTATACTTGAGAGTCTGGAAGCCGTTCTGCTCATAGTAGTTTTCGCCGCCGAGAACCTCAAACGCGTCGAACCAGCCTTTTTCGGTTATGTAGTTCCAGAATACCTCAGGCACATGGAAAACATCGCTTATCCAGGTCGGATGCGGGAATATTCCGAGACCGTTCGCCTTGCGGATTTCATCATATATCCATTTGAAAACGGCGACGGGAACAGCGTCAAGCCCTTCGGGCAGGTCGGTCAGCTCGTCCGCGAGAGCCTGCATCTTGTTCTCCCAGTCTTCAAGCGGCATAAAGTCGGGGCATTCGCCGTAAAGCGAGCGGTATTTTTTATCCGTGCCTTTCTCTTCCGTCTGCGGACCGTCGGTCAGCGCGTTAATTGAATATTCGCCGCCGAAATTCACCGTGTGGAAGTCGCTTTCCGCGCCGTGAACGGGAGGCATATGAACCTCCTCGCCGGGAATAATCGCGAGACCGTTGGGAACATCTTTATAGAACTCAATCGCCTCAAGCGAGGGGTAGTAGCGGTTATGGTCGGAGACCACCATGAAATCGAGACCGTGTTTTCTGTAATTTGCGCATACAACGACGGGGGATTGACTGCCGTCGGAGCGGATGGTGTGCATATGCAGGTCGCCGCGCAGGGGATATCTGCCCGCGAGGTCGTCGTCAACACAGTAAACGGGGAACTGAATTATCCTTCTGCCCTCGTCATTTAAAAAGCGCAGGAAATACATCTGCTCCTTCGTGAAGGTGTGTTCGATTTCAAAACAGCCTTCACTGTCGCAGACAGCCGTCATTTCCTTGAAATCGCCCGAGGCGGGGTAGTCGTAGGGCTTGCCGCCCTCAAGCGCGCATACAAGCAGTCTGTAAGCCTTTCCGGGCTCGAAAACGGGCCTCGCGCCCAGCGGACGGATGTTAATTTTCGCGGGCTTGTTCTTTACAAGCACCTTCGGAAAAACATCATAATTGAGTAAGCTTTCATCAACCTGAAAACCATTAAAAGGCATAACAATTCCTCCCGATATTTTGATGATTCAATTATATCACAATGTAATTTATGACTTCAAGAGAAACGCGGTCTTTTTCTTTGTCTCCCGGATAAAAATCGGGTCGCAAAACAGTTTATGACGAAAAAACGGCGGATTTTTCCGTCGTTTTTCACTGCTGATTTTTTAATTTAATCATTACTCAGAATAAATGGCTGTCGCTTCATATAACAGCGCGAAGGATTCCTCCGTATCTGAAAAAGAGCAGTCCGGCGGACTGCTCACGTTTTTTACATTTTGCTTATTTTTCTCAGCGCGTCGTATGAGCCGATAAGAATCAGCACCGCGCTTTCGTCAAGAACCGTGTCGGGTGTTATCTCAACCTCCACATCGTCGCCGTGGCGTATGCCGATAATGTTCACGCCGTGCTTCGCCCTTATATTGATATCGCCGACCCTCTTGCCTGTCCACTGCTTCGGAACCTCGGTTTCGTCAATGGCGTATTTGTCGGAAAGCTCGATGTAATCCATAATGCTCTTGTCGGATGAGATAAGGCTTAAAGCCAGCCTGTCGGCAAATTCGTGTTCGGGGATGAAAACCTGTTTTGCGCCGATTTTTTCGAGTATCATCTTGTGCGTGGAGTTCTGCGCCTTGCAGATTATATTCTCAATGCCGAGCTCGCTCAGATTCATCGTGATAAGCGTCGAAACGCCCAGGTTGCTGCCTATCGCGACAATCGCGTAATCGCACGAGCCGATGTCGAATCTTTTGAGAAGCGATATGTCGCAGGCGTCGCCCGCAATCGCCTGAGTGACGCTGTTTCCGATTTTGTCAACGCAGACGGGGTCAATGTCAAAGGCTATAACCTCTGCTCCGTTTTCATAGAGATTTGCCGCGAGCCTTGAACCGAATCTGCCTAAGCCTATTACCGCGAATGTTTTCATAATATCACCTTAACCTATCAGAAGATTTGTGCCGGAGTATCTGTAATTCCTCTCGGTGTAACCGCCGTTGAGGAAGCCTATGCTTATTGTGAGTATGCCGATTCTGCCGAAGAACATAAAGATTATCAGCATTATCTGCGAGGCGGTGCCGAGCGCCGCCGTTATGCCCGTCGAAAGACCCACCGTGCCGAGCGCCGAGATTACCTCAAACAGAGCGTCGGCAAAGGAGACGCCTGAATCCGCGCACATAAATGTCGCGCCCGCGAATGCAAGCGTTACCATTATGATAAACAGAGTAAGCGCGTTCATAACCTGCTCGTCGGAGATCGTGTGTTTGAAAACATCCGTCCCCGAACGCCCGCGGACGCGGCTTTTGATGAACAGGAAGAGAACAACAAATGTAACAGTCTTGATACCGCCCGCCGTCGAGCCTGAGGAGCCGCCGACGAACATCATAAAGTCCGAAACAGCCTTGCCCGCCTGCGTGAGACCGTTCTGGTCAAAGGATGCAAAGCCCGCCGTTCTCAGCGTAACGGACTGGAAAAACGAGTTGAGCAGTTTTACGGGCGCGGTGAAATTTCCGAGCGTTTCCGGGTTTTTCCACTCAAGAAGGCAGAAAACAATAAAACCCGAAACAATAAACGCCGCCGTGGTAATAAGCACGAGCTTTGTATAAACGCTCCATTTTTTCGGCTTGACATTCAGTATTTCGTCCCAGACGATGAAACCCAGTCCGCCGACGATTATCAGAACAGAAAGCGTCAGCAAAACAACGCCGTCGGAAGCGAAAGGAGCCATACTGCCGCCGGGCGATTCAAAACCCATAATGTCGAAGCCCGCGTTGCAGAAAGCGGAAACAGAGTGAAACACGCCGAGTTTGAGCGCCTTTGACGCGCCGTAGAGCGGAAATAATCTGAGAAACAGAACAAGAGCGCCGAGAGCCTCCAGGCTCAGCGAGCCTATAAGCAGGTTGCGCTGTATTCTCATTACTCCGCCGCTGCCGTCGGAATTTATTGATTCCGCGATGAGCAAACGGTGCTGTATGCCGGCTTTTCTGCGCGCGAAGAAAATAAACATCGAGGCAAGAGACATAAAGCCGAGACCGCCGATTTCAATCATCGCGATTATCACGAACTGACCGAAACCGCTCCACTGGCTCCAGGTGTCAGCAAGCACAAGCCCCGTCACACAGGTTGACGAGGTGGCTGTGAAGAGCGCGGTTTTAAACCCGCAGCACCCGCCGTTTCTTGATGAAACGGGCAGGAGCAGCAGCAGTGTTCCCAGCGCTATTACGGCGGCAAACACAAGCACAACGGTTCTTCTTGTGCCTAACGCTTTACGCCTTTTTTTGCCGACTTTCCAGGTCATTTTTCTTCCTTCTCAGTGAGATTTTTCCGCGTTATATCGGTAAAAGCTTTGTCGGGTTGAGAATGCAGCCGCCCAGATACTCTATCGTGTTAAGTCCTCTTGTGGTGATTACGGGCGTCTTGCTTTTGCCCAGACCCATATCATAAAGAGTATTGAGCAGGGTTTTCGCTATTTCAAGGTTGCCGCTGACCGTCGGATGAATAATCGCGAAATAGTAGCCGTGACCGTTAAGCTTGCTCGCCACGTCAACAAGAGTGATTACGCCGGGATTTTCCTCGACATATCTGTAAAAGCAATCGTTGAGACGGTCGATTATATATTTAGTAACCGGGCTTAAAACGCCTGTGAGCGGGTTGTAGAGAGTCTGAACGAGAATCACCGCGTCGGGGCTTG
>CADAER010000015.1 GCA_902787025.1 Oscillospiraceae bacterium | reverse complement strand
TCCGTCTCCGCGCCGAATCCGGCGGAGGTCGTGATCACACGCCCCGAGGCGTTGAGGATCTGCACCTCCATCTCGTTCTTATCCGAAAAATCCGTGGCATAGGCGGATGCGCGGGACTCAAAGGTCTCGGCGCTCTCCGAGATACCGTTCGGGAATATGTCATTGAGCTTTTTTGTCTGGTTGAGCAGCTCGTTTTCTACCGTAGAATAACACAGCGAGTGAACAGCGACGGATATGAAGATGATCAGCAAAACAACGATCGCCGATACAACACCGAAGGTATTGATCAACCATCGCTTACTGATACCTTTGAACATCGCTGTCACCTCCTCGTCACGCGTCGTACTCGCTGATAGCAATTTCGCAGAGGAAATTACTATCGTGCTCGTGTGACGGTTCCTCGTCTCCCCAAAAAGCAGGGGCTTTTCGGGGACCCCAATTATTTTGATATTAAAACTGAAAACTGAAAAATGAATAATGAATAATGAATAATGAAGGTTACTCGCTTCGCTCGATCAATTTTAACCGGGTGAGGGCGCAGCCCTCCCTATATTCTTCATTCTTAAGTCTTCAATCTTCAGTATTCATTGTAAACCGCTCGCGGTTTACACCGTGTCCCACTTATAACCCAGACCCCATACGGTAACGATGTACTTGGGGTTGCTGGGTTCGTCCTCGACCTTCATGCGCAGACGGCGGATGTTGACGTCGACGATCTTTTCCTCGCCGACATACGCCTCGCCCCAAACGTGGTTGAGGATATCGGTGCGGTCGAGAGCTACGCCGGGGTTGGAGAAGAAGTATTCCATGATCTGGAACTCCACTTGGGTCAGCTCGATCATCTTGCCGTTCTTCATCAGCGCGCGGTTGCGCAGATTGAGGGTGAAGATGCCGCTCTGCAGCTCCTCCTTGAAGTTGTTCTCGCTCTTCTGCTCCGAGAGAGATACTCTGCGGTACAGCGAGTCTACGCGAGCGGTGAGCTCAGAGGGAGAGAAGGGCTTTGTGATATAGTCGTCGGCTCCGAGCATAAGACCAGTGACCTTGTCCATCTCCTGAGTGCGTGCCGAGAGCATGATGATGCCTATGCCTGAGTTCTTGTTCCTCAGCTCCTTGCAGACCTGCAGTCCGTCGATGCCCGGCATCATGATGTCGAGTATCGCTACGTCAAAGTCGCCGTTATGCTCCTCATACTTCTGGAGAGCCATCTCGCCGCAGTCCGCCTCAACTACCTCGTAGCCGGCTCTTCTGAGGTTGATCACAACAAAGTCGCGGATGGCGGCCTCGTCCTCACATACAAGAATCTTTTTCATATTGTTAACCTCCGTTCGGATTAAGTTTTAAAGTGATATGCCTCAAGGCGCATGCCCCTGACCGCGGGGCGTTTCTATATATCCTTTGTCAGCTTAAAGCTGTTTATTATCTCATCGTAGGTGAAGCCCGCGCCGTCGCTGAGCAGGCAGGTGTAAATGCCGGTCTCGCTCTCGCATATGACCATTTCGACCGTCTGACTGCTGTCGAAATCACCCTTGTCATAGTATTTAACGGTCAAAAGCTGCTGACCGAGGACCGACTTGGCTTCGCCGTCCCTGAGGGAATAAAGGGTCATGGATGACCTGTCGGCGCAACGCGCGGTAACCGTGTCAAGGGTATCGGGACGCAGGGTCAGCATAAAGCCCATAGCGTCGCACAGCACAGCCTCGCTGACGGGCGTGACCGTCATCTGCTTCGGCTCGCAGCTGCACCATCTCACCGCAGTGCAGACCTGTGACGCGTCCTCGTCCTTGGTGTGCGCCATCGTTTCGCAGAAGGGTATCTCGGTTGTTCCGTCGCCGTTGACGTCGGACGAGAATATCTTTGAACTGCGAAGGGTCTTGTCATAGACCGAGTAGATCAGCAGAGGATTTATCAGAGAATGGGTCGAGGGGTCGTAGTAAACCAGCTGGGTAGTGTATTTGCCGTCCTCGTTCACGCCGTCGATGAATGCGCCGCTGAGGGAGGCGTTGACCGCTCCGAAGCTCAGCCGCGCGTACGCGGCGATATCGGGGTCGATCTCGCAGGACGATTTCTCGGTGAAAGCTCCGTCCGAGTAAACGGTGAGTGAAGCCTTTGCGGCGGCCTCTACGTTGACCGGAAAAAGTATCAGAACGTCAGAAGCGGAATTGCCGTCGAAATCTCCCGTCACAAAGCCCGAGAAGCCCTCGGAGATATCTTCCTTTTCTATTTTGTCGGTGATGAAGCACACGCTCAGCTTTGCTGCCGGAGAGCCCGTGTCGCAGCCGATGAAAAGCTCGTCCATACCGTCGGCGTCAACGTCCGCAAAGCTTATCCTGCCTACGTTGGCGGAGCTGAGCTCACAGCTGTCGACGAGGCGGTAGGAGTTTCCCTGAACGGCGGCGATCAGCAGTCTGGCCGTACCGTTTGCGGCGGTATACAGAGCGGCCGCTTCCTCGACTCCGTCGCCGTCAAAGTCGTGCATCGTAACGCCGCTTTTGTATTCGCCCGCGGCGGGGGTGATAAAGGTGTAGCTGCCGCCCGCGTCCTGCTCGATCAGGCTTTGCAGCTCGGCGCGGCTGCCTGCGGCTCTGGGCGGAGTCAGGATATCGGGACCGTTAAGGCTCAGCGAGGTACAGCAGGTCAGCACAGCCGCCGCGAGGACCGCCGCTGTGACCGCTATAAAGCGCCGTATTCCCATATTTGAGCCACTCCTTGTTTTGTTGATTGATGAATCTGCGCGCCGCATACCGGCGCATCGCTTTTTCGGCAGGGCATGCTCCCGCCGGTATCCGTAAGCGGCGCTCATGCCGCCTCGATCGGATATCACTTACCCGGCAGAGCCTCCAGATACTTTATCGGGACGCCCTCGTCGGAGAACATCTTCTCGTGCTCCGTCACGATGTTTCCCTCTATGCCGCTGTTGTGCAGGTCGCGGGTCAGATTGCGGACGGTATAGCCCGCCTCCCTGAAGTATTCCAGACTGTCCTCAAACAGCCCGTCGTCGTCGGTCTTGAAGTAGATCACGGCGTCGTCGGCGAGGAACCCGCGGTACATGCGGAGCTTTTTATGATAGGTCAGGCGGCGCTTGTTGTGCTTTAAGCGCGGCCACGGATTGCAGAAGTTGATGTACATCACCGCGATACCGTCCCCGGGAGCGATCATGGCGTCAAGCTGCTCGACGTTATGGCGGACGAGGGCGATATTGTCGGGCGTCCTGCCGTTTTCGGCAAAGAGCCTCTCGACGTTCCTCCTGCCCACCCCGAGCATATCGCTTTTTATATCTACGGCGATGAAGTTGATATCGGGGCTGCGGAGGGCTTTTTCGGCTATGAAGGTGCATTTGCCGCAGCCTATCTCGAGCTCTATCGGCTTGTCGTTGCCGAAGAATTCCTTCCATCTGCCCTTGTACTGCTCGGGCGAGTTGACATAGTATTTGCAGGCGGCGAGCTCCGGCTCAGCCCATTTTTTCTTTCTTATCCTCATACGGTATCGGGTATCCTGTCCTGTGAAATCATTATCGAAAGACATAATTCCACATGATATTGTTATAAACACTACAATATTATAACAAATACTTGTGGTATTTGCAATCTTTTTTTACATATATATGGCAAAATAAATACTTTTTTCGTCGAAAATTTACAATTTGTTAACGTTGTAAAGAGCCTGACGGAGTTTTCGGTCAAAAAATAACAGGCAGAGATCGGATCCCTGCCTGATCAATACCGAATAGTTTGTTATGCTTTTGCTGTTTGCGAGAAAGACAAAACCATGTCCATTATACCGCTAGATCGCCTTGTAGGGGCATAGGCATTTTTGGCTTCTGAGGAATTCTGCGGTTTTGAATTCGGCCGCCAGCAGCTTTCTCAGGGGCTCGATCACTATGTCCTCTGTCGGGAAATGTCCCGCGTCAAAGGCGGCTATGCCGTTCTCGTTCGCGAAGATATACTGATGGTGCTTCAGCTCGCCGGTGACGAACGCGTCAAAGCCGTATTTCTCAGCCGACATTATTCCGTCGCCGCCGCCTCCGGACGATACCGCGACACGGCTGACCCTGCCTCCTGTGAAGCGTACCGACGGGGCGTTCAGACGCTCCTTTATAAGCGCCGCGAATTCGTCCGCCGGGCATTCGTTTTCCGCCTCGCCGACGCAGATGAAATCATCGGGGTACAGGATAGTATTTTTCAGACCGAGGGCGTCAGCCAGAGCGGTGTTCACGCCCTGTTCGGCGCGGTCGAGATTTGTGTGCAGACACAGCGCCGCGATCCCGTATTTTGCCGCGAGGTATACGGGGCTGTCGGGAGTCAGAGCGCTCAGCGGCGCAAAGATGACCGGGTGGTGGCTGATTATCAGCTCTGCGCCCTTTTCGCGCGCCTCTTCAACAACGGCTTTTGTGATATCCAGCGCAAGAAGAACACGCCTGACATCGGCGTTTTTGTCGCCGACGAGCAGGCCGACGTTGTCCCATTCGGCGGCTGTTTCATAAGGCGCGAGGGTATTCGTGAAATTGATTATCTCATTGATATTCACCGAGGATCACCTCCGGATTTCTGACTGCCGCAGATATCCCGACGTTTTGCCGGGCAGATGATATCGGCGAGCTTTTCGGCAGCGGGCAGCAGCGACGGGTCGCCCTTGCAGCGGTTGTTCAGATCGTTCAGAGCGCGGCCGAGAAAGCCTCTGCTCAGCTCGTTTTCGGTATCGAGAGCGCCGATAACCGAGGTCAGCAGATCGCACTCCCTGACCTTGCCCGAGTATACTGCCGCGAGCGCCGTATAGTACTTTCCCTCGTCAAAGGCAGCCTCCTGCCGCAGTATCTCAAAGCCGTTCTCATACAGCCATTTCACAAGCTCCGCGTGGCGGGTCATGGGCTGCAGGATGAGCAGCTTTGAGCCGTCCCTTACCCACGGCGCGGCAGAGAGGATATCGCGTATCAGCTCGCCGCCCATGCCGGCTATGACTATGTCGTCGGCTTCGTCGGGAGCTACGTTTTTCAGACCGTCAGAAAGACGGGTATGTATCCTGTCGGCAAGGCCGTATCTCGCGATATTCTCGCGGGCGGAGCTGAGCGGCTGAGGGTTTATGTCGCACGCGAGCGCGCAGGGGATCCTGCCGCTCAGACACAGCTCGATCGGCAGATAGCCGTGGTCGGTGCCGATATCCGCAAGGCGGCTGCCCATGCGCGTCATACCGGCGCATAAGGACAGCCGCCCGTCAGGTCTTAACAGCTTTTTCATTCGCCGATCGCTTTGTTGAGAGCTTCGATCAGCTTGTCGGGATCCGCGCCGTGCACCATGCAGGCGTCGGCGATGCTCTCGCCGCGTGAAGCGGGGCAGCCGAGACAGTGCATACCCATCTGTAAGAACAGGGGAGCGGTAGCGGGATACTTATCCAGAACGTCGCCGATGATAGCGTCTTTTGTGATAGCCATGATAATACCTCCGATATCATTATTCTTCATAACACCGCAATTATAACACACCGATTTTGAAAACACAATAGACCAAATGTAAATAAACAGTGATGTTTCCTGCAAAATAAACGATCATTGATCTTCAGCAAGCAGTATGTACTGCCGGGCTTGTTTGTATATTGTGCATAATTAGCGCCGGAAAATTTTGGATTGCCTATAAAGACTCCATGTGCTAAAATAATAAAAGCGGCTATTGCTCAGCGACGATCCGGAGCAAGCGCTTTTGTGAGCTTTTTCGGTTCGTAAGACTTGTTGCTATGCTGTCATTGCAGGTTCCCCGAATCTCTTATCATCCTGCTAAGTCCATGTCAATATCAGGAGGAGAAGAAAATGAAAAAGTTATTGTCTGTTGTTTTATGTTTAGTCATGATAATGAGCGTATTATCGTTGATGCCGATCACTTCGTCCGCGAAAGACGCCGATCTTGCGATCGTGGGAGAAGATGATTATCCTTATTCCGGTCATGCTATGGACGGTAGTTATGACCCATGGAAATTCTGTTACAGAAATTGCACCTCGTTCGTTGCTTGGAGATTAAACAGCAGAAACGGTGTTGATTTTAATGATTGGTACGGAGGAGTCGATTGGGGCTGGGCAGGAAACTGGGGATATGCTGCACAGAGTATAGGGATCACCGTAGATAATACTCCGGCAGTTGGCGCTGTGGCATGGCAGTCAAGCGGTCATGTTGCTTGGGTTTCTGAAGTATATGATGATAGTTCAATCTATATTGAAGAATACAATTGGGATGGTGACGGAAAGTATCATAGCCGTCCTAGAAACGCATGGGATTACACTGGTTTTATTCATATAAAAGATATTAACCCTATCCCCGTAAACGCGTGGTTAAATATTGATAAGTCGGAAATATTCACAGGCGACAGTATCACTTTTACTTTTGGTGCGGAATATGCAAACGGTCATTATGCGATCGGTATAGAAAAAGGTAACGAAAGAATATGGACCGAGGATATCTGGACGAATTCCTATACATTTACTTTTAACAGCCCGGGAGAATACAGCGCTTATGTTACCTGTTACGGCGATGGCGGTTATGCCGAAACCAATATGGTATATTTCAAGGTCTTTGAAAAGATCCCGGTTGCAAACGCTTGGATAACTATTGACAGCGATACCGTTGAACAAGGGGTGCCGGTAACGTTCACATACGGCGCCGACCATTCGACCGGACACTATTCGATCGGTATCGATAAAGGCAACGAACGAATACTCACAAAAGATATCAGCACAACTTCATTTACATATACTTTTGATCAACTCGGAGAGTACAGCGCATATGTGACCTGCTACGGATACGGCGGCTATGTTGACTCAGAGCCTATATCCTTTACCGTGATCGAACCTCAGCCGGCATCTAACGCTTGGATAAATGCAGATAAAGAGATCATAGAAAAAGGACAAGCTGTAACATTTACTTACGGTGCAGATCACTCGAACGGTTACTATGCGATCGGAATAGATAAAGGTGAAACAAGAATTATAACCGATAACGTACAAACTGCTTCTTATATTTGTACTTTTACTGAATCCGGAGTATACAGCGTATATGTAACTTGTTATGGCAATGACGGAGGCTACGAGGATACGGAGCATGTTATTATCCAAGTGTATGATAAGATCCCTGCGCTTAATGCGTGGATCAGAGCAGATAAAACAGCTGTTAAAAAAGGACAGGCAGTAACATTTACTTACGGCGCTGATTATTCAAACGGTTACTATGCGATCGGTATAGATAAAGGCGAAACCAGAATACTTACTGAGACCATTCAAACGACATCGTATGCTTATACTTTCTCTGAACCCGGAGTATACAGCGCATATGTAACTTGCTTCGGAGAGGGAGGTTATGCAGATACCGAAAAGGTTTATATCACTGTTTACGAGGAAATTCTGGGCGACGCAAACGGAGATGGAAATGTAGATACGGTAGACGCGACCTTGGTACAGCGTTACGCTACCGGTATGAAGGTACCGTATGATGAAGCACTGCTCATGTGCGCCGATGTTGACGGCGACGGCTCGCTTACCGTAGTAGACGCGACCTTTATCCAGCGTTACGCGACTCATATAAAGATTCCTTATCCGATAGGTGAAGAAATAGTTTAGAACATTGAATAACGACATAGGGGCTGTCCGCGGGGGCAGCCCCTTTTGAGCGTAAAAGCAAAGAAAAACAGCGCCCCGCAGGACGCTGTAAGCAATTATATCTATTATTCAGCTTTTGCCGCTTCTTCAGCTTCTTTAATTTTTGCAAAACATTCGCTGCAATAGTAATCCTTGCCTTCCATCGGCTTAAATGGGATATGTGCTTCGCCGCCACATTTTGCACACACGGTAGTGTGCATCTCACGATTAGCCCTGATTGCATTTTTGCGGGCAATACGGCATTCCTTGCAGCGCTGAGGTTCGTTTACGAAACCTTTCTCTGCGTAGAACTCCTGCTCGCCGGCCGTGAAGACGAACTCGTTTCCACAGTCTTTGCAACGGAGAATCTTGTCTTCGTACATAGCGTGTACCTCACTTTTTGGTATATATTTTACCCCGCGGCGGAGTTGCACCGTCTGATTTCTCTTCGGGGTGTATTACCTAGAAAGCTTTTGACGTATACGGGTCTGTGCATTGTCAACTGATTTTAGGGGAATGTTCAGCCGTTTTGATATCTCCTTGTACGAATAGCCGGAAAGGTGCAAAATTGCTACTTTGTACTCAAGGTCCGACAGGCTGTCTTTGAGAACGCGGTGCAAAGCGTCGATGTATTCCCTGGACTCGAGCATCTCGGGCAGAGACGCCGCCGTGGGATCATAGGCGCTGTCCTGTTCATCCTCGATAGATACGATATTGCGGGCGGGTACGGCTCCCTTGCGGGAGGCGGATCTCAGCAGCGAGCGGTAGCGGTTCTCAACGCAGAGCATAAGATAGTTCTTGAAGCTCATGCCTCCCGAGCTGTCAAAGCTGCGGCAGGCCGACAGGAGCGCCACCATGCCCTCCTGGATCATGTCGCTGTCGTCCGTATCTGCTGATACGCTCCGGTAACGTTTGGCGGCTGAGCTGATCAGCCCCAGATACCGTGATACGATCGTCTCAAAGGCATAGTCGCCGCCCGAGCGGAACTCGCTGAGGAGCTCCTCGTCGGTAAGGCGGGAATCGCTGCCCGCAGAATAATCCTTCAGGACACAGCACCTCACAATATTGTATCTATTTAAAAGTAATAATAATAAAAATAAAGCCAAAAGTCAACAGGTTTTTCTAAATAGAGCGCAATATTATACAACAAATTATTCAGTAATCATTCGGTTTGTGCATATTCAACAGTATTTTTGCCAAAATTTTGGAATACTATTTACTCTGCCTTATGTTATAATATGGATAAATATTTTCGAACATAAATGCGATGAAATCGGCTGTTACCGAAGCAGAAAGGACGGCAGGTATGGTAGTTAAATGCAAAAGTCTGGGACTGTTTGGCCTGAGCACCTACGCGATCGAGATAGAAGCCGATCTCTCGCGCGGGATGGCGGCGTTCGATATAGTCGGTCTGCCCGATACCGCGGTCAAGGAGAGCCGCGACCGCGTGCGCTCGGCTATGAAGAACTGCGGCTTTGAGTTCCCGAATTCCCGGCTGATAATCAATCTCGCTCCCGCAGATATCAAGAAGGAAGGCCCTCTGTACGATCTGCCTATGCTCATCGCGGTGTTGAAGGCTACCCGTCAGATAAACGCGAATACCGACGACTCCGCGTTTATCGGCGAGCTGTCGCTGTCGGGTGAGCTCAGAGGCGTCAACGGCGTTCTGCCGATGGCGATCGCCGCGCGAGAGCAGGGAATAAAAAAGCTGTATGTTCCCGCCGTGAACGCGAACGAGGGCGCTGTGGTGAACGGTCTGGAGGTCTATCCGGTCAACGATATTTTTGAGCTGATGGACCACCTCGCGGGTCGGCGCGGCATCGGGCCCGCGGTGTTCTCGCCGGTCGAGGAGCTCCGCGACACGAGCCTCGATTTCTCTCAGGTCAAGGGTCAGGCGGAGGCAAAAAGAGCGCTGGAGATCGCCGCTGCGGGAGGTCATAACGTTCTGCTTATCGGCTCTCCCGGAGCGGGCAAGAGCATGCTGGCCAAGAGGGTCGTCACCATCCTGCCCGAAATGACCTTTGAGGAGACCATCGAGACCACAAAGATACATTCCATCGCCGGCACTCTGCAAAAGGGCTCGGGACTCATCACGGTCAGACCCTTCCGCTCGCCCCACCACACCATAACCAGAGTCGGGATGTCCGGCGGCGGGACAAACCCCAAGCCCGGGGAGATATCTCTCGCTCATAACGGAGTGCTGTTCCTCGACGAGCTGCCCGAGTTCCCGCGCTCGGTGCTCGAGGTGCTCAGACAGCCGCTTGAGGACGGGACGGTGTCGATATCCCGCGCTCACGGCACTTACAGCTATCCGTCGAGCTTCATGCTGATAGCCGCCATGAACCCGTGTCCGTGCGGTTATTTCAATCATCCGAAAAAGACCTGTTCCTGATGATTGAAACGGAAGGGCAGTGCCTTAAAATGGACTCGGCGTCCGAAGTTTATGAAAACGCGCTTAATAACCGTTATGAGCTCGGTGTTCTCAACAGCTATGAAAAACTCGTCGAACGGAATGTTCTGTTTGTCGAAGCGGAACTTGACACGGTGGCGCCTGCGGGAATAATGATGAAACCGCTCGCGGAAAAACTAAAAGACACAGCCGCAAGCGTCGAATACAAAACAATAGTCAGCGGACACAGCTTCGCGGGGCAGAGAATGAAACTAACCCGCATTGTCGGCGAATGGATCGAAAAGACAATTGAATAAAAAACATCCTCTGCAACGCAGGGGATTTTTCTTTGCCATATTTGATTTATAATCTTTACACAAGAATCTCTTTTACCCTCTCAGGCTTCGACCCGCATAATAAAAAAACAGACAGCCAAACCTTCGGTTCAACTGTCTGTTATGGTGCCGGTGGCGGGGGTCATCCGCTGCGGCTTCGCCTTGCGTCTTGCGTCCTTGCGGCCGACGCTTTGCGTCAGCACCCGCTTCGGACTTCGGCGCTGAAAACATTTCACCGGAATGTTTTCTTAACGCGCCTCACCCTCTCAGGCTTCGACCCCCGCAAATAAAAACAGACAGCCAAACCTTCGGTTCAGCTGTCTGTTTATGGTGCCGGTGGCGGGGGTCGAACCCGCACGGGTTATTAGCCCAACGGATTTTGAGTCCGTCACGTCTGCCAATTCCATCACACCGGCTCATTTGACTTGAAGTATTATATCTTAATTCAGGTTAAAAATCAAGCGTTTACCCAAGTTTTCTTAATTATAAAAATTTATTAAAAAAATCTTTAAAAAATTGTTATATATTAATTATATTATAATCTTGAAAAAATCGGGAATTTAGTATATAGTATATCTTGTATCTACAATATTTTGTGGGAGTGGTGTTTTTGAAGCTTCTTGAAGAGCGCATTAAAAACGACGGCAGAGTGTTCCCGGGCAACATCCTGAAAGTTGACAATTTTCTGAATCATCAGATAGATGTCAGCCTTCTTGAAGCGATGGGTGAGGAGTTCTACCGCCTTTTCAAAGACAGCGGCGTAAACAAGATTCTCACCATTGAAGCATCGGGCATCGCGATAGCGTGTATGACCGCTTACAAATTCAATGTTCCGCTTGTGTTCGCGAAAAAGAACCAGACCAAAAACATTTCCGCGGATGTCTACACTTCAAAAGTCACATCCTACACCCACGGCAGAGTTTACGACATTATGGTCTCAAAAGATTATATGAATCCCGGCGACCGTGTTCTTATTATTGACGATTTTCTCGCAAACGGCAAAGCGCTTGAAGGGCTGATAGATATTGTCCGTCAGGCAGGCGCCGAAGTTGTGGGAGCGGGCATTGCGATAGAAAAATGCTTCCAGCCGGGCGGGAAAGAGCTTCGCGAACAGGGAATACGCATCGAATCCCTCGCGATGATAAAATCCCTCGACAACAACACGGTCACTTTTTGCTGAGTTCCTAATTTATAATTAATATACAGGAGGAAATGACAATGAAAAAGATTCTCGCAATTCTTATGGCGCTCGCTCTTGTTCTCGGCCTCGCGGCGTGCGGCAGCAATACTCCCGCCGACACACCCGAAAACGGCGGTGAAAGCACTCCCGCCGCAACCGACTATGCAGATCTCAAAATAGGTCTCATCTGTCTCCACGACGAAAACTCAACCTATGACAACAACTTCATCCTTGCACTCAAAGAAGTGCAGACCGAACTCGGTCTCTCCGACGACCAGGTTCTTATCAAGACCAATATCGCGGAAGACGACAGCTGCCTCAGAACAGCGGAGGAACTTGTTGACGAAGGCTGCAACATCATATTTGCAGACTCATTCGGTCACGAGACTTATATGATGCAGGCGGCGCAGGAAAACCCCGATGTTCAGTTCTGCCATGCTACCGGCACACACGCCCACAACGCGGGCATTCCCAACTTCCACAACGCTTTCGCTTCCATCTATGAAGGCCGCTTCCTTGCGGGTGTTGTCGCAGGTATGAAAGTCAAAGAAATGATTGACTCAGGCAAAATCACCGCAGACAAGGCGAAAATCGGCTATGTCGGCGCGTTCCCCTATGCGGAAGTCAAATCGGGCTACACATCATTCTTCCTCGGCGTCCGCTATATCGTTCCCGAGGCTACAATGGAAGTAACCTTCACAAACTCCTGGTTTGATATCGCTCTCGAAAGAGAAGCCGCTCTCAAACTCATCAACAACGGTTGCGTTCTTATCAGTCAGCACGCAGACTCAGAAGGCGCTCCCAAAGCCTGCGAAGAAAAGGGTATCCCCAATGTCGCTTACAATATCAACACCGCAACCATAGGCCCCAATACCGCTCTTGTTTCATCAAGAATCAACTGGGCTCCTTACTATAAACTTGCCATTGACGCAGTAGCAAAAGGCGAGAGCTTTGACGCCGACTGGACCGGCACAATCGCAACAGGCTCCGTTGAACTTCTTGAAGTAAACGAAGCTGTCGCTGCGGAAGGCACCGATGAAAAAATTGCCGAAGTCAAGGGCAAAATAGAGTCCGGCGAACTTCATGTATATGACATTTCAACTTTCACTGTTGAAGGTAAAACGCTCGACTCATATCAGGCGGATGTCATTGATGACGGCACATTCCAGGGCGACACCGAAGCAGTCTCCGACGGCTATTTCCATGAGAGCGAATACCGTTCGGCTCCCTACTTTGATGTTACGATAGACGGCATCACAATCCTTTAATATTCTGTTCCGAGGGCGAAGCGGATTTCGCTTCGCCCCGGGTTTTTTATTTATTGACAGACTGTGTTTTGAAAAGAGAGTTCCGGAACAGAACTCTGTTTTCAGAAAACAGGGCGGAGGTAATATATGAGCGCACCGGCAATCGAACTTAAAAATATAACAAAAACCTTCGGAAGCATCACCGCAAACAAAAATGTCTGCCTTACCGTAAACAACGGCGAGATTCTCTCCCTTCTGGGCGAAAACGGAAGCGGTAAAACCACGCTGATGAATATGATATCGGGTATCTATTTCCCGGATGCGGGTCAGATTTTCATCGACGGCAGCGAGGCTGTTATCAGATCTCCGAAGGATGCTTTTGATTATAAAATCGGAATGATTCATCAGCATTTCAAACTTGTTGACATTTTCACCGCGGCTGAAAATGTTGTGCTCGGTCTCAAAGAAGACGGCAAATACAACATAAAAGATGTCGAAAAAAAAGTCGCCGAAATAAGCTCAAAATACGGCTTTGACATAAACCCATCAAAGAAGATTTACGAAATGTCCGTCTCCGAGAAACAGACGGTTGAAATAATCAAGGTTCTGTACAGAGGCGCCAATATTCTCATTCTCGATGAACCCACCGCCGTTCTCACACCGCAGGAAACACAGAAGCTTTTCGCAGTTCTCCGCAAAATGAAAGAAGACGGCAAGGCTATTGTCATCATCACTCATAAGCTTCACGAAGTGCTTGATATTTCCGACAGGGTTTCCGTCCTTCGAAAAGGCGAATATATCGGCACTCTCACCACCTCCGAAACAAACGAGGAAGAACTGACCGAAATGATGGTCGGCAAAAAAATCAGTCTCGATATTGACAGAAGCAAACCCGAAAACTGCGAAGACAGATTGACGGTTGAAAACATCAGCTTTGAAAACTCCGACGGTGTAAAAGTTCTTGATGATATATCCTTCACGGCAAGAAGCGGTGAGATTCTCGGCATCGCGGGCATAGCGGGAAGCGGTCAGAAAGAACTGCTTGAAGCAATCGCGGGCCTTCAGAAATTTGACAGCGGTAAAATTGTGTATAACGATCCGAAATCGGGCAACGCTGTCAACCTTAAAGGAAAGACTCCCTATCAGATAAGGGAACTCGGAGTCCGCCTTTCATTTGTTCCCGAAGACAGACTGGGTATGGGACTTGTCGGCAATATGGATATCACCGACAATATGATGCTCCGTTCCTACCGGAAAGGCAAAAGCGCGTTCCTTAAAAGAAGCGCACCCAGAGAACTTGCCGAAAATATAGTCCGTGATCTTGAAGTCGCCACTCCCGGTATCAGCACTCCGGTCAGAAGACTGTCGGGCGGCAATGTCCAGAAGGTCCTTGTCGGCAGAGAGATTTCTTTATCTCCCACCGTGCTTATGACAGCGTATCCCGTGCGCGGTCTTGATATCAACTCTTCTTACCTTATTTATAATCTTCTTAACACACAGAAAGAAAAAGGCGTTGCCGTAATATTCGTCGGCGAAGACCTTGATGTTCTTATTGAACTGTGCGACAGAATACTCGTTCTCAGCTCCGGTTCGGTTACAGGCATTGTCGATGCCCGCACAGCCACAAAAGAAGAAATCGGAAAACTTATGACTAAGAACAGCAAAGGAGGCGAAGGCGATGCGGAATAATTCCTCAAAGGCAACGCACGAGCCCCTCTTTCACATAGCGAAACGCAACGCGATGGTTTGGTGGAAGGCGTGGCTCATAAGAGGCGCCTCAATAATCGCTTCACTTATCGTCTGCGCAGTTATCATAGTTTCGCTTACCCATCAGAATCCGCTTGAAGTTTACGGCGCGATGATAAAGGGCAGTTTCGGAACAAGCAGAAAATTCTGGGCGATGCTTCAGAATCTCGCCATTCTTCTCTGCATATCCCTCGCCGTAACCCCCGCGTTCAAAATGAAATTCTGGAATCTCGGCGCGGAAGGTCAGGTCCTCTTCGGCGGACTGTGCAGTATGATGCTGATGTTTATGGTCGGCGACAGAATACCGAATGTCCTCCTCATTATCGCAATGCTCGCCGCCTCCGTTCTCGGCGGAATAATCTGGGGCTTGCTCCCCGCCGTGTTCAAAGCAAAATGGGGCACAAATGAAAGCCTGTTTACGCTGATGATGAACTACATCGCAATTCAGCTTGTCTCATTTGCGATTATGGTTTGGGTTCCCAGCGGCTCAAGCGTTATGGGCCTTGTCAATCCGGGCACAAAAGCAGGCTGGCTTCCCGATCTGTTCGGGCAGAAATATCTGATTAATATTCTCATCGTCGCGGTGCTTACCGTTGTGATGTTTGTCTATCTCAAATATTCAAAACACGGCTATGAAATCTCCGTTGTCGGCGAAAGTGAAAACACTGCAAGATACATCGGCATTGATGTCAAAAAGGTTATTATCCGCACGATGATTCTTTCGGGCGCGATCTGCGGCCTGTCCGGCTTCCTGCTTGTATCGGGCACAAACCATACAATATCCAAAGAACTTGCGGGCGGCAACGGCTTCACCGCGATTATGGTATCCTGGCTCGCGAAATTCAACCCGATAATGATGGTTCTCACATCCCTGCTTGTTGTCTTCCTCCAAAGAGGCGCGGGCGAGATTGCAACAAAATTCAACCTCAACACAAGCCTTGCGGATATATTGACAGGCATAATTATTTTCTTCATCATCGGATGCGAATTCTTTATCAATTATAAAATAATGCGCACCAATTCCGGAAAGGAGGACAAATAAATGCTGTTTACTTTGGCTCAATTTATAAAAGCGGCAATTATTCAGGGCATTCCTCTTCTTTTCGGTTCAACTGGTGAAATAATCACTGAGAAATCGGGCAACCTTAACCTCGGTATTCCCGGCATTATGTATGTCGGAGGCATTTCGGGCATAATCGGCGGCTATCTCTATGAGCACAATAACGAAAATGTCATACCGATTATTTGTATTCTTGTTTCGCTTCTCTCATCTCTTCTGGGTTCCGCGCTTATGTCGCTTATCTACGCTTTCCTTACCCAGACTCTCAAAGCGAATCAGAATGTTACAGGTCTTGCGCTCACAACATTCGGCATAGGCCTCGGCAATTTCTTCGGCGGCTCGCTGCTTAAATTTTTCGGCGAGACCGGTTCGATTTCACTTATCAACACAGGCCTCGCATATAAGAAAACGCTGCCGTTCGCGGCTAAACTCGGTTTGTTCGGAGAAACCTTCCTGTCTTTCGGTTTCCTCGCATATCTCGCAATCATAATAGCGATTGTTTCATCAATATTCCTTAACAGAACAAGGGCGGGTCTCAATCTCAGAGCAATAGGCGAAAATCCCGCCACAGCGGATGCCGCGGGCATCAATATTACAAGATATAAATATCTTTCCACCCTGGCAGGCGGTATGGTGGCAGGTCTCGGCGGACTATATTTTGTTATGGATTACACTGCCGGCGCGTGGACCAACAACGGCTTCGGCGACAGAGGCTGGCTCGCGATAGCAATTGTCATCTTCGCTCTCTGGAAACCGAAATCGGCAATCTGGAGTTCCTTCATTTTCGGCGGGCTCTATATCATATGTGTTTATATTCCCGGGCTTTCGTCAAGCGCGAAAGAGATAATAAAGATGTTGCCTTATCTCGTAACAATTCTCGTGCTTATTTTCATAAGCGCAAGAAAGAAGAAAGAGCATCAGCCTCCCGCTTCACTCGGCTTGAGTTACTTCAGAGAAGACAGATAAAAGAAAGGAGAGTTGAGTATGTCAAAACAGATTAAAATGCTTGCCGCGTTTCTGACCGTGCTTGTTCTTGCCGTATCCGCGGTAAATGTAATCGGTCAGGCGTTTTCGGATGATGTAACTTACTACACCTTCAGCGGCAACGCTTATGAAATCGTCAGAACAGGCAGCACTTACAACTCCGCAAACAATACATGCAGCCGCAAAGGCGGTCACGTGCTTTATATCAACAGCGCCGCTGAACAAACCTTTATAATGTCTATTGTATCGTCCGGCAAATATTGGATAGGTGCAATCTATTCGTCAAGTTCGGGCTGGACCTGGGCAGGCGGTTCGTCCGTGCTGTATTCAAACTGGTATGGCGAAACTCCCGCTTCCTCAACCGAAAAATATGCTTATATTGACGCTTCCACAGGCTACTGGCATAATTCGGAGCGCTCAAACTCCTGCTTTATCATTGTCGAGTATGAAGGCGGCGCTTCAAAGGTAAACAGCGCCAATGAGACAAATAACGAAAACGCCGCTCCCGTTACGGGCGACGATCCGCAGCTGACAACCATGCCGAAGACGGATGAGACCGAAACCGAGACCGAAACGGACTCCGAGACCGAAACCTATCCTCCCGGAGAAACCGCGGGCAGACAGTCTGTCTCCATAGTCTATGTCAGAGAAACGGCGGCATCGGGCTTCACGCTTCCCGCGGCCCCGCCCGAAGTTTCAGATGTTGAAGAGGAACAGACCACAAATATCATTTCCACACTTGACATAGGCGATACCGTATATATTTATGAGGATACTTTCTATTATCAGATAGCAAACGCGTCCGAAATTGTAATCGCTTACTACATCGGAGCGGAAAAGGATGTCACCATTCCGCAGACTATTGACGGTATGCCCGTCAAATACATAACGCACAGAGCGTTCCAGAACACAAAACTCGCAAGCGCGAATATTCCATCATCCGTTATCGCGATTGACAAATCCGCATTCTGCAACACGGAAAAAGAGTTTACGGTTTACGGCGCGAAAAACAGCGAGGCGGAACGCTTCGCAGAGGAAAACGGCTTCAATTTCAGGGAAACCTCATTTTTCGGCGCTGAAAACGAACCCGGTAAAGGAGGCTCTGGCAATTCCGATTCCACACAGACAACCGAGTCAAACAAAAGACTCGCGGTTATTATAGTTCTTCTCGCCGCAATTGTTGTAGCGGCGGCAACCATAGCGTTCTTCATTGTTAGAAGGGAAAAGATCCTCTCCGCAGTTGAAGCAGAAGAAGATGAAGAAAATGAAGAAAACGCAGCCAATACAACAACATCCGACGGATACGCGATAGAATATGACGACGGCTCCGGCGATACCGACAATACCGAAAATACGGATAATACAGAAGAATAATATGTAAAACAGAAAGACCGCCCTAAACGGGCGGTCTTTTTGAATATCTGTTTTATTATAATGTAATAAACGGAATAGTGACGCCGAGCATCGGCAGAATTATCTGAAGAAGTTTCCAGAACAGCGAGATATTGAAATAATAAACCGGTATGCTGAAAACGGAGTTGTCAAAAACAGTTGTGAATTCCGAAATCGTGAACCCGATATATTCTCCCGCATTGTCTGAGAGAAGAATCTCGCAGAGTCTGCCGCTTTCATCATAATAGAATGAACCTGATGTGCCGACTACCAGACCCTTGAAATGCTCAAGCGTGCAGGTCTTTCCGTTGCGGACTTCAGTAGAGGTTGTCAGCGCGAAAGCGGAGAGCGTGGGGTCGTCAACAAAAGATTTGAACAGCTTTTGGAATAACTTCACACCGCCGATTACGGGAGCGATTGTAATATCCGTAGCCGAGAATGTGAGGTAACTGAAGAACCGCGAGAAGACAACGCTGATTGAAGAATCGCCGTAAAGAACTTTTATGTTCTTGTCAGTGAAATCACAGAGAATTTTGTCTGCCTTCAGGTCATCAAACACATCAAATCTGATGTTGTTGGTAACCGCGCCGCTGTTGTAACTGAAACTGGTAACGCTCGCTTTGAATTTGCCTGCCTGAGAAACAAGGGAGAGAACCTGCTCCGTCCTTGAACCGGAGGATTGAGCAAATACAGTGAGAGAAAAAGAGAACGCCATAACAAGCGCAAGAACAAGAGCGGTGATTTTTTTTGTGTTTTTCATAATAATCGTCCTTTCATATTAAAATGTTCCACTTGCAATTAATAATTATAACATATTAAATAAAAAAATACAACAAAAATAAAAGCGGTGGCTGAACCACCGCTTTTAAAACAGTCTGTTTATCTGCCCTGGTTGCTGCTCAGAGCCATATTTCTCTTGATTTTCTTGCAGAAATCGTCGGATACGCGTTTCTCCGCTTTCTTATGCTCGGTGAGTGCGTAATCACCGTCATCGGCAAGAAGTGCCTCAAATGTTTTTTCGTAAGCTGCATCGGCAAGTTTCTCTGTGGCTGAGTCTTTCCAGTCAAGGTCATCCTTGTTATTGCTTACGAAATAAACAATGAAATAGCCGTATTCTTCCGCTTCGATAACTTCACAGTCGCCTGCCTTGCGTTTTGCGTCAAAGCACCAGTCCTCAAACGCCGAAACCATCTTGTTGAGGCGGACATCAATAAGACCGCCGTCTTCACTTGTGCTGGTATCTTTGCTGTTTTCACGGACAAGCTGCGCAAATGTATCTTCTGTGGCGTTGCCGGATTTTTTCCAGTCGTCATAAAGCTTTGTTGCAGTGTCTTTTGCCTCTGTGCGCTCGTCTTTATCCTTCGCGGCGGACATCTCCTCGTTGTAGGGGATGAGGCAGTAACGGACTGTTACGCTGTGCGCTTTAAGGTTTCTGGGAGATTTTACATAAACAATGTACGCTCCGTTTTCGCCTTTGAAGAATTTGAGGTCACCCTGCTTGCGGGCTGAATCAAATGCCCAGTCTGCGCCGTCCGATTCAATCGCGGATGAGATTGAAGAATATGCCGCGTTTTTGAGAAGGGTAGTGGCGTCTTCTTCTTCCTCTTCTTCCGCCTGAGCGTCTTCTGATTTGTCAGTTTCTTCCGTTGCTTCAACTTCTGCGGCGGCAGTTTCTTCTGTTGTTTCCTCAGCCTTATCTTCGTCTTTGTTTTCGGCCTGTTCGGCTTCATATTCGTTTATCGCCGCAATGAAGGAGTCCTCGTCGGTGATATCTTCGAAAATCTCTTCAGCCGTCTTCGCTACGGAGTCGTTGGCCTTTGTCTTTCTTGCTTCAAAAGCTTTGTCGTCTTCGCTTTCGCCCTGGTTGAGGGTGTCATATTTGAACGCATAGTAACGGATGGTTGCAAGACCGTAGTCTTTTGCGTTGTCTTTTAGTTCTTTTTCAAGCGCTTTGTCGTCAACAGCCTCGTGCTGGTCCTCGTGAACCTTCTCCTGATATTTCGAAGCAATCTGCTCTATTTCAAGCTGCTTTTTGATATCCTTGAGACCGAAGCCGAACATCATCTTGAGATAAGCGTTTACAGAGTATCCGCCGTTTGATGCGCTTGTTTTGAACTGCTCGATTGTTTCGTCAATCTGAGTCTGCTCTTTTTCTTCGAGTTTAATACCCGCTTTGACAGCTTCGTTATAGCAGGCAAGCACGGTCTGCGCTCTTGAAGCCGCCTGAGTCATAAGCTGGTCTGCCCATGTAACGGTTTTGCCGTCTTCATCGGGGTAGGGGTAATCCTGATCATCGGGCGCCTTATTGGAATCAATGTAATTGAAACCATAGGAGTTGTAATTCTCCTGTGTCTGAAGCGCCTGCTGATACATAAGATAATAGTAATAATAAAATGTTGCCGAATTTACACTGTCCTTGCCGACGTCAACTGCAGTAATCATCTTGTTGATAACTCCGGTGTTGTCGAGCACATAGAAAAGACCGCCGCATACAATAGCAAGCGCAACAACAGCCGCAACAACGCGTTTTACCGCTGAACCGGCTTTGCCTCCGCCTTTTCTGGCGTTCTTTTTGTTGGCTTTCGCAATTCTTGCTTTACGTTCTTCTCTGTAAAGTTCAGCCTTGCTTTTTTCTTCTTTCTTTGCCATAAGATAATTTCATCCTTTACTGAAAATGATATTGCTGAGTGGATAAAATCAGCATAACAAATATATTTTAACCCATTTTTTAAAATTTTACAAGTAAAAAATTAAATAATATATGCGATTTGTGTAAATTTAAGTTTTTTTTACAGTTTTCTATTCAGAAACTCATCCCTGAACCACACATCTTTAACGCTGAAATCCCTGCCGTTGAGGTAGTTGAGAATCCCCGCATCCGTTGCAAACGCGAATTTCAGTCTGTATGAATACAGAAACTGCTTCTTATAACCGTATGATTTGTTGAGCGCGTTCGTGCCGTATTTTCCGTCGCCGAGAAGCGGATGACCGACGCTCGCAAAGTGCGCTCTTATCTGATGTGTGCGCCCCGTAAGCAGCTCAACCTCAACAAGACTTAAATCATCCCGTTCCTCAACTACACGGTATTTCGTCTTTATCTGCTTTGAATCTTCTTTCTGACTTGTGTAAACCCGAACCTTGTTTTTGTTCTCGTCTTTTATCAGCCAGCCTTCGAGAATACCGCTTTTTTCTTTCAGAGTGCCGTGAATAACACATAAATAATATTTTTCAATTTCACGGTCCCTGAGTTTCTGATTTAATATCCGCAGACTCTCCGCGTTTTTAGCGGCAATTACGATTCCACCCGTGTTGCGGTCGATTCTGTTTACAAGCGCGGGCGCAAAAGAATTCTCATCCGCAGGGTTGTAACTTCCGTTTTTATAAAGATACTTTTTGATTCTCGTAATCAGTGTGTCGTTGAATTCGGTGTCATCCGGATGTGAAAGCAGCCCCGCCTTTTTGTCGAGCAGCATTATGTTGTCGTCTTCATAAAGAATATTCAACTTGTCAGATGCCGACATAAAGTCATATTTGCGGTCTTTGGGCGTAAAGAACTCGTCGTTGATATACATATCCACAACATCGCCCTCGCAGAGCCTCGTCGAAATCTGAGCCCGTCCGCCGTTGACTTTTATACGCTTTATTCTTATGTATTTGTAGAGCAGCGCCTGCGGAAGATTCGGCACGCATTTCGTAACGAATTTATCAAGCCTCTGCCCGGCGTCGTTTTTGCCTATGGTGTAGGTCTTCATATTGATTTTCCCTTTGCAGATAATCTGTAAACCGCTTAACATTTTACCACACAGAATAATAATTGCAAGTCAAATCTTTTATTCAAAACATTTACAAAAGATAAAATATAATATATAATAATATTTCAAACTATAAAAAGGAGGCAGGGCTATGCACGAGAATCACAGAGCGAGACTCCGCGAACGATATTTCGCAGGCGGACTGGAAAATATGGATGACCGCGCCGTGCTTGAAATGCTTCTTTTTTATTGTATTCCCCGAAAAGATACGAACCCGACGGCACAGCTTCTGCTTGACACTTTCGGCTCTCTTTCGGGTGTGCTTGAAGCCTCTCCCGACGATCTGCGTTCTCTCAGAGGCGTAGGCGACAGCGCCGCCGCTTTTCTTACTATGCTGCCGCAGGTCTGCAAAAGATATATGACCGGCACCCTTACCGAAAAAAGTCTGTATCTTGACGATTTCAGCGCCGTTTCGCAGTTTGTGAAAAGCAGTTTTCTCGCGGAGAAAACAGAAAAGTTTATGCTCTTATGCTTTGACGGAGCGGGCAGACTTACAAACACAAGCGAAATACAGGGCGAAAAAGGGCAGGTTGTTCCCGATTTTGCCAACCTGCTTGAATTTGCGAAATGCAGCAGGGCAAAAACCGTAATAATCGCTCATAACCATCCCGACGGAGTTGCCTCTCCATCAAGAGAAGATGTCAGCTCAACAAAAGAACTGGTTTCGACGTTTGCCGAAAATGAGATAATTCTGGCGGATCACTTTATAGCCGGAGCCGACGGCATCCTTTCAATGCGCTCAACGGAACGCTTCGGCTCATTGTTTTGATTATGGATAAATTCATACTTCACTCAAACTACAAACCTACGGGCGATCAGCCCGAAGCAATTGAAAAGCTTGTTGACGGTCTCAATAAGGGCTATATGGAACAGACTCTGCTCGGCGTTACGGGTTCGGGCAAAACGTTCACTATGGCTAACATTATCGAGAAAGTCAACAGGCCTACTCTCGTTCTGGCTCACAACAAAACCCTCGCGGCACAGCTTTGTTCGGAATTCCGTGAATTCTTCCCCGAAAACGCGGTCGAATACTTTGTTTCATACTATGATTACTACCAGCCTGAGGCGTATATTCCCACAACCGATACATATATTGAAAAAGACTCCGCGATAAACGAGGAAATCGAGCGTCTGAGACACTCCGCAACATCATCGCTCTCCGAGCGCAGGGATGTCATTATTGTCGCGAGCGTATCATGTATTTATACATTGGGAGATCCCATCGACTACCGCAGTATGGTTATTTCTTTAAGACAGGGCATGGAAAAATCACGCGATGACCTCATATCCAAACTTGTCGAAATCCAATATGAGCGAAACGACATAAACTTTGTCCGCAACAAATTCCGCGTCCGCGGCGATGTCGTTGAAATCTTTCCCGTTTATTCAAATGAGAACGCAATAAGAGTCGAATTCTTCGGCGACGAAATAGACCGTATAAGCGAGATTAATCCATTGACAGGCCAGGTCAGAGAGGTTCTCACCCATGTTGCGATTTATCCCGCCTCCCACTATGTTATTTCAGCCGATAAAATGGAAAATTCCCTTTCAAAAATCCACGACGAGATGATAGAAAGAGTCCGCTATTTTGAATCGGAGGGTAAACTTCTTGAAGCGGAACGCATAAGACAGAGAACAGAATACGATATTGAAATGCTGCGTGAAACGGGCTTCTGCAAGGGTATTGAAAACTATTCGCGGGTTATGTCCGGCAGATCGGCAGGCTCGGCTCCGTTCACATTGCTTAACTATATGCCCGATGATTTTATCCTTTTCATAGATGAATCCCATGTAACATTACCTCAGGTTCACGGTATGCATGGCGGAGACCGCTCGCGTAAAAAGAGTCTCATAGATTTCGGCTTCCGTCTTCCGTCCGCCTATGACAACAGACCGCTTACCTTTGATGAGTTTTATGAGAGGGTAGGGCAAAAAATATTCGTCAGTGCAACACCCGGCGAATTTGAAAAAGAAAAAAGCGTGCAGATTGCCGAGCAGGTAATCCGCCCGACAGGGTTGCTTGACCCGCTTATAAGCGTGCGTCCGACCGACGGTCAGATAGATGATCTCGTCTCCGAAATCAATATGAGAGTCGAGCGCAAAGAGAGGGTTCTTGTTACCACCCTCACCAAAAAAATGGCTGAGGATCTGACCGATTACATTGATAATTTAGGCATTAAAGTCCGCTATATGCACCACGATGTTGACACTATTGAGCGTATGGAAATTATCCGCGGACTTCGTCTCGGCGACTTCGATGTTCTCGTCGGCATAAATCTTTTAAGAGAGGGCCTTGACATTCCCGAAGTCTCGCTCGTTGTTATTCTCGACGCGGATAAAGAAGGCTTCCTTCGCTCGGAAACCTCACTTATACAGACCGTAGGCAGAGCGGCGAGAAACGCGGGCGGTGAAGTCATAATGTATGCCGATACCGTAACTCCTTCGATGGAGCACGCGATAACGGAAACGAACCGTCGCCGCGAAAAACAGCAGAAATACAATGAAGAACACGGCATAGTCCCGAAAACAATAGTAAAAGATGTCCGCGATATCATTAAGATTTCAACCGATGAAGGCAAAGAAAAACCGATTTCAAAAATGAGCAGAAAAGAAAGAGAAGCCTTGATAGTCAGACTTACCGCCGAAATGAAACAGGCGGCGAAAATACTTGAATTCGAGCAGGCTGCTTATCTGCGCGACAGAATCGAAAGGCTCAGGCAGGGTAAATAATGGCACAGAAAAACATTTTCGTAAAAGGCGCAAGAGTTCACAACCTCAAGAATATCGATGTAAGTATCCCGAGACACTCACTGACCGTGTTCACAGGTCTGTCAGGCTCGGGTAAGTCCTCGCTCGCCTTTGACACGATTTACGCCGAAGGTCAGCGCAGATATGTGGAATCCCTCTCGTCATACGCAAGGCAGTTCCTGGGGCAGATGGAAAAGCCCGATGTCGAATACATCGAAGGCCTTTCACCCGCGATTTCAATAGACCAGAAAACCACATCACGCAACCCGCGTTCAACCGTAGGCACAGTTACCGAAATATATGACTATCTCCGTCTGCTCTACGCGAGAATAGGCGTGCCTCACTGTCCCGTCTGCGGCCGCGAAATCGCAAGGCAGACAGTTGATGATGTCTGCGATTCCGTAATGGAACTTGAAGAAGGCACGAAAATACAGCTTATGGCTCCGATAGCGATGGGCAAAAAAGGTGAATTTGTTAAGGAACTCGACGGCATAAGAAAAGGCGGCTTTGCCCGTGTGCGCGTTGACGGAATAATATATGACCTTTCGGAAACCATAAAACTCGACAAAAACATAAAACACAATATTGAGGTTGTTGTTGACCGTCTTGTAATAAAAGAAAACATCCGTTCAAGATTGATCGATTCAATAGAAACAGCCACAAAATTAAGCGACGGCGTTTTGCTTGTCGATGTTGTTGACGGTGAAGAAAAACTCTTTTCTCTCAATTACGCCTGTCCCGAACACGGTGTGAGTATGGAGGAACTTGAGCCGAGATCATTTTCGTTCAACAATCCGTTCGGTGCCTGCAAGACCTGTTCGGGTCTCGGAGTTTTTATGAAGCCCGATGAAAATCTTGTTGTGCCCGACGCTTCGCTCTCCATAGCTCAGGGCGCAATCAAACTTTCGGGCTGGTCTGTGGCCGACGGCGGCACAATAGCGCAGATGTATTACGAAGGCCTCGCGAGAGAATACAACTTCTCGCTTGACACTCCGTTTGAAAAACTCTCCGAAGAGGCAAAAAAAGTCATTTTCTACGGCACAAACGGCAAGAAGTTCAAAATGGAGCGCCGCAACGAATACGGCAGCGGAACCTATTTAACCGATTTTGAAGGCGTCATAAACAACATGGAACGCCGTTACACAACCACTACAAGCGAGTGGTCAAAAAACGAAATGGAACAGTTTATGACCGAACAGGTCTGCCCCGACTGTAAAGGCGCTCGCCTGCGTAAAGAATCTCTCGGCGTAACCGTCGGCGGCATCAATATAAAAGAATTTACCGACAAGTCAATAAAAGAGGAACTGAAATTCCTTGATGAACTGAAACTCAGCGACCGTGATTTTCAGATTGCCCGACTTATTATCAAAGAAATCCGTTCCCGCCTTGAATTTTTAAGCAATGTCGGTCTCGACTATCTCACTCTTTCCCGCTCGTCAGGCACTCTTTCGGGCGGAGAGAGTCAGAGAATCCGTCTCGCGACACAGATAGGCTCATCCCTTGTCGGCGTTATGTATATCCTCGACGAGCCGAGCATCGGACTTCATCAGAAAGATAATGAAAAACTCCTTTCAACGCTCAAGAATCTCCGTGATATGGGCAATACCCTCATTGTCGTTGAACATGATGAAGAAACAATGCTCGCCGCAGATTATATTGTCGATATCGGCCCCGGAGCGGGTATTCACGGCGGCAACCTTGTCTATTCGGGAACTGTTGAAGGCATAAAAAAATGCAAAGAATCCGTAACGGGTCAGTATCTCAGCGGCAAAAAATCAATTCCCGTTCCCGAAGCAAGAAGGCAGGGCAGCGGAAAAACTCTCACAGTTCACGGCGCTGCTGAAAACAATCTCAAAAATATAGATGTTTCGTTTCCGCTCGGTGAATTTATCTGCGTAACAGGCGTTTCGGGCAGCGGAAAATCATCTCTTATCAATGAAATCATCTATAAAAAACTTGCCGCCAAACTCAACAACGCCAAATTATTCGCCGGTAAGAACAGCGGGTTCGAAGGCATTGAATTTCTTGATAAAGTCATATGCATCGACCAGTCTCCCATAGGCAGAACACCGCGCTCAAATCCCGCGACATATACGGGAGTTTTCAACGATATTCGCGACCTTTACGCGTCTCTCCCGGATTCAAAAAAACGCGGCTATAAAGCCAACAGATTCTCGTTCAATGTCAAGGGAGGCAGATGCGAAGCCTGCCAGGGCGACGGTTCCGTCAAAATAGAAATGCATTTTCTGGCGGATATTTATGTTCCCTGCGATGTCTGCAAGGGCGCAAGATATAACAAAGAAACCCTTGAAATCAGATTCAAGGGCAAAAACATTTTCGAAGTGCTTGAAATGACGGTAGAAGAAAGTCTCGCGTTTTTTGAAAACCAGCAGAAAATCCGCAAAAAACTGCAGACTCTTTATGATGTCGGCCTCGGATATGTCAAATTGGGTCAGTCGGCAACCACCCTCTCGGGCGGTGAAGCGCAAAGGGTTAAACTCGCGACTGAACTTGCCCGTCCCGCCACGGGAAGAACCGTCTATATTCTCGACGAACCCACAACAGGTTTACATACAGACGATGTCCGCTGCCTTATCAATGTCTTACAGAAGCTCGTTGATTCGGGCAACACCGTCATTGTCATAGAACATAACCTTGATGTAATCAAATGCGCCGATCACATAATCGATCTCGGCCCCGACGGCGGAGACAGAGGCGGCAGAATTGTCGCCTGCGGCACGCCCGAAGAAGTCGCGAAAGTCAAAAAATCCTACACGGGTCAGTATCTTAAAAAAATACTCGGTAAAAGGTGACATTATGTCGGATTATATTAAGAAAGAAGATTACGAAGAGCCTGCTTGTATATTCTGCAAAAAGGATGAAATAAAAAGAATAGACTCCGGCAGAGTGATTGAAAAACTCGATGAGTATTTAAACCGCAACGATTATCTGTCAGCCGAAAGGCATCTTAAATACTGGGCGCAGGAAGCGGAACTCAACGGCGACGGCAGGGGACTTGTAACGCTATACAATGAACTTGTCGGGCTTTACCGTAAACTCGGAAGAGAGAGCGAAGCGCTTGAAATCTGCGAAAAACTGTCCGCATTGATTGAAAGTGAAAATCTCGGCGGAACAGTTACCGCCGCAACCGCTTATCTGAACATAGCCACCGCTTTGAAATCGTTTTCTCAGGCGGAAAAAGCGGTTACCCTCTATGAAAAAACAAAAGAGATTTACGAGCGTGAACTCGCAAAAACAGACAGCCGTCTCGGCGGACTTTACAACAATATGGGACTCGCCCTCGCCGATACCGGCGAATTTGAAAAAGCAAAGCAGTGTTTTGAAAATGCGCTCTCAATAATGTCTTCAAACGATGGCTGTGAACCCGAACAGGCGATAACTTATCTTAATATGGCGACAGCCGCCGAGAGTGAAAACGGGCTTGAAAACAGCGAGGAGTTTATTGCCGATTGTGTTATGAAAGCCGACGCGCTTCTCGAAACCGAAGGACTGAAGCACGACGGCAACTACGCCTTCGTCTGTGAAAAATGCGCTCCCGTATTCGGCTATTACGGCTACTTTTTACTTCAGAAGAAATACTCCGAAAGGGCAAACCTTATTTATGAAGGGAATTGAACTCTCCGAAAAATTTTATAACGAATACGGCGCTCCGATGATTAAAAGCGAGTTTCCCGAACTCGAGGGAGTTATCGCCGTCGGTCTTGTCGGCGCGGGCTCCGAATGTTTCGGATTTGATGACGAAATCTCGCACGACCACGATTTCGAGCCGGGCTTCTGTATGTTTATTCCGGGTGAAGATATAATTGACAGCAGAACGGAATTCAGGCTTGAACGCGCCTACGCAAAACTCCCGAAAGTTTTTGAAGGAGTGGAGAGATTGAAACTGAACCCTGTAGGCGGCAACCGTCACGGAGTTATCAGAACAGCGGATTTTTATGAATCAAAAACAGGCAACAAAACAGGAGAACTTGCAGTCGGCGAATGGCTGTCAATCCCCGAAACCTACCTTGCCGAAGCCACAAACGGAAAAGTTTTCCGTGACGATTACAGCGAGTTTTCCGCAATCCGCGAATCGCTTATGAATATGCCCGATGATGTCAGAAACAAAAAACTCGCGGGCAATCTTCTCCTTATGGCGCAGGCAGGTCAGTATAATTACGGCAGGTGCATAAATCACGGCGAAACCGCGGCGGCTCAGCTCGCGATAGGGGAGTTCGTCAACAACACCCTTGCCGCCGTATTCAGACTCAACAATAAATATATGCCCTTTTACAAATGGAGTTTCAGAGCGCTCTCTCAACTTGAAAAACTTAGTGAACTGACAACGCCTCTTGAAATTCTTCTGACCACAGGCAACACTCAGGAACTCGCCGACCGTAAGCAGGGCATAATAGATGAAATCGGCAATGCCGTAATCGAGGAACTCAAGGCGCAGAATCTCACTGAAGCGAAAAACAACAATCTCGGCGTTCACGCATACTCCGTCAATGAAAGAGTCAAAGATCCGTCGCTCCGTAACGCACACATTCTCTCGGCAGTATAACAAATGCAGTAAAAAAAGCGGCGGGAATGTAATGTCCCGTCGCTTTTTGATTTTTCATTGATTTACATCTTAAACACAATACCTATCACCGCCGCCCCGGCAAACCAGAAAACGGGGTGGATTTTTTTCAGCTTTTTGAACTGAAGCAAAACAAAAATAACCGCAAACAGAATAACAGGAGCTATAAGCACCGTCCACTTTCCGTCCGCTCCGGTTCTGAAAAAAGCATCCTGAACAAGGCCCGCGACGGCAGTCGCGATCAAAGCCGCGACAGCCGGACGGATAGTCGAAAACGCGTCCGTAACCAACTTGTTGTCGCGGAACGAAGCCAGAAACTTCGCTATAATGCAGATAATCACAACACTCGGAAAGGCAAGTGAGAGTGTCGCGAGGATTCCACCCGGAATTCCCGCCGTAGTGTAGCCGACATAAGTGGCCATATTGACGCCCACGGGGCCGGGAGTAGTCTCGCTGACCGCTATCATTGTTGTCAGTTCCTCGTGAGTAAACCATCCGTATTTGTCGCACATTTCACTTAAAAACGGAATTGTCGCAGGTCCTCCGCCGATGGCGAAAAGCCCCGTCTTGAAGAATTCGAGAGCAAGAAGAAGA
>CADAER010000014.1:29809-45181 GCA_902787025.1 Oscillospiraceae bacterium | reverse complement strand
TCAAAATAAGATTGAGGAGCCTTTTCGCGGCTCTCGGACAGGAGTAAGATATGAATACGGAAGGCAGAGTAATATTTACAAAAGAAATGAAAAAGGATTACACAATCCTTGTTCCGAATATGGCTGAAATCCATTTTGAACTGCTTGCGCGTGTGCTCAGGCAGCACGGCTACAAAGCGGAACTCCTTCGCACAAACGGCAGGGAAATCGTTGACGAAGGCCTCAAATATGTGCATAACGACACCTGCTACCCAGCGCTGCTTGTTATCGGTCAGCTCATAAACGCGCTCAACAGTGGCAAATACGATCCGCACAAGACGGCGCTTCTCATCACCCAGACGGGCGGCGGATGCAGAGCGTCAAACTATATCCACCTGCTCCGCAAGGCGCTTGTCAAGGCGGGCTATGAATATGTTCCGGTAATCTCGCTCAACCTTTCGGGTCTTGAGAAAAATCCCGGCTTTAAATTCACTCCCGCCATGGGTATGAAATTCCTCTCCTGCTTAATCTACGGCGACCTGATTATGCTTCTCAAGAATCAGACCAAACCCTATGAAATCAACGAGGGCGAAACAGACGCACTTGTTGAGAGATGGATAGCCAAACTTGTCCGCTTCTTCGGGCAGAACAAGGGCTACGACTATTTCTCAGCCAAAAAGATTATGCCGAAAATCACAAAGGATTTTTCCGAAATACCCGTAAACAAAACCGAGAAAATCAAAGTCGGCATAGTCGGCGAAATCTATGTCAAATACTCGCCCCTCGCAAATAATCACCTTGAGGATTTTCTCATTTCACAGGGCTGCGAGCCCAATGTTCCCGGTCTTATGGGCTTTGTGTTCTTCAAAACCGACAACCGTCTTGAGGATATAAAACTCTACGGCGGAAAAAAACTCAAGAAACTTGTCATGAAAGCCGTTATGTGGTATATGATGCACGTTGAAGCCTGCATCGAACAAGCGGCAAAGGCTTACGGCAATTTTACCGCTCCCACTCCCTATAAACATCTTCGCGAGCTCATCGAGCCCGTTATGGGCTACGGCTGCAAGATGGGCGAGGGCTGGCTCCTCACCGCCGAAATGATGGAACTCATCGAAAGCGGCTACGGTAACATCGTTTGCGCCCAGCCGTTCGGCTGCCTTCCCAATCATATAGTCGGCAAGGGAATGGTCCGCAAACTGCGTGAAATCTACCCCGACTCCAACATAGTCCCCATTGACTACGATCCCGGCGCTACAAGGGTAAACCAGGAAAACCGCATAAAGCTTATGCTCGCGGTCGCAAAGGAAAACGCCTGCGCCTCCGATATAAAAAAGTTTGTTTCGTAATTATTCAAAGCACGGTTTTCCGTGCTTTGCTTTTTTAAACAGAGCAAAAACCGCAGTTGTCAACACGACGGCAATATGATAAAATATATCTGTTATTCTCATTAATACGGAGGTCTGACCATGAAAAGATTCGGTATGCCCTGCGCACCCGCAAAGGATTCACAGGTGTTCATTTACAGCGATGTTCGTATAAGCGTTATTTCCGACAGAATACTGAGAGTCGAAAAATCATCAACCGGCTTCTGCGACAAGCCGACACAGATGGTTATGTGCCGCAATTTTGTTGATGTCAATCCCGAAATCAAGCATAACGCGGGAGGCTTCATTACAATAAAAACACCGAAGACCTCATTCCGCGTAAACACCTCCACAATGCGTGTCGAGGCGGCGATAGACGGCAAATGGCGCTATCCCGCGAACAATACCAATTTGGGCGGCACAGCGCGCACACTCGACGGCACCTTCGGTTATCTCGGCAGCTGGAAAACGAAAAAAGAAAAACGAGACCGCTTCTTCCTGGGTCATCTTCGCAAGGGCATTTTCGCCTCAAACGGCGTTGCAGAAATTGACGACAGCGATTCGTTTCTCTTCAACGAAGACGGCTCTGTTTCACTCAGGCCGTTCAAGGTTATTGACAAATACATTTTTGCCTTCGGAGACGATTATTTAGGCGGTCTGAAAGATTTTTACAGCCTTTGCGGAGCGACGCCGCTTCTGCCGAAATACGCTCTTGGCAACTGGTGGAGCCGTTACCACGCCTATTCGCAGAGCGAATATCTCGACCTTATGAAAACTTTCCGCGATAAAGACATTCCCTTCACAGTCGCCACAATAGATATGGACTGGCACATAGTCAAAAATGTGCCGAAGGATATCAAAGCGACCACGGTTCAGGGCAGGGGATGGACGGGTTACACCTTCGAGGAAAGTCTTTTCCCCGACTACAAAGCACTTTTCAGAGAACTGAAGGATATGGGGCTTGCGATAACGATGAATCTTCATCCGCACGACGGCGTAAGATACTTTGAAAAACAGTATGCCGAAATGTGCGAAGCTGTCGGGCAGAATCCCAATGACAAAAATCCCGTGAAATTCAACCTGACAGATGAAAAATTCCGCAACGCATATTTTGATATTCTTCATCATCCCTACGAGGAAGACGGCGTTGACTTCTGGTGGATTGACTGGCAGCAGGGAACCAAATCAAAAGAAATGATGGGTCTTGACCCGCTCTGGCTTCTAAACCACTATCACACTCTCGACAACTGCAGAGACGGCAAAAACGGTCTGATTCTTTCTCGATATGCGGGAATCGGTTCGCACCGTTATCCGCTGGGCTTTTCGGGCGATACCTTCGTTTTCTGGAAGAGCCTTGAACTTCAGCCGTGGTTCACCGCCAACGCCTCAAACGCGGGCTACACCTGGTGGAGCCACGATATAGGCGGTCATGTTTACAATTCGGGCAACAACGAGCTTTATCTCCGCTGGCTTCAGTTCGGCGTGTTCTCGCCCATAAACCGTCTGCACTCGAACAACACCTCAATTTCAAAGGAGCCGTGGAATTTCCCAGATGTTGAAAAAACGGCGGAGGATTTCCTGCGCCTGCGCCACCGTCTGTTGCCTTATCTCTACACAGCGAATGTCCGCACGGCGAAAGACGGCATCCCGCTCATAAGCCCGATGTATTATTACGACAAATCCGACCTCGCTAAAAAGGAGAAATACCGCAACCAGTATTATTTCGGTGAGCAGATGATTGTAGCTCCCGTAACGGAACCGTCAAAGCAGGGCAGGGCAAATGTAAGATTTTATCTGCCCGAAGGCGAGTGGATAAACTTCTTCAACGGAAAAAAATACAGCGGCGGAGAATATGAGGAAAACTGTCCGCTCGATGAAATTCCCGTGTTCGCCAAGGCGGGCGCTATCGTTCCGCTTCTTCCCGAAAGGCAGGGCAATTCAACGGAGTTTGACGACCTCGAAGTGCTTGTGTTCTGCGACGCAAAAGGCAGTTACACGCAGTATGATGACAACGGCAGCACAATCGATTTCACGTTTGACGGCGAAGCCCTGACCGCAGTGCCGTCGGAAAACTGCAAAACAAAAAAAATCACCGTTGTTTATATCGGCGGCGATAAAGAAAATGAAATCATTGAATTTTGAAAAAACAATTTGAAGTTTTTTAATAATCAAAACAAAAAACAGCCGATGCATCAGCATCGGCTGTTTGCCACCTTTATTCTATCAATAATAAAGTAAATGGTTCCGCCGATCAAATACGAGACAATGTCAAATAAATCTGTTACGGAACTGCTTTTGATCAGAGGAGTGAAAAACTCCCATACCAATCCTGCACAGAGACAAAACGGTATAATCTGTTTGATTTTTTGCAACCTTTTTTCTATAGTGTCCAAAAAAATATTTGTATAAGCGAGAAGAAAACAAGGTGCCATTAAATCATTAAAATAACATTTAAAAAATACATTGATAATACCGGAAGTATTATATTTAAGAAAATGGTTATTCAATAAATACAATACCACAACTACTGACATTAAAACTGAATCAACGGGATTTTTTTTAATGCTTTTTAAGATTGCCTTCATTGACTTTTATAAAGAATTAATGAATGCTGAGTATCAGCACGGCAACGATTATAGCACCGACTACTCCCCAAAAACCGATCATAGTTATTTATACCTCCCTTATTTATTTTTTAAAAACCTTATCCGCAAGGTCTCCGAGAAACTCGAAAAAACTGTCGAAAATGTCGGAGACATTATCGGAAATGTCAACTAACGCAAAGATAATGAGAATAATTATTACCGTAATCATTTATATCCCTCCGTTATTTTTCTCTGTATTATATATTATTCACGCGGCTTTTTGGTGTGCCGGCAGCACACTTTTGCGGCAAAATGAAAATTGTTTATAAAAAAGAAACAATAAACGGATATAATATACCAAAACGGGATATTTTTAATATACCATTTCGGTAATATTAAGTCAATAGAAAGAACATTTTGACGGAGAAAATATATGAGACTCAAGGAACTTCGCAAAGAGAGAGGAATTTCGCAGCAGAAACTCGCGATTGACCTGAATATGAATCAGAACAGCATCAGCCGCTATGAAAACGGTCAGCGCGAAGCGGACTATAAAACGCTGATTATGCTGGCGGACTACTTCAATGTTTCGGTTGATTATCTGCTCGGAAGGACAGACAATCCCGCTTTTATGAAATGAATAACCGGTTTCATCACAGTTATGTGAAAAAACCGGTTATTTTTTTATTGCACAACTCCGAAAAATTCTTGTATTATACAAAAATGCATATTATAATATAAACTAATCACCGGACGGAAAGTCCGGATTGAACTCCGGGGGAATTGTTATGAAAAAAATATTTGTCAGAGCTGTATCGGTTATTCTCAGCGTGTCAATCATTCTGTCATGCGCGGTGTTTGCTCTCGCGGCGGGCGATGAAAAATATACCGGTAAAATCCTTATGGCGGTAAATACCGATTACAACTATTTCACTGCCAAAGACGGCTCATATTCCGTTTCGTCCTCAGGCGCAAGGCAGGAAAGCAACACTTCTCAGGCGGTGGAGCAACCCGATATTATCCCCGCGGCAAACGATGTGTTCGGCAAAATAAATGTCGCCTCTCCGGCGGAATACCGAGAATATCTCAGAACGCACAAAGACGAGCCGCAGGCAATAATAAGCAATGACTACAAGGTAGGCGACACTCTCGACATAATCGCGATTATGTCGTCGGGAATATTTGATATCCAGACCGGCGAAATCAATGCGGAAATAGACGACGAAGAATTATTGAACAAGATTTATATAACAATAAAGTGTATTTACACTGATGACGATTGCACTGTGTGGGCTCAGGTGAGGGATGACGGCACACTGTGCAACACCGAAGCGCAAGCGCGCAAAGCCGCTGAATTTTACGACAGTTTTCACAAAGAGGAAGAACAGGTTTTCGGTCCTAACCTTATTGATACAGACGGCGACGGTAAGTTCGCCTTGATAGGCTATGATTACGCGGAAAACTGCAGTAATGTCGGAGGCTATTTCTTTTCCGAGGATCTGACAAACGAATACGGTTTTGTCGGCAATGTCTTCGCACCCGTATCGCTTTTCTCCAACAATATGGACTGCGTTTATTTCAACTCACGCTGTCTGGGTGACAGAAAAACCCTCGTTCACGAATATCAGCACTATCTTTTCGAGTGCAATCAGTTCTACGGCAAAACCAATTTTGATTATGTTCCCTTTGAGGAATCTTATGTTACGGAAGGTTTTTCAAGATGCGCTGAAGTCATTTTCGGCGGTTATACGGTTGATGATTTCAATTACGCCGCTACTCTCGGCGACGACATATCTCTGGCAAAATGGAATTCCGCGAGCGGAACAAATCTGTATTACTGCTATGAGCTCGGCGGCGCGTTTTTCAACTATTTAAGAAACCGCTACGCCATTTTGACGGGTGACAAATCCGAAGATTTTGCAGGCAAGGGGCTGTTTCTTGATTTCCACAGCAGAAGAACTTTTTTAACCCAGTTTTGTTCTATGGAAATATTCGGCGAAATGCTTTATCCGGATGACGAATACCCCGGCCTGAAAACCAAGGAGGCAAAGGCAAGACAGCTTATAATTGATTTCTGGAAAGCGGTTATCCTTAATGAAGACAGCGGCATTTACGGTTTCAACGGCGAAAATATCGTTTATCTGAGCCGGTATTATTTTGTCGATGATCATCTGCCGAAATCAAAGGCAACACTCCGTCCCGGTATGGCGGATATCTGCTATATTGATTCGGGCAAAACTGCCGAGGTGAAGATTAAAGACAAAACCGACAATATCTATATCGAAGCGATTGATTCAGGCTATACCGTGACTTTTGACTACAACAACCCGGATGATCCGTATTCAGAAACCGAATACTTTTTCTCTTCGGATGAAATGACGGTTGATTACTGCTACTGGCGTAGGTTTGGATATTACTTTTCCGGCTGGTCTGAAGACAAAAACGCCGACAGTCCCGATTATAAACCCGGAGACAATCTGTTAATTGAAAAAGACATGGTTCTTTACGGCGTCTGGAAGGAAGCACCCGAGGTTACGGCAGGCAGGGATTATACTCCCGATGATTTTGAAAATTCGACTTCATTTATGTTTATCCCCGAAGAAACCGGAAATTATACTTTCACAAAAACAAACCCGAGAATTTCTACAGGTTATCATTGGCTCGGCTTGTTGGATAAAGACTGCGATGGTTTTTCGAATATCTATAGCTTTTATAATGAAGAAACAGGAGAAGTAGAAGAAACTTTTTCACTGATTCAAGGCGAAAGGTATCAGATTTTAATAAATGATAATTCGGATTTTCGAATCGAAAAAGAATCCGTAAGCTACACTCTGACTTTTATTGCAGACGGCGAAGAATATGACTCGTTTTCGGGCAGAACAAAATACAGTTTTTACGCCAGCGAGTATTATCTTGACGGCTTCACGTTCTGCGGCTGGTCAGCCGACAGCAGTTCCGAAAATCCCGAGTATATACCCGGAAATTATTATGATATTGAGCTATCGCAGGATACTGTCCTTTACGCAATTTACAAGCCATGTGAAGTAATAAACGGCGAGAGCACCGTCAATATCGAACGCGATTATGACGGTCAGCAGACGAATTATTACTTTATTCCCGAATCCGACGGAACCTATGAATTTGAGTTCACCACACGGGAAGGCGAAAACGACTGGGGTTATTTCGGAGTGTTTGATGAAGATGGCAGATATGTCGGAGACATTTTCAGCGGCACAGAAACAGGCGCTTTTGCGGGAGGCTTGAAATATATAATCGCTCCCGGAACCAATATAGAAAGCTTCAAGATTAAAAAGATATCGGATAAAACCGACACAGAACTCTCGCTTATTGACGGAAACAAAGTGTATTATTCCGACAGCGGAAAGCCCGCCTATATAATCCCCGAAAACAAACCCGAGGAGGGCTATAAGGGCGTTTTCGACAGCTGGAGAGATTATAAAGCGGGAGACACCGTGCCGGTTCTGAGAGGCAAAAAAGTTCTGGAGTCATGGTTTGATAAGCCCTATATCTATAATGAAGGAACATACAATATCGATTATGCCGGTTATAACAAAACCGATAAGCGGTATTATGTTTTGATTCCGTCATACCGTGAAAACTTATTTAAAATAACCGCAAAAGACGGTAGCGTTTATTTCGATCCGTCTGTCAGCGGAGATTGGAGAGTCTGCTTCCGCGAAACCGAAGGCTGCCTGCTCATCTGCCCGCTGGATGATGAATATGGAAATGATGTCCCCGTAATTTTCAGCAAAGAAACAACCGGGTTTACGGTTGAAATAATTGACAATCCCGTAACCGTCACCTACAGCGCCGAAGGAGCGACAAATATTCCCGAGCCCGAAATAATTTACGGCATAGGTTATATAACTCTTGAGGAACCGCAGAAGAGAAATATGGAGTTTATCGGCTGGAAGCTTGATTACGATTACGGCGACGGAACTACATTTTCAACAATTTACAGCCCGGGTGACAAGATTTTCGCGGATGAAGACATCACTCTCACGGCTCTCTTCGCCAGACCCTCGCTTATAGAAAAAATCACATCCTGGTTTGAATCGCTCAAAACAAAACTCAAAGAATTCTTTATTATGATTCTGCAGGTTATTTTACAATACTTTTGATAAAACAATAATCCCCCGTCAACCGACGGGGGATTAACTTATGTGTTTTTTCAACCGAGAACAGCGCAGGCTATTCCGAAATAAACCGCGAGCGAAATAATGTCGCTGAGCGACTGAATAAAAGGTCCGCCGACGGTCGCAGGGTCTTTTTTAAGGGCTTTTGCAACAATCGGAAGCGACGCGCCCACAAGCTTCGCGACAATAACCGAAACGAATATCGCAAGCGAAACAACAGCGCAGCTCTTTATTCCGTCCGTGCCGGGCAGAAACACTCTCAAAAGGTTCACCGCGCCGAGCGCGGCGGCGCAGACGGCGGCTACCCTTATTTCTTTGAATACGATTTTAAAGTAATCTTCCGTGTCGATTTCACCGACCAGAAGACCTCTTATCATAAGCGTTGAGGACTGACTGCCCGCGCTGCCTGAAATACCCATTATCAGCGGCATTGAAATAATCAGCGCTATGTTGTCCGTTACAAAACCGTCCGCGTTGTAAAGGAAAATAAGAATACCCGCGAGCGTTCCCGTAACAAGAAGAGCAAGAAGCCAGAATATTCTGTTGCGAACGAGCTTGAAAACTCCTGTTTTGAGGTATTCGTCATCCGACGGAGCAAGAGAGCCCATCTTTTCAATGTCTTCGGTGGCCTCTTCTTCAATAACGTCAACAATGTCGTCAACGGTGATAATACCCACAAGACGGTCTTCATTGTCAACAACGGGAATGCTCAGGAGGTCGTATTTCTTGACGATTTCCGCGACATCCTCCCTGTCATCGAGTGTGTTTACCGAAATCAGCTGCGCGTCATTCTGCATTATGTCGCGCACCATAGTTCCGTCATCGCACATAAGCAGTGAGAGAAGAGGAACCGCTCCCAGAAGCTTATGCGTTGAATCGGTGACATAGCAGGTGTAAACGGTCTCCTTGTCTATGCCGTTTTTGCGGATGCTCGCTATCGCCTGTTCAGCCGTCATATCATCGCGAAGCTGCACCATTTCGATTGTCATAATGCTGCCCGCCGAATTGTCGGGATATCTGAGAAAACGGTTTATTGTTTTTCTCGTTTCCGCGTCGGTATTGCGCAACACGCGGGTTACCACATTCGCAGGCATCTCTTCAAGGAAATCGACCGTGTCGTCAATGAACATCTCGTCCATAAGGTTTCCGAGTTCCTTGTCGTTTATCATACCCACAAGTTCCGTCTGGCTGTCCGTTTCAAGGTATGAAAAAACGTCTGCCGATACATCCTTTGGCAGAACCCTGAAGAGCCTTAACCTTTCGGCAGGCTCGAGTTCCTCCATTATGGCGGCTGTATCAACAACGTTAAGTTCGCTCAGTAGGCTTCTAAGCGCCGAGATTTCACCCTTGGCGAGAAGCGAACCGACTATTTTGAGTATGGTTTCAAATTCCATTTTGCCCTCCTGTTTTTACGGCGGAGCGGCGCGCAGAACACCGAAACCACACACTTTTGTCAGAATGTGAAAACGGGATCAATGCACGGGCGCGCCGTCGCGTATTCTTTTGTCAATTCAATACTTCGGGGGTAGGGATCCGCGCTCATACATTTCACCACACAATCTTTTAAAATATTTATAAAATCATTTTAGATTTTTCAGTATATTCTCCGCCGTCTGAATATCGGCGGGCCTTGTGATTTTGATATTGTCAACGCTGCCTCTTGCCATATACACCTTTTTGCCGGTAAGTGTAAAAAGCGAACAGGCGTCGGTCAACGCATCGCGTTTGTTTTTTTCGAGTTTACCGAGGCTGTCAAGATATTCGCCCAGCCTGAACGACTGCGGGGTCTGACAGTTGAATACGGTGCATCTGTCGGGGGAGGAGTCAATGAATTCTCCGTCCGCGCTCATAACAACCGTGTCCGTAGCCTCAATTACAGTATTGCACGCCGCGTATTGAGAAGCGTATTTTATATTCTCGCTTATCATTTGCGCGGTCACAAACGGTCTGACAGCGTCGTGAGTAACGATTACCGAGTCATCGTCAACGTTGAAATTGCGGCAGATATAATCAACCGATTTTTCAAGCGTCTCGTTTCTTGTCGCTCCGCCCGGCGCGACATAAATTTTACCGCCGCAGTCGGAAAGATGCTTGTCGATAAGATTTCTTGTGTAATCCACCCACGCGTTAGGGCACATCACAACCGTCTTCGCGATTTCATCACAAGCGGCAAATATTTTTAAGGTGTGAATGATTATCGGCAGACCGTCAAGAGACAGAAACTGTTTGGGAACATCGGTTATTCCCATACGGCTTCCGCTGCCGCCCGCCATAACAGCGGCGTAATTCATATTCACACCTCTTATCTTTTATTTTTTCTTTTCCGCAGCAAGCTCGGCGTATTTGTCGCAGATTTCGTTTACCTCGCCCTGCGCGATAAGTCTGCCCTTGTCAAGAATAATCGCCTTGTTGCAGATTCGTCTTACCTGGTCCGTGTTGTGCGAAACAAAAAGAACGGTAACGCCTTTGTCGAACATCGAAACAATCTTCTGCTCGCTCTTGGCCCTGAACTTCGCGTCGCCTACCGAAAGAACCTCGTCAAGAATCAGCACCTCCGGGTCAACCGCAGAGGCTATTGCGAAACCGAGTCTCGCCTTCATACCCGATGAATAGTTCTTGACGGGAACATCAATGAATTTTTCAAGCTCGCTGAACTTTACTATTTCATCATAGCGCTCCTGAATAAACTTTCTCGGGTAGCCCATTGTAGCGCCGTAGAGATAAATGTTTTCGTGACCCGAGTAATTCATATCAAAGCCCGCTCCGAGTTCGAGCATCGGGGCGATTACTCCGTGAACCTCCACGTTGCCCTTCGTGGGCTTCAGCACGCCCGAAACCACTTTGAGCAATGTGCTCTTGCCGGCGCCGTTGAAACCGAGAATACCGATTCTGTCGGACTTTTCGACGGTAAACGAGATATCCTGAAGCGCCCAGAACTCGTTGTAGTGCAGTTTGCGGGTAACGAACTTTATGAAGTATTCTTTTAAATTGTCAATTTTTTCATTGTTGAGGTTGAAAAGAACGCTCACATTTTCAACCTTGACTGCAGGTTGCGCCATAAACGCCCTCCTCAGATATGAAGAATGAATTTGTCCTGCTTTTTCGCGAAAACAACAACGCCGATTACAAGCATCGTTACGCTGAAAGCAAGGGAATACAGCAGGTGGTTAATGTTTATCATCTGCCCGAACAGCACGCAATCGCGGAACATATTTACAATTGAATAAAGCGGGTTTGCCATAAAAATACGCATAATCCACTCGTTCTCGATTTTGAGCTGATCAATTCTGTAAACGATGGGAGTCATATAGAACAGGAGCATGCAGAAAACATCATAGAGATACTCAATATCCTTGAAGAAAACTTCAAGTGTCGCAAGAATCAGTCCGACGCCGAGGCACAGAATAAAGAGTATGATGATGGGAATAAACGACAGGAAAATATAGGGCGTGATGTTCGGCTTGTTCGGTGAGAAAAGAAGAAAATAAGCAATAAACAGAACAAGCACGAAAAGCGAAATGATAAATGTGACAAATACCGAAAGCACGTTCGCAAGCGGATACATATATTTCGGCACATAAACCTTTTTGATTACCGAAGCGCTGTTCTTGATTGAACGCATTGCCCGCTTTGTCGATTGCGAATAAAAGTCATAAAGAAGTCTGCCGCAAAGCAGGTAAATCGGGTAGTTGAGAACCTTCGATGAATCCTTGCCGAGCAGGTTTCCGAAAACAATAACAAGCACGATTGTCGTCAGCAGCGGCTGCAGAAAAGTCCACAGTATGCCGAGAAACGAATCGCGGTATTGCAGTTTGATGTTTTTACGCACTATCTCATAGAGCAGATAGCGGTATTTGTAAAAATTACGAAAATATTTTTTCATATCTTCTCCGCGGGGTTATTTCCAGCCCCATTTATTGAAATATGCAATCATTGATTTTATCTGAATCACGCGCAACTTCGTGTTCTTTTTTGATTCTCTGCCCCATTCGTGATAAACCACGGCGTCGGGGTAGTAAACGAGGCGGCTTCTTTTGCAGACCTCGCGCGAGAGGTCGCAGTCCTCGAAATACATAAAGTAGCGCTTGTCAAATCCGCCGATTTCCTTGAAAAGAGAGGTGCGGATAAGCATAAAACAGCCCGTCGCGTTCTCAATGTCAAGCGGAGCGCCTATGCCCGCGTCAAGCATCGCGTATTCGCGCAGCGTTTTGCCGGGCTCGCTGCCTCTCATACGGCTCGCAAAAAGATAAGAGAGTTTCGGGTTGCGCTTGCCCAGAATCTGCGGTCTGCCGTCGGGAAAGCGGATACAGGGCGAAAGCATTCCTATATCGGGATGTTCATCCATAAAGGCAACCATTTTACTTATAACATCATCACGAAGAATAATGTCGGGGTTTATTATCGCGTGATATTCGGAGTCAAGCTCGCCGATTATGCTGTTATGTCCCGCGCCGAAACCCACATTTTCCGCACTTCTGATGACCTTTACCTCGGGATATGTTTCCTCAATATGTTCGGGCGTGCCGTCTGTCGAGCAGTTGTCAACCGCATAAAGTTTGAAGGGCAGCTTTGTCTGTTTCAACAAGGTGCTTATCGCTTTGTCGATGGTGCGCATATTGTTGTAAGTGACTATGCAGCCCGTTACTTTACATGAGTCCATAACTCATTTCCTCTCAATCAGTAAGAAAATCATCTTCGCTCTCCATTTTATCTGCTGAGCAAGACTGTTCTTTTTGCCTGTTACCGTGTTTTCGTGCCTGCGCCAGTATATCAGCTGTTCGGGCAGAAGCACGACTTTTTTATGCTTTTTAATTGCGAGAAGGGCTATCCACCAGTCGTGCATCGGAAGATCATCGGGGAAGGGCAGGCACATCTCAGCCACATCCTTTGTGAACGCCATACAGCAACCCACAAACGAGTTCTTTATAAGATTTGCCGCAAACCCGCTCTTAGATGAATGAACCCTGAAAAACGATTCTTCGGTTATTTCAAGAGCCGAATCCGTAACAAACGCGTCGTGAAGCACAACATCCGCGCCGTTTTCAAATTCCTTCATAACGGAGTTTATCTTCTGCGGCAGCCATACATCGTCCTGATCGCTTAAAAATATAATATCCCCCGAACAGGTGCGCAAGGCGTTTTCAAAATTGGCGCAGACTCCCTTGCCGGGGCCTTCGATATATTTCACGCGGCAGTCGCCGTCCGCCGCGGCAATGACCGCCTGCATTGTTTCGCCGCCGGGTTTGTCGTCCGAAACGATTATCTCGCCGTCGGGCGGCAGCTGAGAGAGTATTGACTTTATCTGCTCACCGATATATTTTTCGCCTTTGTAAGCGGCGAGCGCAACTGAAATCTTCATAATAACCGGAACTTTCACCCGCAGACACGGGATTGGAATTGTGTTTTCAATTTAACATTATTCTGTGAATTACCGCGCGATTATTACAACGCACAATAACAGATAATAACAATATATCACAATTTTGTAAAATTTTCAATATCTTTATATTATAAAAGGACAGTATGCCGCGAACGGCAAAGAAAGGAGCCGATATTCACTGAAAAACATTTCTTTTCTAATGATATTTAAAAATATTACAATATAATGTTGCAATTACAATAATATGTGTTAAAATTATACTGTATTTTGTATTTCGGAGGTAATTTAAATGGCAAAGTTTATTCTGTCGGCTTTTGCCGATGAGGCGTCGCCGAAGGTTGCGGAGCAGCTTGACGCTCTCAAAGCAAATAAAATCGAACTTATCGAGCCCCGCAATATCGACGGCAAAAACATTTCAAGGTTTCGTCCATAGGCTCTTACTACGGCAAGATTTTCATCAACGAAGATTTTGAGCCGCATTTCGAGGCGTTCAAAAACACCGTTGAGGTCGCGAAAGTTCTCGGAACGAAATATATCAGAATGTTCAGCTTCTATATTCCCGAAGGCGAAAACGCCGATGATTACAAAGACGAGGTCATCCGCAGGGTAAAGGCTATGGCGGAATACTCATTTGAGAAGGGCATTCTCTGCTGCCACGAAAACGAAAAGGGAATTTACGGAGACATTCCCGAGCGCTGTTTTATACTCGCGGAAGCGCTCGGCGAAAAACTCGGCTGCATTTTCGATCCCGCGAACTATCTGCAGTGCGGGGCGAACACCTGGGAAGGTTTCAAGCTTCTTGAAAAATACATTACCTATATGCACATAAAGGATGTGAAAACTTCGGACGGCACCGTTGTTCCCGCAGGCTGCGGCGACGGCAAAGTCGAGGATATTCTGCGCGCTCTCGATTCATACGAAGGCAAGGCGTTTATTCTTACTGTCGAACCGCATCTCAAGGTGTTCGAAGGCCTTGACAAGCTTGAAACCGACGACGAGACGGCGAACAATATGAGCAAATTTGTCTATCCCGACAATTTCACCTCTTTCAAAGCCGCCTGCGACGCCATCCACGGCATTTTAGAGAAAGTTCAGCCCGTGCGCTACGGAATTATAGGTATAGGCAATATGGGAACATCCCATATCAATATGAACATTGACGGCAAGCATAAGGAAATGAGAATTACCGCCGTTGCGGATATAAATCCCGAGCGTCTCAAGGTCGCGAAGGAACTGCTTCCCTATGTAAACACATACAACTCGGCGGAAGAGCTTATTGACAGCGGCGACTGTGACGCCGTAATTATTGCCACTCCTCACTATTTCCATCCTCCGATCGCGAAATACGCTTTTTCAAAGGGTGTCAACGTTCTTACCGAAAAGCCCGCGGGCGTTTATACAAAACAGGTTCGTGAGATGAACGAAGCGGCGGCGAAATCGGGACTCGCTTTCGGAATTATGTATAACCAGAGAACAAACTGCGTTTACCGCAAAATGCGCGAAATGGTAAAGAGCGGCGAATACGGCGAAATCAGACGCGTGAACTGGATTATCACGGACTGGTATCGCACTCAGGCTTATTACAATTCGGGCGGATGGCGCGCGACCTGGGAAGGTGAAGGCGGCGGCGTTCTGCTCAACCAGTGCCCGCACAATCTCGACCTCTGGCAGTGGATATGCGGTGTTCCCGTAAAGGTTCAGGCAACCTGCCACGAAGGCAAATGGCACGACATTGAAGTCGAGGACGATGTAACGATTTACGCCGAATACGCCAACGGTGCAACAGGCGTGTTTGTAACGACAACCGGTGATTATCCCGGCACAAACCGTTTTGAAATCACTCTTGACGGCGGCAAACTCGTCTGTGAAAACAACGAACTGAAGTTTTTCAGACTCAATGAAAG
>CADAER010000014.1:0-29750 GCA_902787025.1 Oscillospiraceae bacterium | reverse complement strand
TCGGCAGAATTGAAGGCGAATGGATTACCGTTGAAACAGACGGCAGAAACATTCAGCACCCCGAGGTCGTGAATAAATTTACGGGTAAACTTCTCAGAGGCACCGAACTTGTCGCTAACGGCGAAGAGGGCATAAACGGTCTTTCAATCTCGAACGCCGCCCACCTTTCCTCCTGGCTCGGCAAACCCGTTGAGATTCCCGTTGACGAAAACCTCTATTATGAAAAACTGCAGGAAAAAATACAGAATTCAACATTCAAAAAGACCGTAAAAGAGACCGTGCAGGACGATATGTCATCAACCTTCGGCAGTTGAGAAAGGCGATTATGAAAGTTGCAATAGTCGGATGCGGCAATGTTTCGGCATTGCATTTTGACGCGGCGTTCAACAGTCCGCTCGCCGAGCTTGTCGCCGCGGTTGACACAAAACCCGAACGGGCAGAAAAACCCGCCGCAAAATACGGCATAAACGCTTACACCGATTATTATGAAATGCTCGACAGCGAGCAGCCCGACACGGTTCACATATGCACCCCGCATTATCTTCATACAACCTATGCCGTCGAGGCTCTTAAAAGAGGAATAAACGTTCTCTCCGAAAAGCCCTGCTCGGTAAATGATGAAGAGGTAAGGATTCTGCGCGAAGCTCAGAAGAATTCATCCGCGCAGTATGCCGTATGTTTTCAGAACCGCTACAATTCATGTATAAAAAAACTGATTGAAGTGCGTGAGAGCGGCGAACTCGGCTCAATCAAAGCCATACGCGCCTTTGTTACATGGCGCAGAGATAAAGAGTATTACAGCGACGACTGGCACGGCACCCGCGAAAAGGAATGCGGCTGTCTGCTCATAAATCAGGCAATACACACTCTCGACCTTATCGGCTGTATCGGCGGCGACTGCAAAGCGCTGAGCGCGCATGTCAGCAACGACGGCCTTCGGGAAATAATCGAATGTGAAGATACCGCGTCAATCCGTATGGAACTTGAAAACGGCGTTACAGCCGTGTTTTACGGTACTCTCGCTTACGGAAGCAACTCGCCCGTGCTTATTGAAGTCGTTTTCGAAAACGGTATTCTGCGCACCGAGGGCGAAAAACTTTTCCGAATCGAAAAGGACGGAAGCATAAACGAAATCTCGCTCAAGGCAAAAGAAGCCGGCGGCAGAGATTACTGGGGCTCGGGGCATCCGTCGCTTATAGGCGATTTTTACGACGCTATATCAACGGGCAGAAAATTCACAACGGACGCTTTCAGCGGCGGAAAGGCGGCAAAGATTGTTTTCGCGGCATACCGCTCATCAGAACTCGGCGCCCGTATAGAAATTGACAACACGGAGGAATAATTATGAGTCACGAAAATTTAAAAGGCAGAACAGCGGTTATCACCGGCGGCGGCGGAGTGCTCTGCGGCGGCTTTGCGAAAGATCTTGCCGCTCTCGGTGTTAAAGTTGCCATCCTCGACCTTAAAGAAGAGGCGGCTCAGGCCGTGGCCGATGAAATCAAAGCGGCGGGCGGCGAAGCGATGGCCGTCGGCTGCAATGTTCTCGAGCCCGAAAGCCTTGAAGCTGCAAGGCAGAAAATCAACGCCGTTTACGGTAAATGCGACATTCTCATAAATGGCGCGGGCGGCAACAATCCCAAAGGCACGACCTCAAAGGAATACTATGAAGACGGAGACCTTGAAAACAAGGCTCAGGATATCAAAACATTTTTCGACCTTGACGCGTCGGGCGTTCAGTTTGTGTTCAATCTCAACATTCTGGGAACTCTGCTTACAACGCACTGGTTCGCTAAGGAGCTGGTCGGCCGCGAGAATGTAAGCATTCTCAACATTTCATCAATGAACGCCTTTACTCCGCTTACAAAGATTCCCGCTTATTCGGCGGCGAAGGCAGGCGTTTCAAACTTCACGCAGTGGCTTGCCGTTCATTTCGCGAAATCGGGCATAAGAGTAAACGCGATTGCTCCCGGATTTTTCGCGACAAACCAGAACAAAACCCTTCTTTTCAATGAAGACGGTTCGCTCACTCCCCGTTCGAACAAGATTATCTCCCAGACACCGATGGGCAGATTCGGCGTTCCCGCAGACCTTACGGGCGCTCTGATTTTCTTCTGCGATGAGAAATACTCCGCGTTCGTTACCGGCGTTATTCTGCCGATAGACGGCGGCTTCTCGGCATATTCGGGCGTATAAAACAACAAAAAAATTACGGCTCCGTGTTAAACGGAGCCGCTTTTCTTTTTTATTATCAGTTTTCGGATTTCGCGTCGGATGCGTAAATAATTCCCGAATACGGGTCTGTATATTGCGCGGCCGAACCTGAAAGGAACGCCTGCAGAACGGAAATATCCGAACCTGCCGAGCAATCTATTTCGACTGAGTTCATTGATGTATATTCGCTGAGCTTTGCGTTGAACTCGCTCTTTGAACATTCGTTTCCGTCTATGCTGAAATAAGAATAACTGCCTTTGAAGGTTTCGGGAACGGTGGTGGTTTCCTCCTGCTCTTTGGTTTCAGTTTCTTGAGTTTCTTCCGCTTCCTCCGCGTCATCCGCGCTGACGGTTTCGCCGTTTTCGTCGGTTTCCGCTTCGGTTGTTTCTTCCTCGGGAGCGGTGGTCGTTTCCTCTTTTGTTGTCGTTTCTTCAGCCGTTTCATCAACCTTCGCGTCTTCCGCGACAGCGCCGAAATAAAGCTTAACACAGGTTACCTTTTCGCCGTCGAATGTGTAGAAACTGCGGTCGTTCTTTTTACCGCCGTTAAACGAGTGGGAAACGCCGACAATGTTGCCGTCATCCGATTTTATAAGGCTTACGGTATTTTCCTCGCCGTCGCCTTCATTTATGCCGGGCTTTTCCGAGAGGACGGGAACAGCTTTGCCGTTTATATAAGAATAAACCTCGAAGTTCTCCGCTCCGGCAGTTTTTGAATCCTTGCCCGAAGAACCTATAAACAGTTCGGGAGTGCCGTCTGAGTTCCAGTCAAACAGACCTGCGAAAAACACACCCGTGCGGGATACGACTTCATCGTCTATGCCTTTTATTTCGGTGAATTCGCCGTATCTGCTGGTGCATACGCTTAAAACCTCGCTGTATGCCTGCGGCCAGGTGTATTCGGTTTTATCGATAACCGATGCGGGATTGACATCTATGCTTTTCTCTTTGATATAGTTAAGAGGTGAAAACGAACACCCCGTAAAAAGCGAAATGAAAACGCAGAGAATCATAAGAACCGAACAGGCTTTTTTCATATTGAAAAACCTCCTTTTTTCATTTTGTTCCGATTAATAATGATATCATATTTTATGTTGTATTTCAACCTGTATTTATACTTGACATATAAAAGTATTTTTATTATAATACGCATAATAATGCGGAAATATCCGCTAAAAGGAGATTTACTGTAATGGCAAAATACACAAAAGAAGGCTATAACGCTTTAAGCGAAGAACTTGAACGGCTCAAAACTCAGGGCAGAGATGAAATTGCCGAAAGAATCAAAGTCGCGCGTTCATTCGGCGACCTTTCCGAAAACGCGGAATACGACGAGGCAATGAACGACCAGGCGAAACTCGAGGCTAATATCGCAAAACTCGAAGCCGATCTGCGCGACGCGACAATTATCGACGAGAACGAAGCGAACGACACAAGCGTTGTCCGCGTAGGCTCAACGGTTGTTGTGTTCGATGAGGATGAGAAGGAAGAAGTTACATACAAAATTCTCGGCAAAAGTGATGTTGACAAAGGCATTATTTCTGACCAGTCTCCCGTCGGCGCCGCTCTCATAGGCAAAGCGGTAGGCGAAGTTGCGGAGGTTGTGCTCCCCAGCGAAGAGGTCATTTATTTCAGAGTTATCAAAATATCCAAATAATTCAGTATAATCAGACGGGCGGCACGGCTTAACGGCCCTGTCGCTTTTTTATGAAAGGGAATATCTATGGCGGAAAACAACAATACTCCTATGAACGATGCGGCTCAGAAGCAGAGCGAAAACGAACAGCGTCAGATAAGAATCGAAAAATTAGAGGCTCTTCAGGCGGCGGGCAACGACCCGTTCGTTATCACCACCTACGGTCAGACTCATCACTCCGATGATGTCAAGGCGCTCTACACCGCTCATGAGGAAGAACTCCTTGCGGGCAGGCAGCCCGTTAACACCGACGGTATGGATGAAGCGGCGGCAAGACAGGCCGTAAACGACGATTACAACGAACGCAGGGCTGTTATGGACGCAAGCCCGATTAATGTCTCAATAGCGGGCAGAATGATGTTCAAGCGCGTTATGGGCAAGGCTTCGTTTTGCAACATCCGCGACCTCAAAGGCACAATTCAGGTCTATGTCGCGAGAGACGCGATAGGCGAGGAATCCTACGCCGCGTTCAAGAAATCAGATATAGGCGACATTTTCGGTATAAAGGGCTACGCTTTCAGAACAAAGACGGGTGAAATCTCCGTTCACGCAAGCGAGGTCACTCTTCTTTCAAAGGCTCTCCTTCCGCTGCCCGAAAAGTTCCACGGTCTTACGGATACTGACACCCGTTACCGTCAGCGCTATGTTGACCTTATTATGAATCCCGAGGTTAAAGACACCTTCCGCAAGCGCTCGAAAATAATCAGCGAAATCCGCAAATATCTTGACGCGCAGGGCTTCATCGAGGTCGAGACTCCGATGCTTGTTCCCAATGCGGGCGGCGCGGCGGCAAGACCGTTTGAAACTCATTTCAACGCTCTCAACGAGGATGTCAAGCTCCGCATTTCGCTTGAGCTTTACCTCAAACGCCTCATTGTCGGCGGTATGGAGAGAGTTTATGAAATCGGCAGAGTTTTCAGAAACGAAGGCGTTGACACCCGACACAACCCCGAATTCACGCTTATGGAACTCTATCAGGCGTATACCGACTACAACGGCATGATGGATCTTACCGAGAACCTTTACCGCCACCTCGCGCAGGCTGTTCTCGGCACAACGGTCATAACATACAACGGTGTTGAAATGGATTTAGGCAAGCCCTTTGAGCGCATTTCAATGATTGACGCGGTCAAAAAATACGCAGGCGTTGACTGGAACACGGTTGAAACCCTTGAAGACGCGAGAACACTCGCGAAACAGCATCACCTCGAATATGAGGAGAGACATCAGAAGGGCGACATTCTCAACCTCTTCTTTGAAGAATATGTTGAGGATAAACTTATCCAGCCCACGTTCCTTATTGACCATCCGGTTGAGATTTCTCCTCTTACGAAGAAAAAGCCTTCCGATCCGAATTATGTTGAACGCTTTGAGTTCTTTATGAACGGCTGGGAAATGGCAAACGCTTATTCCGAATTGAACGACCCGATTGACCAACGCGAACGCTTCAGACAGCAGGAACTCCAGCTCGCGCAGGGCGATGAAGAGGCGAACACGACCGACGAGGATTTCCTTACGGCTCTCGAATACGGTATGCCTCCCACGGGCGGTATCGGCTTCGGTATTGACAGAATGTGCATGCTCTTGACCGACAGCGCCGCCATCCGCGATGTTCTTCTTTTCCCGACAATGAAGTCGCTTGACTGATAAAAACAATAAAAATAACCCCGCTGCATTGCAATGCAGCGGGGTTTTGTCTGTGAGGTTTATATTAAACTTCTTTATTTACGATTTTGTATGTTGAACGAAAATCATCTTTACCAATACCGAGTTCGATTCCTTTGTCGTAAACGGCTTTGGCGTTCAGCATACCGGGCATATCGCAACCGTTTTCCGCGCTCATACGCTGACTTATGCCTAAATCCTTGTGCATATTTTCAAGTGAAAACGCGGTGGTCCAGTTTCTGTTTTTAAGATTCTGCGCCTGTGAGTCAAGGTAGAAGTTCTGCGCTCCTCCGTATGAAACGGCTTTTACAAAATCGTCTATGTCAATACCGCATTTAACGGCGAGACCGAGCGTTTCATTGACACCGTTCTGAATTTCTGCAACAAGTGTGTTGTGGCATATTTTCATAACAAGACCTTTTCCGTTTTCACCCATACGGATGACATTGCAACCCATATATTTTAAAACGGGCTCGATTACGGGGAAAAGTTCCTCATCGCAGCCGACGAGGATGCCGAGTGTCGCGTTAATCGCGGCTGGTTTTGACTTCACTACGGGAGCGTCGGCAAACTGCGCACCCTTCGCTTTTACCATTTCGGAAACCTCAACCGAAACCGCGGGGTCTATTGTGCTCATATCGATTATTGTTTTGCTTTCATCAATAAAGGGGAGCAGTTCTGTGTATATCGCTTTGACGTGTTCCGATTTGGGAACCATTGAAACCACAAGGTCGGCGTTCTGCATAACCTCAATGTTGCTCTGACAGGCAACCGCGCCGAGAGACGCGAGTTTCTCAACCTGAGCGCGGTTTATATCGTTTACATAAACGCTGTCGTTATGCTTTTTGACAATGTTTTCGCACATGGACTCGCCCATTATTCCGAGCCCGATAAATCCTATTTTCATAATACCCTCCGTTATGCCTGATTGTTTTGTGTATCTGCGCGGTCAAATTCAAGAGTGACGGTGAATAAATCGCCGTCAACATCCACATTGAATGTTCCGTGCTGAAGTTCCGTCAGGCTCTTCGCTATCGAAAGCCCGAGACCGCTGCCGTCAGTGTGCCTTGAACGGTCGCCTCTGACAAGTCTTTCGGAAAGCTCTTCGCCCGAAAGATTGGGCAGATCCTTCGCGACATTGCGGAACATAATGCTTATTCTGTTGTTTTCATCTTTTACGCGGATATAAACCCTTGTTGATGGCATCGCGTATTTTCTGACATTGGTCATAAGGTTGTTGATTACTCGCCCGAGCATATTGCCGTCCGCCATAACGGGATACTCTTTTTCTTCCTTCTGAAGTTCGATTTCGACGGAGTTTTCCTGCAGGGCGTAGTAATATTCGCCGACCATCTGCTCAACCGCGACGCCGATATCCATAAGTTCAAGATGAACTTCGACATTGCCGGTTGAGAATTTTGAAATATCCATAAGGTCTTTTGTAAGACCGTTTAAATTGCTGACCTGCCGCTGAAGAATCTCAAGATACTGTTTGCGTTGTTCTTCGGTGATATCGGGACTGCCGAGCAGCTCGACAAAACTGTTTATGGAAGTCAGCGGAGTTCTTATATCGTGGGAAATGTTGGAAATCAGTTCGTTTCTGAAGCGTTCATCCTTCATTTCCTGCTCCATAGCCTTTGCCATATCGCGCTTAATGTGGTCGAGGTTTTCGCCGTGGTCGCGCATGGCCTTGATTGAAAGCCTCGATGAAATATCGTTGCCTTCAAGGTCGCCGCTCGCGATTTTCTGACCCGCGTCACGGATATAGCCGAAATTGGTAACGAACATAATTACCAGGGGAACAACAACAATCATGGCGGCGAGCCAGATGATGATGTAATACTCGAATTTTATCTGCGACGCTCCGAGAACGAAATATCTGTAAGCGAAATATGTAAGTATTCCGAGAAGAATCAGACTGAAAAGAACAACGAGGAAGACAAGCTTGCCAGTGTATGAAATTCCCGTTTTCCTCTTCTTTTCGCTGTCGTCGGGCATTACCTTCCGCTTTATCAGCGAATAGATTTTATAAATCAGCGTGTTTTTTCCGGGCTCGCCGAGCTTGATACGCACCGAAAGAGTTTCAAGCAGGTTGACAATAACTATCATTATTACGCACGAGCCGAATATGATTACGACATTGTCAATTACTATTCCCGAGTTCGCAATACCCGTCAGCCTCATTCCGACAATACAGGCTATACAGATGCCGACGGCTATAAGAATATTGACATCCAGCGGACTGCGGTCTATAAAGCCCGGCACAATTTCATCGGAATTCGGATCCGCGGTAAGCCCCGCTCCGTTTGTTATCATAACGAGCAGCAGGAAGATGAGAAGCAGCGCCACACCTATAACGGCAAACACAATGTATCTCAGGCTTACGGCTGTCATTATCCACCAGTAAACCGTTGAATAGTCATCGCTTGCGGGCCACTCTCCTTTTTCCGTCGGTGAAAGCAAATAGATTTCAACGGTTATGAAAACCTCTTTGATTTCACCCTCGGAATAGACCGGAATATTGCCGGCGTCCGTTATTGTGCTGCCGAGAATAAAATAAGTGAATCCGTAAACGGGAGTGTATTGATAAACCGATGTGCCGTCGATGTTCTGACCGCTCTCTTTTGCTTTTGAACCCGCGCTTGCGGGATCGAAGTTATACCACAGAACGGTGTCGGAGGAATCTTTGACCTTAAAAGCGAAATTGCAGTTTTCCTCCGAATATTTTTTGATGACCGACGAGCTTATGCGGATATCAGAATCACCTTCATAACCCTTGTTGCCGAGAACGGGAAGGGCTTCGTCGGCGTTGTAGTTGCTCGCAATAAGATAGGCGTAATATTCCTGCTGAATTTCGTTGACAACGGTTTCGGTTATACCGTTGCGTCCGACACTCCAGGCATATACGCCTTTATCATTGTAAATATTGTATCTGACCATAGCATAGACGCCGAGAACACCGCCCACGGCGATTACCGTGAGCGAAATGAGAACTACAAGCGCTATCATACGGTCATTGGCAGACCTGATATGTTTTTTCACGGGGTTTACCTCTCCTGCCGTCAGTCAAGTTTTTCCATTTTATAACCGTGCCCCCACGAAACCTTGATATATCGCGGTTCGGCAGGGTTGATTTCGATTTTTTCGCGCAGATGGCGGATATGAACGGTAACCGTGTTTTCGGCACCGTAAGGATCGTTTTCCCACACATTGACATAGATATCCTGCGGAGAGAATACCTCGCCGGGATGTTCCATAAAGAAATGCAGAATGTCAAACTCCTTGGGCGTCAGGCTGACTGTGTTGCCTTCGACCGTTACGGATTTTGTGCGGTTGTCGATTTCAATGCCGCCGTTTACAAGAACATCGGCGTGTGAAACAGGCGCGGGAACAAGCGAGCGGCGGATGAGAGCCTTGACTCTCGCCATAACCTCAACGGAGTTGAACGGCTTTGTGATATAGTCGTCCGCGCCGACATTGAGACCGACGATAATGTCGGAATCCTCGCTTTTGGCGCTCAGAAGAATTATGGGAACGGTTGAAATCTCACGGATTTTAACCATAGCCTCAATGCCGTTCATAACGGGCATCATTATATCCATAAGGATAAGATCGATTTTTTCGCCGTTTTTGACGGCGGCGAGAGCCTGCGAGCCGTCGGACGCCTCGCGGACATTATAGCCTTCGCTTGTAAGGTAGATTTTCAGACTTGTGCGGATATCCGCCTCGTCATCGCAAATCAGTATGTTGAACATTGGCGCTCCTCACTCCGTTATTTCTTTTGGTTAATCATCTTTACATAGCCCATCGCGGCGAGAATGACCGCGAGCATAAGGAAACCGCAGGCAAACACAACCGAAATTCTGGGCATATAAACCGCGTCATCATAATAATGTGACCAGAGAATACCGAAGATAAAGGAGTAAATCGCAGCCTCGCCCGCGACAATTCCGGGCATAAGCGCGGTCGCCACTTTGTTTGCCGCCAGAGCGGAGTCAAGACCGATGAACACCGCCAGAATCATAATAAGGGGCAGGGCGAAAACAGTGAACCATTCCATACTGCCGTTTATCTCTTTGATAACGAACATCGCATACATCGTGACCGAGGCAAAGCAGATTATTGCCGTAACGGGCGCGGGAGTGATGCGAAGCACGGGCAGAACGGAGCAAATCCAGATAACCACGAGAGCGCCGACAACATATTTTGTCGCGGGCCAGTCGATTGCCAGATTCGCCACATAGTCAATCATCAGAACGAAAATCGCGGGCAGAAGTGTGAGCGCCGTGAAAATGACGGCGTAGCTTTTGCCGCTTTTTGTGGGAGCTTTGATAAACTTTTCTTTGAGATTTTCCGCGGGAGCCGCCGCTTCTTCTGCGTATCCGGAAGCGTTCTCAACAGGCTCCGCCGTGACTGCGGGCGCTTCTTCTGTTACGAATCTTTCTCCGCATTTTGAGCAGAATAACGCGTTGTCGTCCATTTCGGAACCGCATTTTTTACAATACATAAAAATCCCCCTAAAAAAGATACTAATTAATTATATTACATCGGAATAAAAAAATCAATCAAAACAGTTTTTATAAATATATAAAATTTATATTGATAATTTTAAAAATATATAGTAGAATATTTTTAATATTTGATTTATTTCGGTGTTTTTATAAATACTTTAAGATTTACCCGAATCGAAGCAAGGGGGATTATAAGATGAGCGAATCAAAATCCATAGTTCAGCTGAGTAAATCCGGCGAGGTTATCAAGGTTTTTGAATCTCAGGAACAGGCCGCGCAGGAAACCGGCGTAAGCGCAAAAGGTATTCACGACACGCTCAGCGGAAAGCAGAAATCATCGGGCGGCTTTATTTGGAAATACGCCGAGGAGGAGATTGCTCCCGCTGTTGAAAAGGCAGTTGAGGCTGTTACCGAAGCGGTTCCCGTTCACGTCAAAAATGTTGTTAAGATAGTTAAAAAAAGTGTTGACGACGCAGCCGACAAGGTTGCGGAAAAAGCCGCAAAGAAACCTGTTATCAAAAGAATAAGAGTATCGGTTGAAGGAGCTGCCGAAAAGGTGGAAGAAGCCGCGGCTCCGGTTATTGAAACCGTTCAGGAAACCAAGGAAGAAGTTGCGCAGGCAGTTGAGGAGACTGTTGAAGAAGCAGCCGAAACCGTTGAAGAGGCTACCGAAGTTGCCGAGGAAACGGTCGAAGAAATCGTCGAAGAGGCAGAAGAAGCCGTCGAGGAAACGGCTGAAACAATCGAAGAAACCGCGGAAGAAGCAAAAGAAGAAATAACCGAAGCAGTCGAAGAGACTGTTGAAGAAGCAGCCGAAACCGTTGAGGAAACGGCTGAAACAATCGAAGAAACCGCGGAAGAAGCAAAAGAAGAAATAACCGAAGCAGTCGAAGAGACTGTTGAAGAAGCAACAGAAACCGTCGAAGAGGCAGAAGAAGCCATCGAGGAAGCGGTTGAAACAATCGAAGAAACCGCGGAAGAAGCAAAAGAAGAAATAACCGAAGCGGTTGAGGAGACTGTTGAAGAAGCAACAGAAACCGTCGAAGAGGCAGAAGAAGCCGTCGAGGAAGCGGTTGAAACAATCGAAGAAACCGCCGAAGAAGTCGCAGAAGAAATAGAAGAAGTCGAAGAGTCTGTTGTTGAAGCCGTTGAAGAAGTCGTCGATGATGAAGAAGACGATGACGATGACGACGATGATGACGAATACGACGATGACGATGATGACGAAGACGACGAAGACGACGACGAAGACGACGACGAAGACGATGATGATGATGACGATGACGACGATGATGACGACAGCAGTTCGTATGTTCCCGATTTCAACCGTCATCCCGAGCCCGCTCCCGAACAGAGCATTCAGAAAAAGGCCGGCGGAGTTTTCGGTCAGATAAAATCAGTTCTGCTTATGGATATAGGCAAAAAGAAGAGCGATACAAAATCAAAGGAAAAAGCGAAAGCGGAACCCAAAGCCAAAATAAAAGCGGAGCCTAAATCCAAGGAAGAAAAAGCAGCAGAGAAAGAAAAAAACAAGGCTGCCAAAAACCTGTTTGTTTTCGAAGAAAAGAAGAGATTTTAAACACGGCATATCAATCACCGGATCTGCGTTGCGGGTCCGGTTTTTCTTTGTGAAAAGGCATAATAAACATTTATTTTGTTATATATTCACTTAAAAGTATATTTCTTCCCGCTGTTTTTTTGTATTGTTATACATTGAATAATACAATATATAGTGTTAGAATACTTGTGCGCTGATAATATCGGCTTTATATTCAAGGTTGATATTTATTATATAAACAAATTATTGAAAGGAGAGCAAAAAATGAAAAAGGTTATCAGCAAAAGAGAGTATGATACCGCTACTGCCGAACTCATCAAAAAGAACACCGTAGGCGCTTTCGGCAATCCCGCGGGTTATGAAGAAACTCTTTACAAAACCGAGAAGGGCTATTTCTTCCTCTACACAAACGGCGGCGAAGATTCTCCCTACAAAAAGGAAGATATCAAGTGCATGTCGGCAGCGAAAGCTGATGAATGGCTTAAAAACAACTGAGTTTATTGTGAAAAACGGGTCCTGTCAACAGACGGGGCCTTGTTTTTTGCATAAAAACAAAAGCTGCCTCCCGGCAGCTTTATGTTTTATTGAGTCTTTGGCTTTATTCGGTGTTCTCCGGTGTGTCATACGGTCCGGAGAACGGGGAAGGATCGTCATTTTCTATCAGCGGCGGCTCGGGAAAGTTATCTCCGGAGCCAATTTCGGTTTTTTTTTGAGCCGTTTTCGGCAACTCCCATTTGAACGACCATCTTTCCCTGGTGGTCTCTTCGCCGTAACCGTAATTATAACCGTAGTTATAGTAGTTGCTGTTATAGTAATAACCGTCGTCGTAATCGTTGTAATTGCCGCCGTAAGTTGTGGTATTCGCCTCGGAGAGCATATCGAGAGCCGACTTATGGTTTTCTTCGTCTATTTCTATATTCGTGGTGCCGTAGATGATTTTCTGCAGTTTCTGCGCCGCCATCGGGTAATCCGCAATCCAGACGAAAAGATTGCTGTATGACCAGGTGTTCATTGTAACACCCTCGCGCAGGCTCTCTTCGGGCTCGGTCTGCGATGTCAGAGGATAATCCGCCCAGCCTCTTGAAAGCGCCTGTGTGCCGAGCGTGACCAGTTCAAGTTTTGAATAGTCGGTTGAAACAAGAGGAAGAATTTTGTCGCACAGAGCGGTGAGCTCGGAAACCGAAAGCGTTTTCGCCTTGGCTATAAGCGCCTTTATGACAAGCTTCTGACGGTCCGTTCTCTCAACCTCGCCGTCAAGGTGGCGGATTCTTGAGAAAATCAGAGCGTGAGCGCCGTCCATATGAACGGAAGAACCGCTTTTGAAGTCGTCAAAATGAGTGGTGTCGTTCATAAATTTCGCTTCTTTTTCCGTAACGGGAACATCTACGCCGCCCACGGCGTTTATCGCTTTTCTGAAAGCGGCGAAATTTATTGTAACAAAATGGTCGATTTCAATTTTGTAGTTGTTCTCAAGAGTTTCTATAAGCGCCTGCGTGCCGCCCCAGGAATAGGAGTGGTTCGTTTTGTCGTAGCGCTCGCTGCCGTTAATATCCATATAAGTATAGGTGTCGCGCAGAAATGAGGTCAGGAAAATCTGCTTTGTTTTCTTGTTGAGCGACACTAACATCATACTGTCGGAGCGGTGTGACTCATCGTCGTTGTCCTCACCAATCAACAGAACATTGATGACATTTCTGCTGTGCATCTTCTCACCGTCGTTTGTCGCCCAGCTTTTGAGAAGCTCTTTCAGGCTTTCGGCGTCGGTAACATCAAACATCGCGCGGTAATTCAGATCTTCGTCAACAACGTCGTCAAATGTCGCGTCGGCGTTGCCGCCATAACCGTCACCGTAGTTTATGCCGTTGAGAACGCGGTTTGCGTAAATGACCGCTGTAATGAAAAACAGAACCGCAAAGCATGAAACAATCGCCACAGCGGCTTTGAGGTTGCGTTTGTGCTCTTTCATAAAGAAAGGAACAAACACTGTGCGGAACCATTTTTTGATGCTCATCGGTTTTCGCTTATTCTGTTTTATGTCGGATGAATTGTTGTTATTCACGGTTTACCTCTTGTATTGAAATACATAAAGAACACAATATATAGGTATTATACTACATAAAATCGAAAAAATAAACCCTTATTTATTAATGTTTAAAAATATTTTATAAATACATTATATTATCGAATCCGGATAAAAAAGAACTTGCGGAGCAATGCCCTGCAAGTTCTGCTTTTTTATTTATTGACTTCTATTTTGCCGTAGAGTGAAGCTGAAGATGAATCCGAGAGAGGAGGTCTGTTGTTTGACTGAGGTTCATATTTCGGGGCTCTCTCTCTGCGGCCGTGATTGTCGTTTCTGCCGCCGCGGCGGTTCTTGTTGTATCCTCCGCCGTTTGTGGGCTTGTAACCTTCTTCAAGAGTGATAACGACTTTTCTGCCGTCATCGTTGCCTACCGAGTGGGATGAAACGCCTTCGATTTCCTGAATTGTTGTGTGTATGATTCTGCGCTCGTAGGGGTTCATCGGGTCAAGCACAACATTTCTGCCGTATTTCTTGACTCTCGCGGCGTTCTTGCGCGCAAGTGCGCGGAGAGTGTTCTCTCTTTTTTCACGGTAGTCGCCGATGTTGAGCGATACTCTGGTGTAGCCCTCGGTGCCTTTGTTGACAACAAGGCGGGTGAGATACTGGATGGCGTCAAGCGTTTCGCCTCTGCGGCCGATTACCGAACCGTAATCATCGCCGCAGTTAAGCGTGACTTTAAGCTCATCCTCAACCTCTTCAAATACAACCTCGGGTTCTTCAATACCGAGATTTGTCAGAATCGTTACAAGATAATTCTCAACATTTGAAAAAGGAGATTCATCATACCAGGCTTTTGCCGTATATTTTGCAGGTGAACCGCCGAAAAGGCCGAGCACCTTTTTCTTTTCTTCTTCAACACCGATTATTTCGGTCTGCACGTCTGCGTTTTCGGGGGCGCCGAGCGCCTGTTTTGCCGCTTCAATTGCTTCCTCCGCGGAAGCGGCGCTTGCTGTTACTTCTTTAATCAAAATGTCACCACCTATAATGTTGACGCCGGTTATGCGTCCTTGTTCTTGATTTCACTCAGCCGCTTGATGTAGTTTTCTTTTGAGCGGCGCGTAACTGTTTCATCAACCATATCTCTTGCTATAAGTTTTGAGGGACTGTAAACTATGCCTGTGATTACCATCATAATAAAGGAGAAGACGTTTGAAGCAATCCAGTAAAGGCCGATACCTGCGGGGAACTGGAAGGTAAGGTAAAGGGAGAATAAAGGCATAAACAGCATCATACAGCCCATCGACGCGAAGTTGGATGAGGGGTTCTGTTTTTTGGAACGAATCATCGAGTAAATGCTCGAAGCCATAGCGCTTATAAATGCAAGTGCGGGAATTATCCAGAGAATGTTGAACTCGTGCATGTTGGGGGTTGAACCGAGAGATATTCCGCAGAAGTTGAAATTGAAGTTTTCGATTTTCTGATAGACTGCGTCGCTCACGCCCGCAACGCCTTTTAACTCGTTTATGTGTTCAATGATATAGATTTCAACGAATCTGACTTTTGAACCCGCATCGCCCATAAGAACTTTCGCCTGTTCGGTAAGGGCGGCAATGGCGTCGGAGTTGATAAGAAGGGCGTATTTGAGAGGGTGATAAATAACACCGATAAGACCGTAGATAATGGGAAGCTGAATAACAAGAGGAAGGCAGCCCATATTCATCGGGTTTACGCCTTCGCGGCGGTAGAGCGCCTGTGTTTCTTCCTGTATTTTCTGCTGGTCGCCCTTGTATTTCTCGCTAATTCTGCGGATTTTAGGCTGAATTCTCTGGGTTTTCACAGTGCTTTTCTGCTGTGAAATCGTTGTGGGAATCATAAGCAACCGCGCAAAGAGAGTGAAAAGAATCAGGGATAAACCGTAGTTGTGGTGCGCAATATAGTCATAGATAAAGCGCAGAACGTAGCCGAACGGGTAGCCCAATACGGCATACATAGTGTCAAAAAATGCTGTCATTCGTTATCCTCCGATTGCGGTTTTTCTTTCTTCTCGCGTTTTGCTTTCGGGGGAGGAACAGGGTCGTAACCTCCCGGAAAGAGGATGTTGCATCTCAGAATTCTGCGTGTGGCAAGAAGACTGCCCTTTGCCGCGCCGTGAAGCTCAATGGCTTCAAGCGCATATTGCGAACAGGTGGGGCAGTAGCGGCACATAGGCGGAGTATGAGGTGAAATATGTTTTCTGTAAAACTGAATGATTTTAATAAGAAACTTCTTCATTTCAATTACCCGATAACTCCGAGTTCCTCAAGCTGCCTGCGCATAACGGGCTCAATGTCGGTGCTTTTGAGATTCTTTGTTCTGAACCTCGCGACAAAGACAATGTCCCACGCGCCGGAGCACTCGCCCGCAAGTGATGAATACGCCGCGCGTATGATTCTGCGGCAGCGGTTGCGCTCGACTGCGCAACCCGTCTTCTTGCTTACGGTAATGCCGTATCGGCACACACCTGCGCGGTTCTTCACGGCGTATGTAATCAACGCCGGATCGCTTTTGCTTTTTCCGCGGTTATATGCGTGGCGGAATTCGATATTCTGATTTAAAGTTATTAACTCAGCCAATGCAATCAGCCTCTGCTCTCGTTAATCAGTAGGAGAGCTGCTTTCTGCCCTTTGCTCTGCGGCGGGCAAGAACCTTGCGGCCGTTTCTGTCAGCCATTCTCTTGCGGAAGCCGTGTTCCATCTTGCGATGACGCTTCTTGGGCTGGTAAGTTCTTTTCATAACTCAAACCTCCGTTTCATAATAAATCACAACAACCAGATAAGTTGTAGTTTTCAAAATTTGCCGTAAGCCTCGGCGATTTAGTATTATATAACAAGCGATTGCGTTCTGTCAATATTTTTATTTATTATTTTATATAAAGCGGAAAAATTCATCACACACGCACAAGTTGTGCTTTGAGGCGGCTATTCAAAACGCAGTCCACAACCTATTGTGCGGGGTAGAATTTTTTGCACATTTCGTGAAAAGATTGTGTAAATATTCCAAACGGTTTTTTATTGCAATTGCAATATGCGTGTGTTAAAATCATAACTACCCTAAAATCGGGGAAAATGCTTGTATTCAACAAGTTTTTGTTTGAAATAGAGACAGTAAAAAGGATGAGAAAATCAGATGAAATCAGCAAACGAGCTGTGGGAGAGCGTTCAGGCGGAGATTAAAAACAATGTTTCCGAGACCATATACGACGTATGGCTGAGCAACCTTAACCTTGTCAGTTTTGACGGCAACTCGGTGCTCCTCGCGACAGACGAATTCCGCATCAAAATCATTGAACAGCAGTTTATCGAAAAAATCAGGAACGCACTGAAAACCGTTACGGGACTTGATGTTGAGGTGAAATTCACCGGCGTTGAAAACGAGCCCGAAAAGCAGACAAAAGCGACATCTTACGAAGACAACACCGATGATGAGGAAAGCACTTTCGAGACTTTCATTGTCGGTGCTTCCAACCGTTTCGCCCACGCTGCCGCCATCGCCGTTGCGGAAAAACCGGGCGAATCGCAGAACTACAACCCGCTGTTTATCTACGGCAATTCCGGCCTGGGCAAAACGCATCTTCTGCACGCGATAGGCCATAAGATTCAGCAGGATAATCCCGACGCCAATGTCATTTACATTACGGGCGAGCAGTTCATCAACATTATCGTTGAGAATATGCGCAACAAGACCATGCAGCCCGTTCACGAAAAATTCAGGAACGCCGATGTTCTCCTCGTTGACGATGTTCAGTTCCTTTCCGGAACAGAGGCTACACAGGTGGAATTCTTCCATACATTCGACGCTCTTATCAACAACCATAAGCAGATAGTTCTCACATCCGATCGTCCTCCCAAGGAACTCAAGGCTCTCGCCGACCGCCTCAAGGGAAGATTCGAGTGGGGACTTCTCGCGGATATCAAAGCCCCCGACCTTGAAACGAGAATGGCTATTCTCAACCGCAAGGCCAAGGTTATGGGCGTGGATATTCCTCCCAATGTCGTGGAATTCCTCGCCGAGAATATCAAAAGCAACATCCGTCAGCTTGAGGGCGCGGTCAAGAAACTCAAGGCATATTCGACAATTCACGGCGTAAGCATAAATCTGGCGACGGCTCAGGGCGCGGTCAAGGATATTTTAAGCAGTTCCGTTCCCACTCCCGTTACGGTTGAGAAAATCGTCAACGAGGTTGCCCGCTCATTCGGCGCGGAGCCCGATGAAATACGCTCCAAGAAGAAAGACGCGCGCACCGTTAAAATGCGTAATATCGCTATGTATATCATCCGTGAGACAACCGGACTTTCACTTGAAGATATCGGCGGCGAATTCAGCGGCAGAGACCACACGACGGTTATGCACGCCCTTGACACTGTCAAGAAAGGGCTTGAAACCGACACCTCGCTGCAGACCGCCATCAATGATATAAGAAAGAATATCGAGGAATAATCAATGGGTTTTTTCAAGCATTTTAACAGAGGCCTCAAAAAAACCCGCGACAGCGTTGCGGGAGCAATCGACGCCGCTTTACAGGATAAAGTCGAAGTCGATGACGAATTTTATGACGACCTCGAGGAAATACTTATTATGGCGGATGTCGGTATGCAGACATCGCTCGAAATTGTCGATGAACTGCGCGACCGCGTGCGCTCCAAAAAACTCCGCTGGACTTATGAAGTCAAAAGAGAAATTCAGAATATAGTTGCCGAAAAACTTTCGGGCGGCGATATGGACCTTGTCACAATCCCCGCGGTTCTGCTTGTTATCGGCGTAAACGGAGTAGGCAAAACCACTTCCATAGGCAAAATGGCGGCATATTTCAAAAACGACGGCAAAAAGGTTATTCTCGGCGCCGCCGACACATTCAGGGCTGCCGCGATAGATCAGCTTCAGATCTGGGCGGACAGAGCGGGAGTTGACCTCGTCAAACACAAAGAGGGAGCGGATCCCGCCGCGGTGGTTTATGACACAATCTGCGCCGCGAAGGCGAGAGATGACGACATTATCATCTGCGACACGGCAGGCAGACTTCACAACAAGAAAAACCTTATGGAGGAGCTCTCCAAAATCTATAAAGTCATTGACCGTGAACTGCCCTACGCGGACACCGAAATCCTTCTTGTTCTTGACGCGACAACCGGTCAGAACGCCATAAGCCAGGCGAAGGAATTCGGCAATATCTGCGACCTTACGGGCATTATTCTCACAAAACTTGACGGCACCGCGAAGGGCGGCGTTGTTCTCGCCATACGCAACGAGTTGAAACTCCCCGTAAAATTCATCGGTGTGGGTGAAGGAATTGACGACCTGAAACCGTTTGATCCCGAGGCGTTCGCTCAGGCTATGTTTGTTGACAGTGATGAAAAATCCGACGGAAATCCGGAGGAATAATTACGAAGATGGATTATATTATTGCATCGCACAATTTAAAAAAGCGGGATGAAATATCACGGATACTCAACCCGCTCGGAATCCGTGTTCTTCTTGCCGAAGAGGCGGGAGTTGAACTCACCGACGCGGAAGAGACCGGCACGACCTTTGAGGAAAACGCTTTCATCAAAGCCGAACTCGGCTGCAAAGAAAGCGGAATGCCCTGCATAGCGGACGATTCCGGGCTCGCGGTTGACGCTCTCGGCGGAGCGCCCGGCGTTTATTCCGCAAGATACGCGGGCTGTCACGGCGACGATGAGGCGAACAACCGGAAGCTTCTCAAAGAACTTGAAGGCGTTCCCGATGAAAAACGCGGAGCCGCTTATGTCAGCGTAATCTGCTGCGTTTATCCCGACGGCAGAAAAATCACCGTTCGCGGCGAGTGCAGAGGCAGAATAGGCTACACGCCAAGAGGCACGGGCGGTTTCGGTTATGATCCGTATTTTCTGCCCGATGAATACGAATACAAAACAACAATGGCGGAACTTACCGCGCAGCAGAAAGACGCGATAAGTCACAGAGGCAAGGCCGGCAGAGCGCTTGCCGAAATTCTCGGAGGAAATAAAATTGACGAGTAAAGAAAGAGCCGCGCTCAGGGCGCAGGCAAACTCGCTTGACGCGCTGTTCCAGATAGGCAAAGGCGGAATATCGGATTCCGTAATCAGACAGACTGAAGAGGCGCTCAGAGCGCGTGAACTGATAAAAGTTAAAATCCTGCTCGAAAGCGCGCCCGAAACACCGCGTGAGATTGCCGACAAACTCGCTCAGGCGACAGGAAGCGATGTCGTTCAGCTGATAGGCGGAACCATTGTGCTTTATAAAGAAAATCCCGAACTGAGGCAGGAGAAAAAGCCGGCGAAAAAGCCCGCGCAGTCAAAGCCTCTTTCAAAGGTCAAAGCGAAAAAAGCCGCGCAGGACAGAAAAAAGAGAATCGAACAGGCGGCGGAGAAAAACAGAAGAGATTACAACAGACGCAACGGTAAAACAAAATAAGGTAGTTTTCAATGGAAAAGAATCCCGATAAAAAGCCCGTGGCACAGAATAAAAAGGCATACCACGACTATTTTGTGCTTGAAAAATACGAAGCGGGCATTGAACTTTTCGGCACCGAGGTAAAATCAATAAGACAGGGCAAAATCAACCTCAAAGATGCCTGGTGCTCGATAAAAAACGGCGAGATTTTCGTCAACGGTATGCATATAAGTCCATATGAGCAGGGCAATATCTTCAACAGAGATCCCGTGAGAGTGCGCCGTCTGCTTATGCATAAAAGAGAGATTAACCGTCTCTACGGCACGGTAAAACAGCAGGGGCTCGCCCTTATTCCGCTGAGCGTTTATTTCAGCAAGGGCAAGGCGAAGGTTGAAGTCGGACTCTGTAAAGGTAAAAAGCTTTACGACAAGCGCGAATCAGCAGCCGTCAAAGAGGCTCAGCGCAAAATCGAAAGAGAAATAAAGTATTGACAATTTTTATAATAATATTTGGGGATGAAAGGATTTCGACGGGGAGTCTGAACCCGGATAAGCGAGCAGCGGCGCGGAACCGCTTTAAAAGCCGCAAAACCTAAAAATAAACGACAACGAAACAGTTGCACTCGCTGCTTAACTAAGCAGCCGTCTCTGCCGGGAGGACTGCGGCCCGGTAAGGGGCGTCACACAGCAGTGAACGTGAACAGGGGAGCGTCCCGTAGCCTGTCACGCATAACGGGGCTACTGAAGAACTGAGCCTGCGCACCGGCGCTGTTCGGAGGGAATGTCAAAAGATGTGATACGCTCGTAGAAAGTCCCTGCGAGGGCTTTTCGGACGCGGTTTCGATTACCGCCATCTCCACCAAAAAAAGCACTGCCGCGGCAGTGCTTTTTAATTATGCTTTTAAAGTTATTTAAACAGTTTTTCTTAAATGAAAGCGCCGTCAATACCTATGACCTGCGCTGTGATGTAATCGGAGTTTTCACTTGCGAGGAAGGCTATCAGAGAGGCTACTTCCTCGGGCTTTCCGAACCTGCCGAGAGGAATTTCTTCTTTAAGCGCCTTTAACTCATCCGCCGAAAAACAGGAGTTCATTTTGGTATCTATCACGCCGGGAGCAATGCAATTCACCTGAATATTCGAGGGCGCGAGTTCTCTCGCGAGCGCTTTTGTGAGCCCTATAACCGCCGCTTTTGACGCGGAGTAATGAACCTCGCAGGAGGCGCCGCTGACACCCCACATTGACGACACATTGATTATTTTGCCGCGTTTATTTTTAATCATAAACGGCAGAGCCGCCTGACAGCAGTTGAAAACGCCTTTGACATTCACAGCCATCATACGGTCAAAATCCTCTTCGGTAATATCCGTAAAAAGTTTTTGCTGGGAAATGCCCGCGCAGTTCACAAGCACCGAAACGCCACCGAATTCCTCGGCGGCGTTTTCAAATGCTTTTTCTGCTTCTTCACGGATTGAGACATCTGCCTTGCAGATTACCGTATCCGTGACTTTATTGAGTTTTGAAGCGAGCGTTCTGACGGATTTTTCGTTACTGTTGTAACACAGGGCAACCCTGAAGCCCTCAGAGGCGAGCGCGACAGCCGCCGCGCTGCCTATTCCGCCGGACGCTCCGGTTATGAGCGCTGTTTTTTTCATTCCGATTTACCGGTGGTGTCCTGATTTGCTTTATCTATTAAATCACCTATTTTTCCCATATCGGTGTATCCCTTCGGAAGATCAAAGGCGTTTGCAGGAACACTTCCCGAAATACTTGTTATTTCAATAACAGTATTTTCGCCGTTTGATTCAATAGACTCAATTCTTTTAAGGTTTTCACCATCGTAATAATACTTTATTGTCTGACCGTCACCGGTCTTGTATTCTTCAACGGTGTAATCTTTTCCGTTTATTGTTGTAGTTCCTGACGAAACATAAGATGCATCCTGACCCTGAATTACGGTCGGGTCTGTGATGGCAGCAGCAGCATCCTGACCGTCCATCAATTCTTCCGTTGTGCCTGCTTCTACATACAATCTCAGTGTCGGAAGAAGAAGGTATACTTTTTCACCGTCTGAAAGGAATCTGGCTGTAACAGAAGTAACAGCGCTTGTTTTCATTTTTGTTTCAATGGAGTATTTACCGCCGTTGTCAACATAAACGGTAATCGGAATGGTAGTATCGCCGTTCTTGATTGTGGCTTTCATTGTGTATTTGCCGGACTGAATAATCTCTTTGTATGATTCGGAGGGTGAGTCTTTGGGAACAATAACCACGGAGCCGCCGCCTCCGCCGCCGCCTCCGCCTTTAACCTTGGAGGTTTCGGTTTCAACTTCTTTTTTGACGGTGGTTTCGGTGACAAGACCGTCTGCCATCTGCATGGTAACTTCGGATGTGTCTTCCTCGGTCATTTTGTTGAGGTCAATGCCGAGTTTGTCCATAAACGACTGCTCTTCGGGAGTCATGCCGAGTTCTTCGGCTACTTTATCGTTGGGCGAAGTTGTTTTCGGGACTTTTTTGGTAACGGTTTTGCCTTTTTTATTTGTAGCGGTTTCAATGACTGTTTCTTCGGTCTGATCTTTACCGAAAAGTCTGTCAAGAACGCCCGCTTCGGCTGTTTCGGTTTCTTTTGTTTCTTCCGCTGCCGTTGTGCCGGTTTCCTTGCCGGTATCGGGCTGTTTCTTGGAACGGCATGCCGCTAAACTTATAAGCATGGCAACACAAAGCAAAACTGCTATAAGTGATTTCTTCATATAATTCTCCTCCGGGTGTATATGTAATATGCCGCAAATATATTTGGCTTGATTTAAGAATATACCATTTTTACAAATATTTCAACAGTGTATTGTAAATGATTTATTAATGAATTGTAAAGTCGGACAAGAACCCGCGCAAATAAAATTTCAAAAAACACTTGAAAAATAAAGAACAATAAATTATAATAGTCAAGCATTCATCTGCTGGTGTGGCTCAATGGGCGAAGCGGTGTGCCGCTGCCTGTGGCAGAGAAAGGCACAGCGCTGAGGTGAAAAAACAGGGAGTATCACGACGCGCCCCAAGCGAGTGAGACGACTATGTTTTTGAGGGAAGAGCAGCTCATTCGTAATGACGGGTTGTCGGTTGTTCTTGTTTTTACAATTTAATATGCTGGTGTGGCTCAATGGCAGAGCAGCTCATTCGTAATGAGCAGGTTGTCAGTTCGATTCTGACCACCAGCTCCACAGTAAAAAATCCCGAAACATAGACGTTTCGGGATTTTTATATGTTTTCATATTCAGAAAGGCTGCTTTCAGGAAAACAGGTGTTTTTACTGTTATGATTTTCACAAAAATATTGTAAATTTCGGAAATGTATGATATAATAACAAAAAACAAACAGGAGGAACAAAAAATGTTTGCTGAAGTTATGTCTTTCTTTGACGGAATTGCCGATGTAATTTCTTCTTTCTTCGTCAGCATACTGTTTTTCTTCTTTAATTAACCGGCGGTAAAACAGATTTCGTGCCCGCATCACCGATGCGGGTTTTTCATTTTAACCGCGTTCGCATTTGCGCGGTTTGTCTTGACGCTGCTGTCTGTTGTGATATAATATCCGGGATACATAAAAACGGAAGTAATAATTATGAATCTCAATTTTATGTTTTTTATAAACAGCATACTTTTCGGCGTCGGTCTTGCTATGGACGCCTTCTCGGTGTCGCTCGCGACGGGAATGAACGAGCCGGGACTGAAAGGCGAAAAGAAGGCGGCTGTCGCAGGGACATTCGCTCTGTTTCAGACCGCTATGCCGCTTATCGGCTGGGTTTGTGTGCATACGATTGCAACTGCTTTTGCTTCTTTTCACAGGTTTATTCCGTGGATAGCGCTTGTCCTTCTGCTGTATATCGGCGGAAAAATGGTAAGAGACGGAATAAGCGGAAAGGGCGGTGAAGAACGCCCTCCGATGAATTTCAGAACATTGATTATTATGGGAATCGCAACGTCAATAGACGCTCTTTCGGTCGGGTTCACAATAGCGGATTATTCGCTGCCCCTCGCGCTTGTTGAAGCGCTGATTATCGGCGCAGTTACTTTTGTAATCTGCGCGCTGGGTATTGAGCTGGGACGGAAAATAGGTATGAAACTCGCCGGGAAGGCTTCAGTTATGGGTGGAGTAATACTCATTGCGATAGGCGTTGAGATTTTCGTTTCGGGAATACTCAAAAAATAAAGCTGAATATGAAAGCCGGCTGATCTTTTCAGATCAGCCGGTCTTTTTTTACATATTACTCATTAATCCCAAAAAATCGGGAACTCCCAAAGGTCCGAGGACATTCATGATTATTCCGTAAGTGATAAGAAACGGATAAAACAGGGGCATACCGAAAACCATCAATATTTTCCACATAACACTTCTTCCTTTCTGTATGAAGTTATTTTGGGATGATTTAATTATAAACCTTTTTTACTGTTTTTTCAACAGAAAATCAAAGCACTTTTGAAAGGAAATCGCGAAGGCGCGGACTTTCGGGGTTTGAGAAGAAAGCGTCGGGAGTGTTTTCCTCCTGAATTACGCCCTCGTCAATGAAGATTACCCTTGTGCCTACCTCGCGCGCGAAACCCATTTCGTGGGTGACGACAACCATTGTCATACCCTCTTTCGCGAGTTCCTTCATAACCTCGAGAACCTCACCGACCATTTCGGGGTCAAGGGCCGATGTCGGCTCGTCGAAAAGCATTACATCGGGATTCATCGCGAGCGCGCGCACAATGGCGATTCTCTGCTTCTGACCGCCCGAAAGCTGTGAGGGATAAGCCTGCGCTTTGTCGGCAAGACCGATTCTGTCAAGCAGGGCTTTCGCCCTCTCCTCCGCCTCCGTTTTGCTGAGTTTTAGCAGCTTCATCGGAGCGAGGGTTATATTATCGATAATGCTTAAATTCGCAAAAAGGTTAAACTGCTGGAAGACCATTCCGATTTTTTGCCGGGCGAGGTTGACGTTGATGTAATTCTCATTGTAGATTTTTTTCATCAGCGATTTATATGCCTTGCCCTCGTGCTTTTCGTTAAGCAGGTCTTCCGACTTGATTTTTGCTATCAGCTCCGCTTTTATTTCTTCATCGCTTCTGCCCGAGTTTTTCGCCTTTTCGGCTGCGAATAAACTCTGATATGTTTTTGAAAGCTCAATAATATCGGGATGCAGATACGGGTCAACGGGAGTTACGAGTTTGTCCTCCAGCCAGACCTCGCCGTATGTAGGCTCTTCAAGCAGGTTGAGGCATCTCAGAAATGTGCTTTTGCCCGAGCCTGAAGGTCCGATTACGACAACGACCTCGCCCGCGTCTATCTCGGCGCTGATGCCCTTGAGAACATGATTGTCTCCGAAATATTTATAAAGGCCGTCAACTTTTATGAGCGCTTTTTTCTCAGTGGTCACTTCTGCGCAGCCTCCTTTCAAGAATACCGACAAGTTTTGTTAGTATAATAACTACGGTTAAATAAATGAGCGCCACCGCGATAAGCGGCATAAACGCCGAAAATGTGCGTCCGCGGATGAGATCGCCCGCCTTTGTAAGGTCGCGGATTCCGACATAGCCGGCAACGGATGTCTCTTTGAGAAGAACTATAAACTCGTTGCAAAGAGTCGGCAGAACGATTTTAAACATCTGCGGAATGACAATGTAAATCATCGTCTGAATATAGTTGAAGCCGAGGCTTCTGCCCGCTTCAAACTGCCCGTTGTCAACCGACATGATTCCGCCGCGGAAGATTTCAGCAACATAGGCGCCCGTGTTTATGCCGAATGAGAGAACGGCAACCAGTGTGCCCTTCGTTGAGGATTTGAAAATGATGAAATACATAATAAGAAGCTGAACAACCATAGGCGTGCCTCTTATTACGGTCAGATAAAGCTTGCAGATTCTGTCGATGAATCCGAAGATTTTTATGCCGATGCCGCCCCTCTTTTTAAGGGACTCGCCGGTCTTGTCATAGGTTGAGCGGATTGTGGCAATAAGCACGCCGATAAGGATGCCGAGAATCGTCGCGAAAAAAGCGATAATCAGGGTTGTCTTAAAGCCTTCGACAAGCCACTGCCATCTGTTGCCGTCAATAAAATTCAGTTTGAACTGTGCCGCAATGTCGGCAAACCAATCTTTCATAAAGAACTCCCGATATGAATTAATATTTGCAATACATAATAACATTTACAAAGAAATAATTCAACAGTATTAATAATCTTTTCATGGCTCTTTTGTTTCGTTGACTTTACACACCAAAAAGTTTATAATAAAAATGTTATGAATAGTTATCGAAAGGCGGCTGATTATGCTTAAAACAGTGTTTCTTGTTCTGCTTGCTGCGGCAAGCGTCGCGCACCTTTACGGCAGCTGGGTCAGAAAAGAAAAAATCCGCTTAATCACCAAACCTGTGCTGCTGCTTTTCATAGTCCTTTATTATGTCTTTTTCGGTGTGCGCGTAATTCCGCTTCTCATAGCCGCGCTCATTGCCAGCTGGCTGGGCGATGTTCTGCTTATGCCTCACGGCAACGCCTGGTTCACAGCAGGCGGAATAGCCTTTATGCTCGCCCACTTCCTTTTTATCGCGGTTTATGTTCCGCAGGTGGATTTCTCAAAAGTCAACTGGTTTGTCACAATCCCCGCGGCTCTTGTCTATTACGCAATTTCAGCTGTCATTATTCACTGCTTAAAGCCTACGACTCCCAAAAAGATGCAGATACCCATGTATATTTATCTGCTCGCCAACAGCACTATGAATGTGTTCGCGCTTATGCAGCTTATATCAAACCCCTGCGCGGGCTCGGCTGTCGCTTATATCGGCGCTGTGTTGTTCTTCATTTCGGACTGCACTCTCTTCCTTGTCCGCTATTACAAAAAACCGGATATCATTTTCAAACGGCACTTTACCGTAATGCTTACATATATACTCGGTGAGTTTATGATTACCCAGGGCATGATTATGCTCTCAAAATAAAAAACGGAAGGCGGTTCTATGTCGAATATTATTGTTGCGGGCGCGGGTCACGGCGGTCTTGTTTCTGCAATAAAACTTGCCGCCGCAGGTCATAAAGTCACGGTTTATGACAGGCAGAAGAAAGGCGAATATTATCTCGACCAGCGCGACTCGTTCGAGGCGGGCGCCATGGAGTATGCCGGCATTGAAATACCGGAACACTACCGCGCGAAAAGCAACAGCCTTACATTTGTGCCGATAGGCGATGATACTCCCGCTCTCACTCTGCCCGCGAAAGAGGGCAGCGAAACGCTTACGGTTGAGCGAAAGGAGCTTCACGAATATCTTATCGGTCTTGCCGAAAACGCGGGAGCCGAAATCGTTTTTGAAACCGAAATCGAAGCGCCTATTATTCTCGGCAGCCGCGTCGCGGGTATAAAAACAAACAGGGGGAGTTTTTACGCCGACCTCATAATTGACGCCTGCGGTATGAATTCGCCCGTGCGCTCGAATCTTCCCGATTTTATGCTGGTTGAAAAGTCACCCGCACATTTCGATGTTCTTCACACCTACCGCGCATATTTCGAAAACATCAAAGACGCGTCGAGACCGGAAACCGACTACAATCTTTATCTCTACAACGACGGCACGGAAGGCCTTATGTGGCTTGTTACCGATGAAGAATATACCGACGCGCTCATCGCGAGATTCGATGAAACCTCATACAGTGAACTCGCGCCCTGTCTTCACACATTGAGCCTTAAAAATCCCCAGATGGGCACAAGGCTTCTGCGCGGCGGGTATTTTGTCGATATTCCCGTTCGTCAGCCGCTTGCCGTAATGGTAGCCGACGGTTACGCCGCGGTTGGAGACAGCGCGTTTATGACCTATTCTCTCAAAGGCTCGGGCATCGCTTACAGCCTTCGGGCAGGCACTATGCTCGCTTATGCTGTGCTTTCGGATTACATCGGTTTATACACAGCCGAAACGCTGTGGGAATATGAAAAACAGTTCTTCAAAGAAGTCGGCTTCGGCGCCTGCCGAATAGCGATAGCCAAAAACTTTCTGCCTTTTGTTACCGCCGAAGAGGTGGACCGTATGTTCGCGACAGGGCTCATATCAAGTGAGGAGCTTGAAGCTTTTTCGGAGGGAAAACTCGAAACCGTAATCAAAGGCAAGTTCTTCTCAACGGTAAAAACAAAACTGCAGATATTAGGCGAAATGCCCGAACTGCGCTCAAAACTTCTCACCATCGTTTCAAATATCGGAAAATTCGCCGCCGTCGAGCCTTCATTCCCCAGTAAATACGAAAGAACCGATGTCGAAAAATGGGCTGAAAAATACAACGAGTTTTTCAATTCCGTCAGACGGAGCCCGTCGGAAGAATTACAGACCGAAAACCAATAATCACCGGAGGTAATATATGAAAAAACCACTCGTAAAACTGACGGCTGTTCTGCTCACCGCCGTTATGACATTTACCTGCCTGCCCGTTATCACCTTTGCCGAAAGCAAAACCCTGCCTATGCTTCACACACAGGGCGAAAAGATTCTTGACGCACAGGGTAATGAGATTGTTCTGCGCGGCACAAACTTCGGCGGCTGGGGCATTATGGAGGACTGGTTCTGTCCTTACACCAACCCCGCTGGCGAAGAGGGAGTTTACAAGACTCTTGTCGAACGTTTCGGTCAGGAGAAAACTCACGAGCTTTTCAAAACATACAGAAGCAACTGGATAACCGAAACAGATTATAAAAATGTCGCCGATCTCGGTATGAATGTTGTCCGTCTGCCTATATGGTATCGCAATTTCCAGAGTGATGACAACGGCACCTGGTATCGCACGGAAAACGGCGAAATCGATTTCAGCGAACTTGACGGCGTTGTCGATATGTGCCGCAAATACGGGCTTTATCTTATAATTGACCTTCACGGTCTGCCCGGATATCAGAACGATTACGACCACTGCGGTCAGTCGAAATCAATGTCGCTTTTCGATGACAACGAAAAGGGCGCAAGATACAGGGAAGTCACACTTGATTTCTGGGTTGAAATGGCTAAGCATTACGCCGGCGAAAGCGTAATAGCCATGTATGACCTTATGAATGAGCCGCTCGGAACAAACATCACCCGCGACGGCAGTTTTCAGAAGACCTTCTGGGATTTCAGCAATGATCTCTATAAAGCCGTCAGAGAAGTCGATCCCGATCATATAATCTGCATGGAAGCAATCTGGGATCCGTCCGCGATAGCCTCGCCCGATGTTTACGGCTGGGAGAATATTGTTTATCAGGAGCATATCTACGATATAACCAATCCCACCGTTCTGCGCAAGGCAAACGAGATTAAAGACGCGGGCTACAACGCTCCGTTTTATATCGGCGAGTTTTACCCGCGCGGACTTACCACCTTCGGCTATATGCTCTCACTTTTCAACAGCAGAAATTTAAGCTGGACCACCTGGACCTACAAGGGCGCGGGACCCGACGCTGACAGTTCGCCCTGGTTCCTTTACGGTTCGTCAACCGTCGAAAAGATTGATTATGAAAAAGACAGTTACGAAACGCTTACGCAGAAGTTCGGCGAGGTCCTGAAAACCGACGGCGGCAAATTCACCCGCACAACGTTTGCGGATTATGTCGCGAATTTCACCGACGGCAGTTATGATAATCTTTCGGTCACTACCTTCGGGTTAATCGATATGGCGGGAACCTCT
>CADAER010000013.1 GCA_902787025.1 Oscillospiraceae bacterium | reverse complement strand
CAGGTCCCTTAACATTTTGCCCCGCAAAATATATCGCGCCGTTTACGGCATATCGCGTTCACTGAACATATCGAACGCCGCAGGCGTATATCGCGCGGGCGAAGCCCCCTCCTGACCCCTCCCCATAACGAAGACATCCCCCGAACGCGGACCGCGTTCGGAGGATGTCTTCTTTATTTGATTGATTATCCGGATTGCTTATTTAAACAGTGCCTTTATTTCGGCAGACCGTCAAACGCGGGAATCTTGAAGAGCATGAAGATTATTCTGAATATCGGCGAACCGTTCAGGATATAGTGAATCTTCTGCCACCAGGTGAGCTTGACGTTTACGGGCACGCTCGTTGAGATAGCCGTGCCGGGGATGCTCGCCGTGATGATTGTGTCACCGGGGCCTACGGCGGTGATGTTGCCCTTTTCGTCAACCGTCGCTACCTTCGGGTCGGATGATGTGTAAACGACCTTGCTTGAATCGATGCCGTCAGCCTTGAGTGTGATTTTTTCAGTCTCCTGATAGCCGATGTTGAGAACGCCGTTCTCATCGATATTCGGATTCAGGCTGCTTGAGCCGCCGTTGCCGTCGCCGCTGACGATTGCAACCGTCTTGGTGTCAAGAAGCTTGTAGCATTTTTCACATCTCTGCGTGTATCTGCCTGTCGCGGGATCTTCGCATACCCACTCGCCGGGAGTGTGAGCGATTGTCTTTGTTACATCGTCAATGTAGTTGATTCCGCAATCGGTGCAGGTGTAAACGCTGTAACCCGTGGTCGAGCAGGTGGGAGCGAATACGTTTGAAACCTCGAAATTATGGCCCTTTGCCTCTTTTTCGTCCTCGATTACCGAGAATCCGCAGTCCGCGCAGTATTTGATTGTGTAGCCGCCGGTGCAGCAGGTGCTGCTGATGACCTTCGAGCTGAAGTTGTGGTCAATTGTGGGTGTAATGTCCGAAACATATTCGGAATCGCAGTTTTCGCACTTGTATGTCGTGTAGCCGAAATGCGAGCAGGTGGGATCTGTGACCGTGCCTGTGTAGTCGTGTCCGTTCGCGGGAACGATATCGGTTCTGATAACGATTCCGCACTCGGTGCAGGTCTTCTCTGTGTAGCCGCTTTCAACGCAGGTGGGCTCGACTACTCTGTCGGTGTATGTATGATCTGTAACAGCCGTAAGGTTGTCGCAGTATGTGTCGCCGCAGTTTTCGCAGACATATCTGGTGTAACCGCAGGTTGTGTGCGTGGGCGCTACAACGGTCTCGGTGTAGTTGTGTTCAAGAGCGTCCGAAACGGTGAGTTCGCTCGAGCCGCACTTTGAGCAGACGTTGAGAACATAGCCGGGGCGTCCGCAGGAGGCGGGCATGTTGAACTCAACATAGGAGTGACCCTGAGCGCAGTCTGCGCCGATTAATGTGAGCCACTGCTCAACTGTGCCGGTGTAGCCGTTTGACTGCGCGATTTCATAAGCGGAAAGTCCGTCTTCACCGTTTGTTACTGTGAAGAATGAGGAGCTGTCGTCCGAGAATGTAACCGTGTATGTGTCAACAAGACCGTTGGTTCCTGTTTTCTCAACGCTGGTTACATGAGCGCCTTTGAGGGATTCAAGCCACTCTTCAAGAGTTCCTTCGAAGCCCTCGTCAAGAGCGATTTCATAAGCCGATTTACCGTTCAAGTCGCCGTTGAAGTGGCACAGGTTGGAGAACATACCCTCGGAATAATAAACAGTGCCGTTGGGATATGTTTTCTCAATCGCCGAGGTTACTGCAAAGACATTGTTCTTCGTGCGGTCGAACTGTGTCTGGTCAATGACAACTTCTGTGTCTGTGATAAGGTCGTCGCTGACTTTGGTGAACGCGCCGCCGTCAACGGACTTGTAGAGGAAGTAACCTGCTATTGCCTTGTCGGTGTCGGGTTTGCTCCAGTCGAACGAAAGGTTGGTGCCGCCGTTTGTGACTGTATATGAAAGGTCTGTTACTCTGGGAGCCGGGGTTGTAATGTCGGTCAGCTGATAACCGTAAACGGGAACCTCGCCGCCGTTGACAAGAGCGAGAGGCCATTCGCCGAACGACCACTGGAAACCGTATTGATCGACAATGCTCTTGGGAGAACCGGTTTCTTCGGCAATGCTTGCGCTGTTGATGTCGGTTACTTCGCCTTCGGTGTCAGTGCCGTCAACAACGGTCTGTGTCATTTCATAACCGCTTGAATACGAGTAGTTGGCGTATGCGCCGACCTTGACGACAGCACCGCCGGATGCGGAAAACTCAAATGAGTATCCGTTTGCTTCCGATGTTGTGGAACCGGAGCCGTATGCCTGAGAGTAGCTGATGCTCTTGGAGCCGCCGGCGTGGCCGAGGCTGACGGGGGTGCCGATGGCGCCGTTGATGTATGCGAAGGGATTTCCTTCGTTGTCAATGAGGTAGGAAGCGTTGCTCTCGCTTATCTTTACGAGCTTTTTGGAATAATTGTTGCCGTATTTCGCCGTCATCTGATCATTGTAGAGATCAACAAAGGTATTATACTCATCTACCGACAGTTCATAATACTGCGCGTCTTTGATGACATCTACATGATATGCATCCGATTTCCATGTTCCGGTTGCCTGATCCCAGACGTCATAGCCGAAATAGAAAGCGGGGACTCTCTGAATAATAACCTTGTCTTCCGGACCGGCGCTGAATGTAACACCCGTAGTGTATGAGCTGTTGTTGAATGTGGTCTGCGACCATTCTCCTTCATAACCCGCCTTAAGCTCAGCTTCGACCACCTCTACGTCCACGCTGAGTACGCCGCCTACGCCGAGTGACTGGGTTATGCTGCTGGCGTATTCGGATTCATAAGTGGTTGAGAATGTGATTGAGGTTGAGCCCTCGTAGTCGCCGAGCTCGCCGAAATAAGGCGCCGCCTGAAGAACGGCAACAACATCGGGGTCTGTCCATGCATAGGCTTTATTGTTGAATTTTACCTTGAACATATCGTTGTCGCAGTCAACCGCGGCCACACTGCCGGAGTTGTTTCCGCCGCCGCCGAGGTAAACCGAGTCATCAATATCGTTGCAATAAAACTGTCTTGTTACCGTATCGCCGTCTTTTACGTCTTTTCTGCCTATTACAGCAGGTAAATAACGGTAGGATGTGGTGTCTTTCTGCTTAATGCCGACTGATACAAAGAACTGTTCGTCGGATTTGCGGTTGCCGTCGAAAACACCGCTTGCGACATCGCTTATAAAAGTAACACTGATAGTCCAACCGCCGGAACCGGCATCAGCGTTGCCGAAATAGCCGGGGGTGTTCTGCTCCGAAAATGTATTGTTGTTTGAATTATACAGATATACGGAACCGTTGATGAAAACATATTTCTTTGTTCCGGGGCCGTCAAGAGCGGCTGCGCCGAGACCTATCGGCTGCCAGCACCAGTCGTCTGACGGTAAAGTTCCGAGCCATGCGCCAGTTTGCGAATTGCCTTTTGTCCAGCCGTTCGAGGTCAGAGTAGTAAAGCATTTGCGGGAAAGACCGTTGGAATTGTTATCTTTATAGACAGCGTAAATAAGATTATTTGCGGATCTGGAGCTGTCAAGCATTTTCCATTTGCCGCTGCTGCTCTTTTCTGTCTGGCCGGAATAGCCGGAAACAACAATCTCTGCTTTGCTGTCGTTATCTATATCGTCAACAAGAACATTGCCCGCAATCGGAATATTATTGTGGTTGTCGTCAGCTTTGATGTCAACCCAGACCCTCTGCTTTGCGGTGCCGGGAATTCCGTTGCTGCTTCCGTAACCGATGGCAAGCTGGGGAGTGTAAAGATCCTTTTCCGGTTCATCATCGTAATTATACGCTCCGGAAGAGGTTATATTGTTTGTGTAAGTGAGAACCGCAAGGTCGTCTTTTCCGTCGCCGTTGATGTCGCCGGCTGCAATCCTCATTGAAAGAAGGTCTTCATAGTCTCCACTATCATTGATTCTGTAACTAAGGAATTTCTGGTTCATATAATCGGTGTATCCGGGGCTGCCTGCTGAAAGTGAATTGCCCGAAACGGTGAGGTGAACAAGGCTCGGGGTAACCTTTGTGCTGCTTTCTTTTTTGCAGACAGTCGCAAATGCGGTTTCTTTTCCGTTGCCGTTGAAGTCGCCTACCGCAAGGCAGAAGAAGTTGAGTGACTGGTAGGTCGCTTCCTCTCTCCATGAGCCGTCTTTGTAATATAACTGATAAACGCCTCTGGGAGTATCGCAGAGTTTAACTACCGATGACATCTGTTTTGTTCTTGTGTTAAACGACCAGGCAACAACCTGACCGTAATCGTCGTTCTTCTGCCATCCTAAGTAAACAACAGATTCACGGGCGCCGTCGCCGTCCGAGTCAAGAGCCGCCGATCTCATGAAATAAACGCCGCCGACTGTGATTGCCTGTCCTCCGGTGCTGTCCCAGTATGCGGAGTTGTCGTTAAGATTCAGCTTGTCTGTTGTTCCGTTAAGTAATTCTTCTTTGAGATTGTCGCAGAGTCTGTAACCGAAATCGTTGCTTGAGTCTGCGGTGCTGATTGAGAACATGAGCTCATTCTGAGCGGAAACCATTTTGGTGTCGGTTGTTCCCATCAGATTGTAAGGGTCCCTTGCGTCGTTGTATCCGGCGGGAACCGTTACATTGGGTGCTGACACTGTGTTGACATCGTCATTGTCCGCAGTCGCCTTTACCGCGAAGGGAAAGTTTGCGATTCCCACTGCCAGTGTGCCCGCAAGAAGCGTGACACAAAGAACGAGCGAAATAATCTTTTTCATAAAATACCTCCGTTTGATTTATCTGAATTTTCATGAAAAACAAAATTATTTTTTCTTCTGCCGTTTTATGGCGAATGTTGTGATGATTACCGCGGCGAAAAATGAAACGACGGCAACCAGAACATATCCGCCCGCGCTCTCGCTGAGAAGAGACGCTCCCGTAAAGCGGTCAACAGAGTCAATCGGAGACAGACCGATAAGATTAATCATCGCTGCCGTGAGAGAGACAAACAGAACGGCGGAAAAAACTCCCGACAGCGCGACACGCGCCCTGTCGCGGCGCTTTTGCAAAGCCTCCGCTCTCCTGTGAACAAGGGCGATTCTTTCTTCATTTGTTCTCATGCGGTAATCCTCCTTTCGCACGAATTAAAAAAGCCTTCACTTATATAGATACATAAAAAGCGAAAATTCCCACCCTGAAATGAAAAAAATTTAAAAAATTTTCAAAAAAACCCGAAAAAAAGGCAAAAAAAGCCGGAAAACTCCTGTAAATTGCGAAAAACGCAAAAAAACGGCCGCCTCCGGACAGCCGTTCTGAAAATACTATTTTATTCCTGCTCGCGTTCAATAAGACGGTTGACGGGATTGTAAAGAATAACAACCGCGACCGCCGTAAGCACGGGCAGTAAAAATCCCACCGCCGCGGGAACCCCCGTCTGCGAAATGAGAATGTTGTAAATGCCGTGGAAGGTAATCGCCAGCGCAAGAAGACCTACCGTTCCCGCAACGCGCAGCCATTTTTCTTTCCAGATATAGATAAGCCCCGTTCCGATAATCGCGCCGCATACAACGTGCATGGCGCCGGCGCCGAAGCCGCGTATCAGCAGATGGAACACGCCCTGCGCTCCGTTCTGCGCGAGATAGCATACGTTTTCAAACGTGGCGAAACCGACAGCCGTCATAAAGACGCCGACCACGACCGATTCTTTTTCGGGCTCAAACACCAGAAGATAGAACAGAATCGGCAGAAGCTTCATAATCTCCTCGACAAGAGGGGCGATTTCAAGCGACGCTGCGGAAAGGTCGATTCCCTCAACCGAAGCCGCGAATGTGCTCAGATATGAAGAAAGCAGGCAGGCGGTCATTCCGCCGAGCATGAACAGCAGAACCCTTCTCGATCTCTTCCTCGCGCAGAAAACCGCCACAAGGAACGGAGCCGCGAGACAGATATAAACATTTTCAATATAATTCATCTGCTCACCGCCTTTCTCAGCGCGGGAACGAACAAAACAAGGACCGCCGTCTGCATCGCGTCAAACCAGTAATACGGGTTCGCGAACGTGTCTCCGTCAAAGAAGCAGCTCGAAGTCCACGCGGCGTATTCCGTAAAGCAGAACAGCAGAACGAGAATATGAATCGCAAGAGCGGCAGCGTCCTCACCCGTCTTTTTTCTTAACGATATAATTCCGCCGATTGATCTCCATATGAGTGCGTACATCAGCGCGGCGGCGATAATGTTGCTCAGATAATCCCCGTATGTCATATAAAATACGCACATGCCGGCGGTGAACACGGGAACGGGCCAGAGATATTTTGCATACCGCTTCCAGTCGTAGGAATAGACAACGGTCAGCAGCATAAACAGGAAAAGGTCAGCCGCATACCAGCTCAGATAAGGTATAAACGAGTATTGCGGAGTATCCCCGTAAAATGTAATGAACAGCTGCCAGTATAAGTCTCCGAAGAAAAAGACGCTGTAAAAAAGACCGAGCAGCAGCCAGGGCCTTTTCCACGAAGCGATCGCCTTGCCGAACGACAGCGCCGCGCACAGACCCGTAAGAACAAGCTGTATTAAGTTTTCAACGCTTTCCGTCATCTGCCGTCTCCGTCGTCTTTTTCGTCCTGATGTTTTTTAAGTCTGAAGCAGAAGACCGTCACCGAAACGCCCAGCATAAAGGCGATGACCGCAACCGTGATGAATCCGAGAACGCCGCTGCCCGCGAAAATACTAGCTCTCATCCCGGCGGACGCCGCCTCGGATATCAGTCTGTCTTTTACTCCGTAAACAAAAAACGCGAAAGCGATCACAACGGCGAAGCAGGCGGAAAATGAAACCGTCTGCGCGACCGCTGTGTGTCGTCTGCGTTTTTCTCTTCTGATTTGCGCCGCCCTTGAATGAGCTGCTTCAATGCGTTCACTATTCGACCGCATCTGTTACGCCTTCCTTCTCCAGCTCCCTTTTCAGGCGGTCCCTGCCCTTTGAAAGGAGATGGTCAATTCTTTTTTTGTTCACTCTCATAACCGCGGCTATATCCGCGTAACTCATACCTTCAAAATAGAAAAGCCATAGCGCTTCTCTCATCTCGGGAGGAATCCGTCCCAGACAGATGTGCAAAATCTTTCTGCGTTCATCATCGGCGAATCCATCGCCCGAAAGCGCGGGCTCCATACCCTTCTCGCCGATTTCATCAAGGCTGAACATCTGCGTGCGGATTTTCTTTTCGTGAAACCGCGTCGCGAGATTCCTCGCGCTTCTGTAGATATACGCCTTGAAATTGCCTTCGCCGATTTTCGGTCTCTTGACTATAAGCCGCGCGAAGACTTCAATCATAAGGTCCTCGGCGTCGTCGGGGTTGTGAAGATAGCCGTTAAGAAAATATGTCAGACTGTCGCCGTAGCGGATCATCAGCTCATCGCACGCGGCAGAGTCGCCCGACAGAAAACTGCCGTATAACTCGTCGTCGCTTCTCATAACGGCACTCCCCCTTTCTTCCGGAATCCGCCGTGTCCCGCGGGAAATGTTGTATTAATTCAGAATAAAAACAGAAAATGTAATCGGTATTGTTATATTTTCTATATCTGTAAATTAACGGAAAATACTGTATCTATATAATAATATAATATTTCTCTAAAAAAAACAAGTGCCTCCCGCCTTTCAGAACATTTTACCCCGCAAACAAATCGAGGACGGGCAACGCCCGTCCTCAACCCCTATCTCCTACCCCCTGTTTCCTCACCTCATCGCAATATAAAAATAATCTCTTCCCGCTTCATTGAGCCGTGTTCCCTGCGAGGCGCTCACCGTAAAGCCGTTGGCGGTAACGCTCAGCCCCGGCGTCTGCCCCTGCCCGCAGGCGAGAGCGGAATAAGCCCTCGTCTCTCCCGTTGAGGAATCGAACAGGCACGGCGGCATATCCTGCGCCGCGACAAACACCGCCCTCGGCGGAAATCCCGTTAAAAACGCCCTCGATGACGAGCCTGTTCCGAAATAAGAGCCCGTGACCGCGGGCGCGTTCAGATATTCAATCTGAGCGGGGCTTAAATGAATGTCCGTGTCTGTTATATGACTGCCGCAGAGCAGGTCCTTGTTCATAAAAGACGCGAACCGCACCGAGCAGGAGGCGGCGGGGCAGAGGTTCGCCCTGACCTCTATCCACGCGAAAAGCACGAAGGCGTCCGTGTCCCTGTCGGCGGTGACTCCTCCCGCTCCCGAGCCTGTGATTTCAAGGTCGGAGGCAAAGGTCAGCGTGTCGATGACATCCGTAAAAGCGTCGTAGCACGCCTCGCCTCCTTGAGAAAACGGAGCGTGAACCCCGAGACGGATTTTAATTAAAGCGTCGCGGCAGTATTCGTCCCTTTCGGGCTCTCCGCCGTTTTCAACGAAGGTGTCGGTAATCGTCACGCTGTCGATACCCACCGAAACGATTGTGCGCGCCAGCGGAACGCTTTTTCTCTCCGCGGGGTATTCCGTTGTGAATCTTATGCCCGAGAGCGCCTCCTGACTGCCGAGCCAGCCTGCTATCGCCCCGGGCAGAGCGCTTATCTCACTCATTTTCATCCTCCTCAATCATCACTCTTATTATCGCCCAGATGTAAAAAACCTCATCCTTCGCGTAAACCTTTTCAGCGCGGTCAATTCTGTATTTCACGCCGTCCGAGAGAATATACGAGCCCTCGGGCGCGGCCGTCAGATCGCACACGGGCGGTCCTATATAAAGATAATGTCCCTCGCTGTTGAAGCCGATGTCGGTGTAAACTCCGCTCAGATACATTTTATTCTTGTAGCGAAGCGGGCTGATAATCGCGCCGTGAGCGCTTATCGTCTCGCCCGAAGCGGAAACGAGAGCCGTCCGTCTCCCGAAAAGCTCAAGATATTTCGAAGCGTTCATATTTTCACCTGCATAAAACAGAATCCGCTGTCCGTGAGCAGGGGAAGAGCCGCCTCAAAACGCCGCTTCTTCTCCTCCTGCGCCCGTTTTATGAAGGCGGATGAATCCGTGCCGACGGCGACATCGCCCGCCTTGAACGAAACTGTTGAGCCCTCCTCTGCCGCCTCTCTCCCCGCGAGAACGCACAGCACGCAGGCGGCGGCAAGGTTGAGAAGTCTTATGTCGGAAGCGTCAGCCCCCTCTTTCACGAGAGGGCTTATTTCTTCGCAGGCGGCGCGGCACAGAGCGGCAAACCCGCCGTTTTCAATTCCGGGCTCGCCGTAATTGCGCCTGTATGCGTCCGCGGTTTTCCAGCAGTCAATCATATCAGACAGAAAGAACCTTCGCGGCGCCGTCGAAAATCTTGGCGAAGCCCGCCGTGCAGGTAATCGCCGCCCTTTCGAGCTGACGGTCGATGAGCTTGTCATACTCGGTGGTGATGTCGCCGCATTTCACCATTTCGAGAGCGCAGGAACGGTCAAGACCGATAAGCGTGCCGTTTGACACACAGCCCGCTTTTATGAGGGAGGCGCCCATCGGCGTAATCATTTTGCCCGTCGCGTGGAAGTTAAGCCCCGCCGCCGCATCGCGGAACTCCGTCATTTCAAGCACCTTCTGCATAATGTCGGGGGAGACGAGCAGAGTGTTGAGTTCATAGGGATCGAAACTGTTCCAGAACGCGGTGAGATCCGTATATGCGAGAGTGCCCGCGGTCGCCGCGTTCGTCACCGCCGCAGCGTTGTTGTTGCCGTCGCCGTTTACCAGCACGTCAACCGCGTCTTTGAGCTGTGAGCGCGCGATATACGCGCCTATCTGACGCAGAGTGACCGTGAAGAGGTCAAGACGCTGACGGCGGACCGCCTCATAGGAAGCTACCAGCATTCTGCCCCTCTTGTTGAGAGAGACGAGGTTGCTCTTGACACTGACTCTTGTCTCGGGGATGAACGCGCCCTCCGCTACGGGTCTGAGCTCCTTTTTATCCTCGTCGGGGTCGGAGGTTATCGTGCGGTAGTCCGCCGAGTCAATAACCGTGGTCGAGGCGACAATGCCCGGCAGAATATCTGCCTGCTCCATACCCTGACGCACCGCGCGCGCCACATATTCGGGGAAAAGAACCGCTGAATCGCCGGTCTTAAAAAACTTCTCAACCGTGTCGCTGCCCGCTCCGCTTACCCTGATGTCAAATCTTTTGAGCTGGCGCTCGTAAGCGTCAAGCCCTTCAAGAGCCGTGCCTTCATACTGCGCCGACGGGTCCTCCTTTTCAAGAGCCTGAGTCAGCGCGCCGTTGCAGTAAAGTCCTTTTTCGAGTTTTATGTTGTCGTAGTTCATAAAAGACCTCCTTAAAGTATGATTGTTACCGTGCCCGAAACCGTATCGACCGAGAGAGCGAGATACTCCCTGCCGCTGTTCGAGGTCGCAACTCCGCCGTCGCCGTCAGCCGCGAGCTTCACATAGCCCGCCGACGGAGCCGTTCCGCTGTAAGGCAGAGTAACCGCTCCGCTCAGGGCGACCCCGACAGAGCCGTTTCTGTATGTTACGGCAACGCCGCAGAATTTGTCGCCGCTTGAACACGCGCAGACCGTTTCGCTCCCGCTCATCTTCACGGGAGTGCCGGACGCAATTTCGCTTTCACACGAAAAGGTGAGAACGCCCTCGTTGAAACCGTCAAATGAATAAGACATATTATTTCCTCCTTATATTTTGAATTCGCTGTTGGTGTTTTCGCTTTTCCGTTCTTTTGCCGCGAACTGCGGGGCGGAGATTTCATCCGCGCCACGAAGAACGGAATTGAGACGCAGAAGCTTTGAAACGCCCGCGTTTTCAAGCAGCTCCTCAAAGAATGAGCTCTCAACCGCGGGGAAGAGATTACAGCACTTCTTCACTCCCTCGCGCACAAGTGAAAGGCGGTATTCCTCGCCCTGGGCGGCAAGCCGCAGAAGCCCTCCGATATCCGCCGAAAGAGCGGTTTTCTCTTTTTCGGAAATAAAGCCGTCCTCGCCGTATTTCTTGATTATCCCCTGCGCGTCAAACGATTTCGTGACTCCCGCCGCCTTCTGCGCGGGAACGGCGACAAAACTCCACTCGTAGGCGTCGTCGGGTTCCGTCAGCACCGCGTGGCAGAGCCTGCCGTCGTAAAATCTGCCCTTTATATGATTACAGCTCCTTATATCCTGACCGCAGACGGAGCAGATTTTGCTCTTTACCGAAAGACCCACGCTCGTCTCCTTGCGTATTCCCGTCTCGATTTCCTCAATAAGCGCGGCGTTTTTCTCCGTCCTCGGCATATACGCGTAAGCCTTTACATAAGTGTAGGGCTCGCCCGCCGATGTCACTCTCTCGGGGTCTGTTATCACTTCCGTGTCGAAGATTCTCGCGCTCTGGTCCTTCGCGCTGCCCGAGTGGTCAAAAATCCCCGTCCTGCCCTTGAAAAGCTCCGCGATTTTTTCAAGCGCTCCCGTGTCAAAGCGCTCGCAGTCGCGGTCAATCTCGTTGTCGCACAGCACTATTGAAAATTTGTAGATGTCTTCCGCCCTGACGGGAGACACCGTGTAATTGTTGATAAGTTCAAGTTCCTTCCCGTCGGGAACTGATTTGTTCATTTTCCGTATCCCTCCTTATTTTTTCCGCTCTCGCGCGGTTTAATTCCGCCTCGCTCAGAGCAACCTCGTCCTGCATCGTGATATCGTTCCACACAACCTCAAAATCATCGCCGCAGCCGAGACTGCGAAGATACACGCGGCAGATTTTCTCAATTACGGGCGTCAAAATCCTCCTGTATGCTTCAAGCTCGCTTGTTAAAGCGTCCGCCTGCTGCTGCGACATCCTCTCCGTCGAGGACCAGGAAAGCCCGAGCATAAAAGGCGGTATTCCCGTTTTCGCCACAATCTGTTCGAGCATCTGCCTCACGGGTATTTCGCTTTCGGGTATCGCCGACTCCGCGCCGATTACCTTTATCTGCACATCGCCCGCGCAGACGAAATCACGCACGGCGCCCGGCTGCATCGCCTTGCTCCACTGCTCAGCCATCTGCTTCGCCCTCTCGCCCGCGTAGGCTCTGTCAACGGAATCGTTTCCGGGTTTGTAGGTAACGGCGAAACGGATGTTTCCCGCCCGCTCCCAGTTCGTGCCGATGCTCTCAAAGATTTTCAGCAGAATCCCGCTGACGAAAGGCATCCCTTTCAGGAGCGACGAGCCGTAAAGACTGCCGGGCTCGGGGCTGAGAACGCTCAGGAGGCACAGCCCGGGTTTCTTCACGGGCTCGGGAGTCCCCGAAGCGAGAGTGAGAATATCAACGCCCGCGCCGTTTCTTTTTCGCGCGAGCTCGACATTTTCAAGCGGGGCGATCAAAAGCGAACGCGGCACTCCCGAGGAATCCGTCAGTATTTCGCCGACCGCCGTGCCGCAGGTGAGAAGCTGTTCGAAATAGGATGAAACAAAGGCCTCAAGTCCCGTCTGCGTGCCGCCCACATCTACGCTTTTCACGAAGGAGTCAATCATCTTCTGCGAATACGGACTTGCGCACTCAATGTGAAATCCGCCCGTCAGCCGCACGAGCTTGAATACGGCGGCGTCGATTACGGGAACCGCCTCGCGCAGAGCATAATAAAGCTTTGTCTGCCTGCACGAAAACGGAACATAACTCTCCGTTATCCCGAAAGCGCCGCTTTTTGAAGGCGAAATCTGCACGGCAGAGACCGTCTGCTGCTTCGGTTTTTTCCTCAATGTCATTTTTTCACCTCCTTTCCGCCGCCCGAGCGAAGAAACAGTCCTTCGGGGCGAGCGCGGTTTTCACGAAATAGCGCATATCGTCCATCGCGTGGTCGTTCTGTTTGCAGACCTTATCCTTCACCGAATTGTCCTCCCAGTGATAAAGTCCGAACTCGCGGATTATATCCCTGCATTGAGGGCTGAAAAACAGCCTGCCCTCACGGAGCATATCGGCGGCAGCGCTTATTCCTCCCGCCACATCGTTGTCCGCGGGGATGACCCTGAACTCCCCGTGCCTCCTTATGCACTCGATGAAGCTCGCGGCGCTCGGGTCAACGATAACCGCCTCAATATCCTCCCCGCCGGCCAGTTCTTTCAGCGCCGAGTAATGTTCCTCGTCCGTGCGCGAATAGCCCTGCGTTTTCGAGTCGAAATAGTATTCCCTCAGACGGAACCACCTGCCGCCGCACTCTCCCCACAGTCCGAAGGATGACGGATTGACCGTTCCGTAATCGCATGAAATATAACGCCTCGTTATTTCGCCGTCGGGCTCCCTTATATGAACGCTTTCATCGAACATCGGGTATACGGCGCCGTGAACGGCGGTCCATCTGCCCTCTACAAACCGTTCGTAAAACGCTCCGCTGTAAAGCCTTTTGTAGCGGTCGATAATCTCCCGGCTCAGAGCGGGATTGTCCTCCATCGTGAAATGAACATAGAGGCAGTTTTTCTCCTGCGCTTTTTTTATCCACTCCTCGTAAAACCAGTGCGACGGATGCGCGGGATTGCAGCTGAACCAGATTTTCGAATTATCGACGGAACACCTCGCGAGAGCCTGCTCGACAAAGGAGCGGGGCATAAGAACAACCTCGTCAAGCAGAACTCCGCTCAGCGTCATCCCCTGAATGAGAGAGGCGGAACTCTCATCCCTGCCGCCGAAAAGATAAAACCTGTTTTTGTGCCCGAAGCCGCTGATTTCAACCGTGTTTTTCGTCAGCCTTTCGTGAACGGTGAAGCCCAGCTCCCGCAGGGCGGGCAAAACGGGAGTGACGACATTTCTTTTGAGAGAGGCGATTGTCTTGCCGCACAGCGCGAAGTCGGAGCCGTCTTTTCTCAGCGTCGCCCAGATGCAGAACGAGAGGCACAGACAGAAGGTTTTGCCGCTCCGCACGGCTCCGTCGCAGATAATCGCGTCGTAATCCCTGAATTCGCTGCTTTCGTGCCACCAGCAGAACACCTGCATCTGCTTTTTTGAAAAAGGTTTAATTTTCCACCTGCGTTTCATCGCTCTCACCTCCGAGATTTTCCGCGCCCTCCCGCAAAGCGCTGAGCAGGGATTCTCCCGTCTCATCCCCGCCAGCGCGGGCGTTTTCAAGTTTTTCGAGGGCTTTGAGACGGTCGAAGAATTTAATCTCGATTCCGCCGCTTTTCGGCAGCTTTATTTCGGAGACATTGAAAAGGTCCAGTTTTTCTATGTCCTCCCGCGTGAGATTTTCCCAATCTTTCAGAAGCTTCACCGCGTCCGCGGGGCTGCCGAAAGACAGCCGCCTGTAACCCTGAACCGCCTCGCCTGGCAGGGGAGAGGATGCTGAAATCTCCCGCCTTACCTCACGCAGAATCTCATCCCTGCACAAAAGGCGGTGCGCCGCGAGAGCGGGCGCTGCAAAACCCGCGAGAGCCGCCGAGGAGCGCGCGTCCCTCGTCCTCGCGTAAAGCGCGGCAAAAAGAGATTCCTTTTTTGTCAGAGGTTTCATAAAATCATCTCCTTTGTCACTGAATTATCGCCGCCGCCCGCCTCCCCGCGCGGCAGTTGCGGAAAAGCCCTCTCACCCTTACCGTGAAACGCCGTTTTTCTTGACCTGTTTATGTCAATTTCCCGCGATTTTCCGAAAAATATTTTTTTCACGCCTGTTATCCGCAAAAAATTCCCATTCCCATTTAAAAAATAAACACTTGAAAAATAAGCAAAAATATTTTATACTTATCTGTAATCGGGCATAACGCCAAAACAAGCCCGTAATCAGGAGGAAAAACATAATGAAAAAGATTTTTGCCTTACTTCTCGTTCTTTCAATGGTTCTCTGCATGGCAGCCTGCGGCGCCAAATCAGGCAGTGAAGAACTCACATCCGACATCGTAACCGTTGAAAGCGGCGAAACCGAAGAGAGCACCGAAGCTCCCGAAGAAAGCACCGAAGCGGCGGAAACAACAGCCGAAGAAACCACCGCTGTTGAAGAAACCGAAACAGAAACAGAAGAAGAAACCACAGAGGCTGAAAAGAAGCCCGAAACCAAAGAAGAAATCGTTGAATATTTCAACACCGCGGTTAATAAAGTAAAGACCGACGCGACATCCGCTACCCGCAACTACTCCAAGATTTCACTCGCGGGTTCCACAACCCTTCCCTCCGCGCTCAACGGTATTCTCCGTCTTCTCGGCGGCGCCGACAAATTCCTCGGCGACCAGCTCGCGAAGAACAGCAAGGGTTCCGAAACCTTCACAGGCTCACAGATTAAAAATGTTTACCCCGTAGAAAATGAAAGCTGGGCTTCCAAGCTCACAGCGGCCGATGTCCAGACCGCTACCTGCACCGAAGCTGACGGCAAATACACAATCACAATCACAACCGTTCCCGACGGCAAATCTGCAAACATCCAGCACGGCCAGGGTCACGCTCCCAAGGCGTTCAATGTCGTTCTTCCCGGCGTTGTCAATGACAACATCCCCGGCGTCGCGGCAAGCATGGTCGGCACAGCCACAATGAACTACCCCTCATCCAAGGCTGTAATCGTCGTTGACAAAGAAACAGGTCACGTTCTCACCGCGAACTATGATCTTTACTGGACAATCAACTTCGACAAAGCGGGCGCAATCCTTCCCTTCCTTACCTCCGATTCCTGGACCATCAAATACTGATAAGGAGACCCGCACCCGATGAAAAAAGAAGTTCTTATAGAAACCTCCGCCCGTCATGTTCACGTAACCCGCGAGGCTCTTGACATCCTCTACGGCGAAGGCTATGAATTGACAAAAAAGAAAGATCTCTCCCAGCCCGGCCAGTTCGCCTGCGAAGAGAGAGTCGGCGTCGTAGGTCCCAAAGGCCAGTTCCCCGCCGTTTCGATTTTAGGTCCCATCCGTCCCGCCTGCCAGGTTGAGTTATCACTCACCGACGCGCGTTCAATCGGCGTTACCGCTCCCGTGCGCGAAAGCGGCGACATCGAAGGCAGCGGTCCCTGCAAACTCGTAGGCCCCAAGGGCGAGGTTGAACTCGACTGCGGCGTAATAGCGGCGAAGAGACATATCCACGCCACCCCCGAGGACGCCGAGAAATACGGCCTTGAAGACAAGCAGATTGTCAAGGTCAAAATCGAGTCCGCCGGCGGCCGTTCCCTCGTATTCGACGATGTCGTTGTCAGAGTAAGCCCGAAATTCGCGCTCGCCATGCATATCGACACAGACGAATCCAACGCGGCTGTTCCCGCCCCCGGCGCCATGGGCGAAATCCTCGATTAAACAAAAACAGCAACCCCCGCTCCATTTGGAGCGGGGGTTTCATCTCTCCTTCCCTCACATCAACCGAAAGACGGGGCGGTCACGACCGCCCCGTCTTGTTTTTTATCCTTTTATAAAAGGTCTTATGAAATTAATCGTGAAGTCAACGCCCCACTCGCCCTTTTCGCCCTGCCAGTTGTGCGAATGCGGCTCAATCGAAACCATCTTGTCATAGCCCTTTATGTAAAGCAGCGCCATAACCGAGCGCCAGTCCGTCGGGTCAAGTCCCGCGGGCGGATCATCATAATGCTCGCCGTCAACATAGAGCGTGCCTTTTAAATGGAAATGATAGAATCTGTCGCCCCAGTCGCGGATTTCCTTGAGGTAATCGCCGTGTCTGTTTATGCAGTGCGAAACATCGTATTTAATGCCGAGCTCGGGCATGTTGCTGTGAATCGCCGACCACGCCTTGTCATTATAGACGAAGTTGCCCCAGTCGCAGTTGTAGGTCGCTATCTTCACGTTTTTGCCCTTCGCGTATTCGATAAGTCGCGCGAAATAATCCGCAGCTATGTCGCAGTTCTCTTTGTAGTTCCTGCTCTCCGTGTAGTTGCACCCGCAGTTGAAAACGGGGCAGCCGACAGCCGAAGCCGCGTCGATTACGTCAAAATCCTCTTTCATCACAGGCTCGTTTATCGTTCCGTCGTCGTTTATTCTCTTCGAGCCCCAGCGCCCCATTGAAAGAATCTTCACGCCGTATTTTTCCTGCCACTCGTTGAGTGAGGGAACAAGCGCGAGAAGCTTGTCCGTAGGCTGGTCGTGGTTGTAGCAGAACTCAACGCAGTCAAGTCCCTTGTCTCTTACATATCTGAAGCCCTCTTCGCTCCAGTCGCCGATAATACCAAGTCTCATAACAGCACCTCTTTATCAATAATCTTTACCGCTTTTTATAAAATCGCGGATATATGCAAATGTTTCGTCCTCGCCCTTCTCGCTGAGCATTTTAAGCAGCATTTCGAGAAAATCCGAGGTCTCGGGATGAATTGAGCGCCTGTCGCGGCCGCGCTCGAAATATTCGAAAGCCGAACTGTCCGTGTATTTCTCACCCTGATAAATCTTGCTAGCGGCAACGCGGTCGCAGAACATCTCTATTACATAGCGCGGAGGCATCTTCACGGGCTGAACCTTGCGCACCTTCGGATTGTAATCCGCCCAGTATTCAAAATGGTGGCGGTTGCGCCCCTTGTGATGAAGCCAGGCGAGGGAATACCCGTATTCCTCGCGCTCCGCCTCGTTGGGAGAGCGGTTGCCCTGATAATATTTCGCGCCGGGGATGAACTCCGTGGGCGAGTATTTCGACAGGTCGTGCTTTAAGCCCTGAAACGGTATTCCCGCCCTGAAACAGTGCCTCATAACAGCGTGCCTGTGCTTTGTGATTGTTTTGAAATGCTTTAACGGATGCGCCAAAAATTCACTTCCTCAATGTCTTCAGATATGCCTTGTGCTCAGGTGAAACGCGGCTGCTCTCAACGGATTTCTGTATCGCCTTGTTGTGAACCCACACGGGCAGCGCGCCTTTTTCGATAAAAGGAACGCAGGCGTCCCACTGCTTCGCGAGAGCCGTCGCGAAATACCACGCGGCCATCATATTTATATAGTATTCGTCACTCCTGATTTTTGCAACCTTTTCCGCGTATTTTATGTCAAAATCTTCGTCGAGAAACCACCTCATAAGCATCCCGACGCCGAACCGCACCGTGTATGTCTCACCCGAGTCAATCCACTCGAACGCCTTTTTAACAAGTTCGCTTTTGTGTCTGCCGAAAACGGGCGGAGACAGCTGGTCGCAGGTCGCCCAGTTGTCAATGAAGGGGAGAAACGCCTCAACCCCCGCCAGACATTTCCCGAAATCCTTTTCGCGGTTTAACAAAAATATGTGAAGCTGATTTTCGTCAAAATATTTATGCGGAAGCTTTTTCATAAAATCCTCCGCCTGCTTTGTGCCGTAAAGCTCCTTCGCGAGAGCCTTCAGGTCGGGAGTCCTCACCCCGATAAACAGCCCGCGCTCAACATCGGGTATCAGCTTCGCCTGAAAATCCGCGTAAGGGGAGTCCGCTTTTTCGCGGAGCAGCTGCAGAACCGTCATTCGCCTTTGCCCTCCGCCTCGTGGCGTCTTCTGTTTTCGTCGGCGACAAGCGCGTCATAGTAGGTATACATCTTCTGCACGCCGTTTTCGAGCAGGTAATAATGCTTGATGTAAGGCGCGAGCAGAACAACAAGCAGAAGCAGGAGAATATATGCCTGAGTTATGCCCGAAAGCGCTATGCCCAGCGTGATGAAGGTAGCGAGCGCGAAGGTAATCGTCACAATAAGGTGAATAAGCCTCTCGTGCTGAAAATACTCAATCTGTATGAGCATATCCCTGCGGAACGCTTCAAGATCGCTGTCGGAAAGCGTCTCAGGCGCCGTCTCGCTCAGATATTTAAGATAGGCAAGAATCCTCTTTTTCATAACCCTTCTCCTTTATCTTTAATAGTCTGCCGTTATTATAAAGCGGAAAACATTTTCCACCCGAATATTTTATACCAAACCCGCACTGTTTTCAAGCCGTGAAAACCAAAAGTTCATATATCGCCGTTTACGCGTCAGCCCGCCTGCTTATCCGTCATCTCAAATACAATCTCTCCTCCGCGGGTAAGGTCCGCGTGCGAGAGCGTGAAACCGTCAACAGCCTCGCCGTTGAACAGAATCGATTTCACATAAACATTCTTCTCACCCTGATTTTTCACCGTGATTTTCAGCGTTTCGCCGTCAGAAAGCGCAATCTCCGCGGAGTCAACGCAGGGCGAGCCCGTCATATAGTATTGCGTTCCCGCGACAGGATAAAATCCGAGCACCGAAAAAACATACCAGCTGCTGAGCGTGCCGCCGTCATCGTTTCCGTCAAGCCCGTCAATGTCGGTCGAAAAACGGTTTTTCAGAGTCCGGCGCACCCACTTCTGCGTAAGGTCCGCCCTTCCCGCGTAATTGAACAGATACGGCGTGTGAATGTCGTGCTGATTTCCTATCCAGAAACCGCTTCCCGGGTCAAGGGCGGCCCTCGAAAGCGAAGCGTCCTTCATGAATTTTTCAAGCTCGCTTACAAAATATTCCTCCGACCCGAAAAGCGCGATAAGCCCGCGTACATCCTGTTGAACGCTCCAGCGCCAGTGCCTCGCTCCGCCCTCGCAGTAGGCCCTGAAAAAGTCCGTTCCGAAAATGTCGTCGAAAAACGAGGTCACATAAGGCGTGAATTTTCCGAAAGTCCCGTCCGAGTTTCTCGGCGCGAAATATTTGTTTTCATCGTCCCAGATGTTTTTGTAATATCCCGCGCGCTCCGAAAATCTCGCGTAATCTTCATCCTCGCCGAGCGCCTGCGCCAGCCTCGCCACCGCGTCGCACTCCCAGGCGTATTCAAGAGTTTTCGAAACGGAATACCTTCCGCATAAATCGTCGGGCAGATATCCGTATTCGTTGAACAGTTTTATCTCGTTTTTCAGGTCGTCATCGCCGATTTTTCCGTCCGCGCAGTCCCGCATATATTCATAAGCCTTACGCGCGTCAAGGTCAAAACCTTTACAATAGCTTTCCGTCAGCACTATATTCGCGGGATTCCCGAACATCGAGCCCGAATATCCGCCGCCCATCGGCCAGCGCGGCAGAACTCCGCCCTGGTCCGCCATAAGCAGCAGACTCTCAACGCAGTCCTCCTGTATGTCGGGAGCGATGAGCGAATAAAGCGCGTGCGTGTCGCGGCAGGTGTCCCACAGCGACATATCCGTCCTGTATGTGAAATCCCCCGCCGTGTGAGTTTTCTTGTCAAAACCGAGGTATTCCCCGTTCGCGTCGGTGAAATCCGTCGGCATAATCATCGAGTGATAAAGCGCCGTGTAGAATATTTCCTTCGTTTCGTCGTCCGCTCCGATTTTAATCGCGGAGAGCCTGTCCTCCCACTCGCCGAGAGCGGTTTCCCTGATTTCCTCAAAATCCTTCCCGTCCGTCTCGTCAAGCAGATTCCGTTTAGCGTTTTCTGCGCTGACAAAACTTATTCCCGCTTTAAGCGTAAACTCCTTTTCGTCAAAGCGCAGACAAGCGCCCGCGCCGTCAATATCCGCCCCGACGATGTCTTTGTCAGACTGAGCGTAAAGATAAACCGTCAGCCCCTGATACCTTCCGCTGAACGTGCCGAAAAGAGTTGTTTTCGCGCTTACCGATTTTTCGCTTTCGTTTACCGAAATCTCCGCGTTTTCGGTTCTGCCCGAACTGAGAATCGAGGCGGCGTCGATATATACGGCGTTCCCCTCTTTTTTCCCGAACGTGAATTTCATAACACCCGTGTGCGGTGTCGCCGTCATCTCGCAGAGAGCGCCCGCCGCGGGCAGATAAACCGCGTAATAACCGGGGCAGGCCTGCTCGTTTTTATGCGAGAACGCGAGGCAGGCGGGCTTTTCTCCCTTCACGCAGGGGGTAACGCGGAACATTCCGTAATCCCTCGCGCCCGTACCCGAAAGCCTGCCGAGGCTGAAGCCCAGAATGTGCCTGTGCTCGTAGTAGTAGCCCGATGTGTTCGTCTTTATTTTCGCGAGTCCTCCGACCGCGCAGGTGTCCGGACCGACCCTCACACAGCCGAAAGGCGCGCAGGCGGCGGGGCTCAGCATAGCGCACGCCCACGGAATCCCGCCCGTCCCGATGAAGGGGTTTACATACCGCGTCAGCTCTCCCGTCTGCGTATCGGGCATCTCCGGTCTGTTCCCGAAACCGTACGCAAGCGAGCCGAAAGCCATCTCAACCGCCACGAATAAGGATATTACCGCCCTGATTATTTTCAACATAGCAACTCCCCGCTTATCAATCTGTATTTTTACTCTATCATAAACGCATTGTTCTTGCAACGGAATTATTCTTATGTTACTATAAAAACATAATAAAAATGAAGGGGAGTCTCCTATGCTCAAAGCAATAATCTCTCTTCTCGAAGTCATCGTTTTCTCTCTGGGCATTGTTCCCGTAAACACCTCCGTTGATTACGGCGGCGAAAAATACACTCCTCCCGCCGTCACCGAGCCGATGTATATAGCGCAGAACGGCCGGTCCGCATTCACGGTCGTCATCCCCGACGACTCTCCCGCCTGCATTGAAACCGCGGCGGATGAGTTCATAACTTATTCGGAAAAAATCTGCGGAGCCCGCCTGCCTCTTAAAAAGGAAAGCGACATGCAAAGCTTCGAAAACACCGTCCTGCTCGGCGATGTTTCCTTCCCGGAGACCCTCAGACCCGCGGATGAAAACCTTGCCGCCGACGGCTTCCTTATTTATTCCGACGGCAGCCACCTCGTCATAAGAGGCGGCTCGGACCGCGGCACACTCTACGGGGTTTACACCTTCCTCGAAGAGTATCTCGGCGTGCGCTGGTTCACCCCGAAACTCGAAAAAGTCCCCGAAAGCAAAGATATTGTCATAGATTCTCACATCGACCGCACAGTCGAGCCCTCATTCGCAATCCGCCGCAACGACTGCGCGGGCACAAACGACAGATACAGGGCGAGAACGCGGATGAATGTCTCCTTCTGGAGCGAGGCGGAAAAATACGGCGGAGCGCTCTCCTTCGTTTTGTGGGATGTCACCCTCGACAAGCTCGTCCCCGACTCCCTTTTCGAAACGCACCCCGAATATTTCGCCCTGGGCGAAGACGGCAAGCGCACAACGGACCATGTCTGCCTCTCCAATCCCGCCGTCCTTCCCGTAGCGGTCGAAAACGCAAGGCAGGCAATACTCGCCTGCCCGAGAAAAGACTCAAAGCACATCCATATCGGGCAGAAGGATAACGAAAACTACTGTCACTGCGAAACCTGCGAAGCGCTCTATGAAAAATACGGGAGCGTGTCCGCCCCCACAATTCTTTTCACAAACGCCTTCGCCGACGCGCTCGACGACGAATTCCCCGACTTCACCTTCACCTTCTACGCCTATCAGGAAACCGACCGTCCCCCCGCGGACCTCTCCCTGCGCTGCCGCGAAAATGTCGTTCCCGTTCTCTGCGGTCTTCACAAAGCCTGCCGCAGCCACCCGCTGACGCAGTGCGGAGCAGTTGACGGCGACGATTCCTTCAATAATCTTTTCGGCGAAAACGAACCGCAGGTCGCCGAAGATTTCGCGAACTGGGTGAAGGTTGCCGACAGAACATATATCTACGACTACACAATCAATTTCCTCAACACCGCGCAGTTCTTCTCGAATTTCGGCACAATGCAGCAGACGATGAAATATATGCACGGTCTCGGCATAACGGGCTATGTCTATAACTGCGGAGACGGTCACGAGGCGGCGTTCAACGAACTGCGCAACTACCTGCTTTGCAAAGTCCAGTGGGATGTCAACTGTGATGTCGAATACTGGATGAACGAGTTTCTGAAAGGCTATTACGGCGAAGCCGCCGCCCCTTATATCAAACAGATTCTTGACATACAGACAGCGCAGATAAGCGCCACCGCCCACGCCTTCGATTTCGACTGGCACTACCAGTCGGGATTTTACCCGCTTTACACAATAGCGAAGCTTGACAGCCTCTGGGAAAAAGCCCTTTCTTCCGATATTACGGAGGACGAAAAATTCAATGTCGAGCGCGCGAATTTAAGCTGGGAATACTATAAAGCCAACCTCTTCATCGGCAAATATTTCTTCCTGAACCCCCTGCGTATGAAGGCAAACGAGGAACTCTACGATTCCTTCCGTTCCCACGGCTTCAACAGAGTCTGCTCCTTCGGCCTCATCCCCGACAAGGAAGACTTAACCTTCATCGAGCGCCCCATCGAATGGCGCTGACGGCGGATAATCTCTCCGCCCTCTCTCCCGATTATTTCAGAAAGGTCGTGTTTTCGTGAATTTCTCCGAACTTCTCCGCGCGGCGGCAGCGCTCATCCTGAGCTTCTTTATGTCGCTTACTCCCGGCGGATTTCCCCGCGTTCCCAACGAAAAAAACCTCGAACTCGCCTGGTCGGATGAATTCGACGGCGACAGCCTTGATGCGTCAAAATGGAAGGGCCATTACTGCGGCGCGGATGAAGCGAGCGTGCGCAGAGGCAGCTACTGGCACACCGGCACGGCAGTTGTCGAAAACGGCTGCCTGCGCATAAAAACGGTTTATTATCCCGACGGCTTCAACGGCAACGGCAAGCCCGGCTGGTATACCTGCGGCATCGACACAAACGGGCTTTTCGAACAGAAATACGGCTACTTCGAAATACGCTGCATCCTTCCCGAAGGCGCGGGGCTCTGGTCCGCCTTCTGGATGCTCACGGACAGTATGCCGAATGTTGACGGCAGCGGTAAAGACGGCGCCGAAATCGATATTTTCGAATCCCCCTATTACGGCGAAAGATTAAGCCGACGGGTCTCGTCCAACATCCATATCGACGGCTACGGCGAAGACCACAAGAGCGCTAATGTCTGCAAACCGCTCATTCCGTTCAACAATCCCTACAAGGAGTTCAACACCTACGGCATAGCCTGGAACGAAGACGGTTATATCTTTTACATAAACGGCATCGAAACGGGCAGATCCTCCTTCGGCGGAGCCTCGCAGGTTCCCGAATATCTCATTCTCTCCGTCGAGATAGGCGGGGAAAACGCCGTTCCGGGCGAAAGCTGGGCAGGTCCCGCCCTCTCTCCCGACTCCGCCCCCACCGACTTTGTCGTCGATTATGTCCGCGCATACCGCTTCAAATAACCCGTCAATTAATATATAAAAAAATCCGGCGCGGAAGTGTTAACTTCCGCGCCTTGTCGTTTTCATATTCAGGTTTCAGACAGAGCCGTCACTGTTTCCGCGCTCCGTCATTTGTTCTGCAACAGGCGCAGCCCATAGCGCAGTGCGCGCAGTTCCCGCCGCAGGATGAAACGCCTTTCTTTTTATCCTTACGCAGTTTAAAGATAATTCCGGCAACGATTACCGCAAGCGCCAGCGCAATGAGAACCGTTCCGATATTCGCCGCAAACCACGCGTGCATATAACCGCTTCCTTTCTGTTATTTTTCTATCAGACTTTCTTTGTAAGCTTGGTCGCTTCCTTATATTTTCTGAAGAACAGCATATAAACCATACCCGCGATGACCGCAAGGGCGAATATTAATCCGACAATGTTGAGGTGTCCCGTGAACGCCCCGCCTATCTGATTGACGCAGAGCGCCACGGCGTAAGCGAAACCGCACTGATAGCCTATCGCGAACCAGGTCCATTTCGCGCTGTTCATCTCTCTCTTGATAGCGCCGATCGCCGCGAAGCAGGGAGCGCACAGAAGGTTGAACACAAGGAACGAAAAGCCCGTAACGCCCGTAAACGCGCCGTGCAGAGCCTGCCAGGCCGTCAGCTCTCCGCCGCCGTAGAGAATACCCATTGTGCCGACGATGTTTTCTTTCGCGACAAGTCCCGTGATGGAGGCCACAGCCGCCTGCCAGTTGCCCCAGCCGAGCGGTATGAATATCCACGAGATAAGGCTGCCGATCCTCGCAAGAATCGAGAGATCGAGCTCGTCCTCCGCAAGCATACGGAAGCCGTCCGAAGTGAAGCCGAAATAAGATGTAAACCATACAAGTATCGTTGAAAGCAGGATGATTGTTCCCGCCTTTTTGATAAACGACCAACCGCGTTCCCACATTGAACGCAGAACGTTTAAGAGTGTCGGCCAGTGATACGCGGGAAGCTCCATAACGAAGGGAGCGGGATCGCCCGCGAACATCTTCGTCTTTTTAAGCATAATGCCCGAAACAACTATCGACGCCATGCCGATGAAATAGGCGGATGTCGAAATCCAGGGCGAACCTCCGAAGATTGCGCCCGCTATCATCGCGATAAACGGAACCTTCGCGCCGCAGGGAATGAAAGTTGTGGTCATAATCGTCATACGCCTGTCGCGTTCGTTCTCAATTGTTCTGCTCGCCATAATGCCGGGCACGCCGCAGCCGACGCCGATAAGCATCGGAATGAACGATTTGCCCGAAAGTCCGAATTTGCGGAAAATTCTGTCAAGCACGAAAGCGATACGCGCCATATAACCGCAGGCCTCAAGGAAGGCTAACATCAGGAACAGAACAAGCATCTGCGGAACGAAACCGAGCACCGCGCCCACGCCCGCGACAATACCGTCAAGAATAAGACCCTGCAGCCAGTCCGCCGCGTTCGCCTTTTCAAGCAGACCGCCTATAAGAGCGGGAACTCCGGGAACCCATACTCCGTAATCAGCGGGATCGGGTTCCTCGCCGATTTCATCAACAGTTTTCTTCGCCTCTTCATAATCGGCGAGTGTAGCCGTCTCTTCCGAGATTTCAAGCGTCTCCTCGTCTTCGACGGTGTAGGTGAATTCGTCCGTCGGAGCGCTGCCCTTTTCCTCAATCCAGGCGTCGTATCCGTCCGTTATCGCCGAAGCGTCGCCGTATTCCTCGGCAAGCTCCGAATATCCGCCGTCAATTCCGAACAGATGGAAGCCGTCTCCGAACAGACCGTCGTTCGCCCAGTCCGTCGCGGGAGCGCCGACCGCCACCATCGCTATCCAGTAAACAAGGAACATAACCGCCGCGAATATCGGCAGACCGAGCCAGCGGTTTGTAACAACCTTGTCGATTTTATCCGAGGTCGAAAGTCCGCCCTTGTTTTTCTTCTTGTAGCAGGACTTGATCATTTCCGCTATATAGATATATCGCTCGTTCGTGATAATGCTCTCCGCGTCGTCGTCGAGTTCCTTTTCCGCCGCGCAGATATCCTCCTCTATGTGAGCCAGCGTGTCTTCGGGAATTTTCAGCTGTTCCAGAACCTTGTCGTCACGCTCGAATATCTTTATCGCATACCAGCGCTGCTGCTCTTCGGGCAGGTTGTGAACAACCGCCTCCTCAATATGAGCGAGCGCGTGTTCAACCGGACCCGAAAACGTGTGCATCGGCACCGTCTTTGTGCTCTTCGCCGCTTCGACCGCCGCGTCAGCCGCCTCCGCTATGCCCGTGCCTTTAAGCGCGGAAATCTCAACCGCCTTGCAGCCGAGCTGTTTGCTCAGCTCTTCCGTGTCAATCTTATCGCCGTTTTTTCTGACAACATCCATCATGTTGACCGCGAGCACAACGGGAATTCCCAGCTCCGTCAGCTGTGTCGTCAGATAGAGATTGCGTTCAAGGTTCGTGCCGTCGATGATGTTCAGTATTGCGTCGGGGCGTTCGCCGATAAGGTAGTTTCTCGCGACAACCTCCTCAAGAGTGTAGGGGGAAAGCGAGTAAATACCGGGAAGGTCCGTTATCGTGACATCGTCGCGTTTTTTCAGCTTGCCTTCCTTTTTCTCCACCGTTACGCCGGGCCAGTTGCCGACAAACTGGTTGGATCCTGTAAGCGCGTTGAACAGCGTCGTTTTACCGCTGTTCGGATTGCCCGCGAGTGCGATTCGTATATTCATAACTGCAATTTCCTTTCTTCTTTCGGCGTTCTCCGTAAGTTAGCGTTGACTAACCCGATTGCCGAAAAATTCCGGGGAAATCTTCCCCGTTTCTTTATTTATTCAACTTCAATCATTTCCGCGTCCGCCTTGCGGATTGAAAGCTCATAGTTGCGGACCGTGACCTCAATGGGATCTCCGAGGGGAGCGACCTTGCGCACATAAACGGGAGTGCGTTTTGTAATTCCCATATCCATTATGCGGCGCTTTACCGCGCCCTCGCCGTGAAGCTTCACAACCGTAACCGTTTCGCCGATACCGACGTCTCTGAGTGTTTTCACTGCAATTCCTCCTATGTCAATTAATTTTAAACCATAATTTTACGTGCGAGTTCTTCGCTGACGGCGACGCGGCTCTCCTTGACTCTTACGATAAGGTTGCCCGCCAGCGTGCTGATAACGCACACCTCGCCGCCCACATTGAACCCGAGGTTTTCAAGGTGCTTCTTCACCTCGGGACTTCCGCCGATTCTCCTGATTATCTGCGCCTGACCGACATCAGCCATATTGAGAGGTATCATAACCATTCCTCCTGTCCGTGTTATCATTACATCCGGGCGCGGGACCCTGTCCGCGGCGGGCTGCCCGCCCGAACCCCGCAAACACGCCGAGAACCGCCCGGCCGTTTTTCCTTACGCGGTTAGCCTTGTCTAACCCGACGGGTGAAAAATAACGGTTAGCGCCGTCTAACCACACTTTATTATAGTTAGTCTTTGCTAACCTGTCAAGTGTTTTTTATAAATTTCCCTCTTTTTTTTAATATTGAAAAAAAACGGCGTTTGCGGTATAATAAATAACCGAAACCTGACCGCAAAGGAGAATCCGTTATGACAATTCACGAATCCGGAGAAATGTATCTCGAAACAATCTATGTTCTCTCACAGAACAATTCAGCCGTCCGCGGCATTGATGTCGGCTCCTATATGGGCTTCTCAAAGCCTTCCGTCAGCCGCGCCATCGGTCTGCTTAAAAAGAACGGCCTTGTCGTAACGGACGCGAGCGGTTACATAAAGCTCACCGAAGAGGGCGAAGAAAAGGCAAAACGCATCTACGAACGCCATACTCTCTTAACTCAGCTTTTTATCAATCTCGGCGTTGACGAAGAAACCGCGGCGGAAGACGCCTGCCGCATAGAACACTATCTCAGCGACAAAACCTTCGAAGCCATAAAGGCGCACGTGCGCGCCTACGGCAAAAAATAAACCGTACCGCGACAGATAAAGAGGAACCGCCATGTTTATGAGATTAGTCACCTCAATAGCGCTTGTTTTCACCCTGCTGTTCCAGAACGCGGGTGTTCTGCCCGCGAAGCACGCGGATGACATCGCGCTGAAAGCCGTGCTCGTCTCCGACATCCACGCGGACGCCGATCCCACGCGCGACAGAACGAATCTTATGCGGGAGGTTTTCGCGGCAATCGGCAGAACGCAGAACGACGCCGATACCCTTGTGATGAGCGGCGACCTCACGAATTCGGGCGACCTCCGCGAATACATTAATCTCGAAAACAGCCTAAATCTCTACTGCCGCATTTACGACCGCGTGCCCGAAATGGGAAACCACGACAGCTGGCATCACAGCGACGATCCCGATTATGCCAAAGCGCAGACTTATTTCAGACAGTTCTGCCTGTGGAACGGCATAAACACGGATAAGGTTTATTTCACGAAACAGGTGAACGGCATCCCGTTCATCGTCACGGGCGTCGAGGACTGCGATTTCAAAAACCCGTATCACTCTGAAGAACAGCTCGCCTGGCTCGAAAAAGAACTGAACGCCGCTGTCGAGGGCGCAACTCCCGTTTTTATAATCTGCCACAAGCCCGTTGAGGATTTGTGCGATTCCTCCGCGCGAATGGCTGAAATCCTGAAAAACGCGGCGCAAAAAGCAAAAGCGCCGATTGTCTATGTCAGCGGCCACCTGCACGAAATCGGCGAAAACACCTTTTCGCGGGAGGGTATGCTCGTTTATCTCAACCTGCCGTCAATGCTTTACACCGATGACGGAGGTCTCGGCTTCACCGCCGAAATCCGCGAACACAGCCTGACTCTCACGGGTATGAACTTCCTGACATCCACCCCCCTCGAAGATTACACCTATATTATCGAATACTGAAAAACATAATACCGAAAAAACAAAAACCACCCCGACGGGTGGTTTTCTTTATTAGGTGTCAGATGTTAGGTATTAGGTATTAGGAATCAAAGCCGCCAACCCCGCAGGGCTCTCCGTCAGTAGTGCCGTATTAATTGCAATTTATAACAATAGCTCTGCCGTAGGGGCGGATATCATCCGCCCGCCAAATGTAATGCCCTTCATTGAGCGCAAAGCGCTCCCTGATTCCTGACTCCTAACTCCTAATTCCCTATCTTCTCCGGCGTAAACGCCGACGGCAGCATCTCCCCGAGGGTGCTTTCCCTGAAATCATCGGAAGTTTTCGCGGTAACAATCACAAAATCCGCGCCGCAGAATTCCGCCATAACCTGACGGCAGACTCCGCAGGGGTAAAAATAATCGTCGGGCTCGCCGTCTTTTCCGCCGCAGACCGCTATCTTCAGAAACTTCGTCTCGCCTTCGCTCACCGCCTTGAAAATCGCGGTTCTCTCCGCGCAGACCGAGGGCGAATACGCGGCGTTTTCAATGTTGCAGCCCGTGAAAACCCTGCCGCTTTCCGTCAGCAGAGCCGCTCCGACCTTATAGTCCGAATACGGCGCGTATGCCGAGCGCATCGCCTCAAACGCTTTCAAAACAAGCTCTTTATTCTCCATAAATCTCACCCGCAAAGCTTTCCCCGCTCATCTCGTTCTCAACTCCGAGCAGACCGCACACGGTTTTGCCGATATGCGAAAAGCCCTCCCTCGTGCCGAGACTGCGCGGTTTTATATCTTTCGAATATACAACCAGCGGAATATACTCCCTGCTGTGGTCCGTTGACTGCGTGAAACCGGGGTCGCAGCCGTGGTCGGCGGTGATGAAAAGCGCGTCGTCATCCCTCAGAAGCTCAAGAGCCTCGCCGAGCCACCGGTCGAATTCCGTGAGCGCCTTCGCGTAGCCGTCGACATTGTTGCGGTGGCCGTAAAGCATATCGAAATCGACCAGATTGACAAAACACAGCCCCTCAAAATCTTTTTTCAGATATTCAAGGGTCCTCTCCATCCCTTCCGCGTTTCCCGAGGTGTAAACATATTCCGTGAAACCTCTGCCCGCGAAAATATCATATATTTTCCCGACGGATATGCTGTCCTTTCCCGCGGATTTTACAAAATCGGGCAGAACGGGAGCGGGCGGCTCCAGCGAAAAATCGTGCCGCCTCGGCGTGCGCGTAAAGCCGTTTGTTTCATCCCCCGTGAACGGCCGGGCAATCACTCTGCCCACTCCGTTTTTACCCGTTAATATCTTCCTCGCCGCGCGGCAGTATTCATAAAGCGTCTCCGGCGGCACAATATCCTCGTGAGCGGCAACCTGAAATACGCTGTCCGCCGAGGTGTAAACAATCAGGTCGCCCGTTTTCAGATGCTCCGCTCCGTAATCGGCGATAACCTGTGTGCCCGAATACGGTCTGTTGCAAAGCACGCCTCTGCCCGTCGCCTCCGAAAAAGCGTCGATTATCTCCTTCGGAAAGCCGCCGGGATAAGTTGGCAGGGGACTTTCCGAAACAAGCCCCGCTATTTCCCAGTGGCCGACGGTCGTATCCTTGCCCGCCGATTTCTCACTGAATCTGCCGTATGCCCCGAGCGGAGCCTCCGCGCCGTCAAGGTAATCAACGCCGTCAATGTTGAAGAGTCCCAGCTTTTTCAGATTTTCAAGGCGGAATTCCCCGCTTTTCGAAACGGAGCGCAGGGTGTTCGCCCCGGCATCGCCGAATTTCGCCGCGTCGGGCGCCTCGCCTATGCCGAAACTGTCAAGCACAATTAAAAAAATCCGTTTTTTCATAATCACAAATCCCCGATTTCCGATTAACGTCCTATGCTGATTGTCGTTATTGCAATCTTCCCTCGTGCATAGCCTCCTCCTCTGGGGGCGCGGGTCTCCGGTGGAGACCTCTGCCGTAAGGCAGAAGCGCCGACCGAGCCGGCAGGCGAGACAGGTGGTTGAGCGCAGCGAAACCGGATGATGTGTCAAAACACAATCAGCGTTCCCTAATTCCTAACACCTAATCCCTAACCCCTGATCTTATACACCTTTCTCGTCTCCACCTGCACATCGTCGCTGTCGGCGGGTCTGTTGAAACTCCACGACGAAAACCCGCCCCAGCGGAAAAAGTCGTAGGAGTATGTCGCTCTCTTGAAATAATAAACCGTGTAAGGCGATGAAACAACCGTAACCGTCTTGTTCTCGGTAAGCTCGCTCTCGCTGTTCACGCCCGCCTTGAACCAGATTCCGCC
>CADAER010000012.1 GCA_902787025.1 Oscillospiraceae bacterium | reverse complement strand
AACGGCCTGCGACGCCGCCGCCGGCCGTCCAGCCGCCTCCTGCGCAACCGCCCGCGCCGCTGGAAATCAAAGCGGCGGAACCCGACGCGGAAAGGTTGAGGTCGTTTTTGACATTTGCTCTGTAGCAGAAAGACGCAATGCCGTTCTGCGTAAGGTTAATGCCGTTCGCCCAAAGTGTAGAGCCGTTGTCAATCACGAGTCCGCTTTCGACCTTGAGCCTTTCAGCCGCTCTCTGGTCTTCATCTTCGATAGCGGCTAGCGCCGCGTTTACTTCGGATTGGTTTTCATAATTTTTATTATTACCCCTGACGGAAATATCACCGGGAGTGATAAGAAGTCCGCCGGGCTTGAGTCTGAATCTGTGCTGTTCGCTGGCTCCCGAAATGTCAACCTTGCCGGCATACGCTTTGCCCTCAACATCGACATAACCGGTTTGCTGATTTAAAGCCTGCAACGCGATAATGGCAAATTCGGTAAACTTGCTGCCCTGGGTTTTTTCATTGAAAACATAGCCGAGATCGGGAAAATCAATGACTATATCGGTTGTGATTCTGACTGTTCTGAGAAGTCTCTTGTAGCTGACCTGGACATCCTTGAGAGTGACGCTTTTCGGCGTTTTTACACCGTCTTTGATATCATAGGACCACTGTGCCACACCGACATTTTCGTCAGCATCATTGAGAGGAATACAGCTGACAACGGCATCGCCGCCAAAGCCGGCTTTGACAAATTTTTCAAGCGCTTTTATGTTGTAGCCTTTGTAAACCTGATATACATTTGTTCCTTCGGTGTAATAAGTTTCAACATCGCCGCAAAGGAAGTCAATGCCCTGAGTTTTGTCAAGCGACGAGCCTGTTTCGGTATAATAACGGGTCTTGCCGTCTCCGTCAACGAAGTAAGGTTTCCAATCATTGAGGGCGGAATTGAAGTAACGGTCAAATGAGACTTCTATTTCATCTCTGTAGAGACTGTAGTTTGTCATAACCTTCGTATAGCAGTTTTTGATGGAGTCGGAAACGGCAAGTTCCGCTCCCGAACGCATCTGTTCCACAACGCCTGCGGCATTGTAGGCGACTTCTCTGCCGGTACGCTCGGATGACTTCATTTCGGAAGATGTGTATGAAATAGCCATAATAAGCAAGCCAAGTGTTGTAAGGAAAGAGAGTATAACAATAACCGTTACAATACCGGCACCTTTGTTATTCTGTTTTAACGCCTTTAAGCTTTTCATTAATACCATATACCTCCGATAATAGTCTGTTGAAAAGACCGGAAAGATGCTTATTCAAGCTTTGAACCGACAAACGAATAAATCGGACCTGATTCACCTGTGCCTATTGTGTAAAGCTTTTCAGCTTCCTCATTATCGTTGTCAATCAGTTCGTGGGTTACTGTACCCGCGGGATAAACATCTATTGTTACTTTGTAATATCTGGGTTCGGCTTCAACATTTACAAGGTCTTTTTTCAGGTAATCGACCTCGTTGTTGGTGTTTAAATATGCCGTAATTGTAGTACCTGCGGCGTTGACGATTTTATAGCCGGTAAATGTTCCGAAAACGGTGTCATTGATAAGACTTACACCGGCGTTGGTATAGACAGTGTTCGCGTTTTTATTTGTAAGAAGGGACGAGTCGGAAAGCCTTTCGAGAATACAGGCTCTGTAACTCGCGTTTTCATAGCCTCTGCTTGTGAAATATGAATTCTCAACAGCAGCGCCGGAATCAACGAGACGCTGTTTGACAATGAAAAACTTTGTGGGAACATTGCCGAGATTGTTGATAACAATCAAGTCTTTGCCTTTATAGCTGCCGTAAGCAGAGTTATAGTTAAGGTTTGTGAGAGTTGAAAGATCGTAATACGAGTCGGTCATATTGGTTCTTTCCGAGTCTATCTCATACTGAGACCATCTTTCAAATCCTGCGTATTTTTTGGAATCGTAATACGGGTAATACATAATGAATACCGAAGGTTCTTCATTACCTTCCGTCGGGGAATACTTGGACGAGTCGTTCTGATTGAAGGAAACGCTGCCGGTCCATGTATAAACAAATGTGGTCTGCGCCGTAGTACCCGTATCTACAGACTCGGCATAAACATGGTAAGTATAAACATAGGTGTAATTGTAGATTACATCCATATAGATATTATCTGTTGAGTCTGTGTAAACATTGACTGTTATGAGTCTGTTCTTACCGTTGAATTTGTACTGGTCTGTAGCGCTGTCATATATTCCGTGCATTTCAGCGGCTTCATCCTGGAAAGCGACATCGGCAAGGATGTCGGGATTCTGACCGTCCATATAGGACTGGGTAAACGAACCGTCCATTTCGGTATATTGCGCTATTTCATAGTTGTTGAGTTCATAGATACCGTAATCATCAGAATCGAGTTCCGCAGTGTGATCGCCTTCGGCAAAGTTTATGACGGCATCATAAGTCTCACTGCCCGAAGTTATGCCTGTGATGGCAACATTCCGGTTATCCTGTTTGAAAACCTGATTGTCTGTGCCTTCCGAAGCAGTTACGTCAAGCATCTGCGAAGCATTGCCGGAAAGGAATTTTTCAACCGAAAAAGCATCAACAGCCTCCGCGATATTTTCGGCGGCAGCAGTTGCCTCGCCGAACGACTTGGACCTTTTTGTGATATTCGAAGCCGTAATAAAGGAATGTGCTACGGCGGCGGAAGCGATGCCGAGTATGGTAATTGCAACCAGCAGCTCAACAAGGGAGAAGCCCTTGTCGGCTCTGAAAAACTTTTTAAGCATAGAGCTTAACCCCCTTATCAGAATTAAGCGGCAGTGGTTTCGGGTGCGGCAGTAGTTTCGGGCGCCGCGGTTGTGGGTGCAGTCGTAGCGGGTGCCGTTGTGGCGGGAGCGGGAGCTGTTGTGGCAGGAGTATTAGCCGTGCCGAACGGATCCGATGTGCCGATGGGAACATTGGGAACAACAGGCGCGCTGTAATCCGCATCTTCGTAATCCACATAATATTTGGAAAGACTTACTGTTGAATTGAGTTTTGCGGATTCCGCCTCATAAGAGATGGAGATGGAATCAACAAAAGTGGTGTTGTTTGTTTTCTCATAAATGTAGCGGAGATACTCTTTGAGCTGGTTATAGGACAGAACACCCGAGGATGTTGTGCCTGTGCGGTAACCGCTGACATTTTTGACCTGGTCGCCTACATAGCAGTCAAACTGAGCTATAAGGGAGCTTGACTGGAAGTCAACTGTCTGAAGGTCCGCGCCGACTGCCTTGTTTGCTTCCATTAAATAAAGAAGGAAGTCTTCGTCATTGATGCCGGCCTGTTTTTTGTCATTTGCATCCTTACCGCTGACGGGAAGTTTTGCAAGATTGTCGGAAATATTCTTTTTGGCGGTTGCTATACCGTCCTCGTATGACGCGAGGTTGTTGTAGCAGTCGTTAAGCTCCGTAAGATAAGCGGAGCGTGTGCCGATTTCTTCTTCGAGAGCGGCGTTTTTCTCGTTGTATTTCGAATAGCCGAGGAAATAAGCGGCAAGAACAATAGCTATGCCGAGAACCGTTAAAATAAGGTTATACTCACGCCAAGTGAGTTTTTTCTTTGCTTTTCCTTCACCTTTTGCCATTTTTGCACACCTCCCTGATTATTCTTCCGCAGTTGTTTCTTCAACAACTGCTACGGTTGTGGTTTCGGGGATTGCATACTGACAGGTCACCGTGAAGCTGACTGTCTCAAGACCCGCGTCATCAACCGCTTTATTCATTGAACTTACTGTAATAACATCTATTGAATCAAAGGAACGGAACTGTCGGACGACTACTGCCGCTTCATCGAAGCCGGGAACCTCAACGGACATTGTAACACCGCTTGTGGTGCAGTCCGCCGAGAGCATTGAGATTGCCGTGGGCATCTTTCTTTCGAGTTCGGCGAAGAAGTCGAGAAGTTTTTCGTTGTTGTTCATCGAGCCGTCGATGAAAGTCTGAAGCTGTTTGTCGCCCTGCTGATAGCGAAGATATGAATTGTATGTATCTTCCGCATACATTTTCTGATCGATTTCTTTTTCTATTCTGCTGAGTTCGCCGTTGAGACCTCTGTTCTGCATAAGAACTATGCCGCAAAGAACACCTGCAATAATCAGACCTGCTGCGAATACAAGCAAACCGTAGCGTGAGCCTGCCGCACTCTTCTTTTTACCGCCTGCGCGGCCTGTTCTCTTGAGATACTCGTCGGCAAGGAAGTTCATCGGAGCAACGCGGGCGCCGAGGCTGTTGATATAAACCGAAATGCTTTCTATGCTGTTTGCAAGGCCCTGCATTTCGGGAACTTCTTCAAGCCAGTAGGTTGAGGATGCGATAACATCCGCAACGAGTTCTTTAAGTCCGGCAAGGTGGCAGCAGCTGCCCATAAGAACTATGCGTTCAATGGGTTTGTCTGCGTTTTCTTCGCTGCCCGAACGGAAGTAGTCAACACTTCTCGAAAGGCCTGTAACAAGTCTTGAAAGGCAGTCGCTGAATTCTTCCGTATCCGCAATGGCTGTGGGATTCTCTTTCGAAACACTGAGTTCCTGAAGAGCTTTGAGGTAATCCTCATCCATCATTTCCTGTGTTGCCATATAGCGGCAGATCATTTCGTCACCGCCGACGGAGAGGGCGCGCTGCATAAGCATATTGCCGTCTTCCATAAACGCGACCGAAGCTGAGTCGGGGTCGATGGAGATATACATATTGACGCCTTCGCTGCGGAAGCCTTTGAGAACCTGATACTGTGAGTTACCGCTGAAGTCAAGGGCTTCAACCGTAAGTCCCGCGGCATCGGCAAGAGTGGTGTAGCTGTCGCTCATGGCGATGGGCATAGCAACTACAAGCACGCGGCTTTCTTTCTTTGTCTTGTTGAGAATCATTGTGTCAACAAGATATTTCGAGGTGTCAATCGGGAAATAGTCGGAAATGTTTGTCTTGATGACATTTTTAATCTGGTCTTCCTTGACTATGGGAAGAGTTACCTCACGGGTAGCGATTTTTGTCGAAGTAACGGAAAAAATGACATCCGTTGCGGAAACAGCGTGCATAGCCATTTCCTGCTTGAGTTTTTCACCGAGTTCAACGGGGTTGACTATCTGACCGTCAACAACCGCGCTCTCGGGGGTGGCGAATGTGAAGCAATCGCTTATTGTGTAGGCTTTGCCTCTTTTTTCGGAAACCGCAACCTTGCAGACGCGCTTACCGCATTCGATGTTTAACAATTTTGCCGCCATAGTTTACCATTCCTTTTCATTTTTTTCTTCTCTTTGGATTAATATATATAAAAGGTATTATTATTACCTTATAATTTTCTCTTTTAAATAACTCCCATAAATGACAGATACAAATCAAGGAGTCTGTCGCCCCAGAGGGCGGCGACCAGAAAGCCCGCGGAAAGATAGGGACCGAACGCCAGCTGACGCCCTTTGTGCAGCGCTTTCATTAATATAATATGTATTATTGAGCCGACGAGGCTTGCTATGAACAGAGCCAGAAGACTTTTTTTAAGCCCTAAGAACAGCCCTGCCGCCATAACGAGTTTGAAATCTCCGCCGCCCATTGCCTTGCCGCCGGTGACAAGAATGATTATCAGGAACAGCGCGCCCATTACCGCGGGACCCAGAATCGTGTCAAGCCAGTGTTCGTGATAAAAAATCAGTCTTACCGCGCCGAGAACGGCGATAAATATGACTATCGGGAAGGGAATCTCAAATGTGCGCGCGTCGATTACGGAAATGACGAGAAGCGCGGAGAAAAGCAGACAGGTCAGAATGAAATCGACCGTCAGACCTTTCACGAACAAAGCGAGTAAACACAACAGTCCGTTTGCCGCTTCTATCAGAGGGTATTGCGGTGAGATTTTTGACTTGCAGCCGTGGCATTTTCCGCGCAGAGCGAGCCAGCTGAACAAAGGAATCAATTCATACCAGTGCAGTTTTTTGCCGCAGGTCATACAGTGCGAGGGTACGGTTACGATGCTTTGTTTTTCGGGTATGCGGTAAATACAGACATTCAGAAAACTGCCGAACACAATGCCGAACAGAAATGTGAAAATAAAGACGAGCCAGGGTGCCGTTTCCATAATGAGTTCAGCTGCTTGTTTCACGGGGGTTCTCCTTTGGATAAATTACAAATTCCAAATTAATAATTACAAATTGAGGGGCGCTTTGCGCCGATTATATGTTTGTTTTGATAAATACTGTTTTTGTTATACTTTTCAGCAGTTTCAACAACTCAACACAATCCGAATTAATGCTTTCAAATTCTTCTTTCGTAATAAAATCGGTTCTGTAAAGCAACAGCAACCAGTATTTTGTCTCGTTGCATTCTTTTGACGCAATTTGCATTTTGAAAAGAAAATCTTTTTCAATTGCCGCGCTCTGCGCTTCTGCAATGTTTGCGCCAATACTTGTTCCGCTGCGCAGAATCTGCTTTGCCATAATTGTTTCTTTTTTGATATCAACCAAGTATTTATAAAGATTAACAATTCTGACCGAAAACTCTATGCTTTTTTCTTCTACAAGATTTTTGCCTGTTTCCATAACACAATTCAAGGGCAAAACCCGTCATTAATTTGGAATTCGAAATTCGGAATTAATAATTAAAACTGATTTAATCCGCGCCCCAACAAAGGGGGTGTGTTGGGGCGAATGACATTTTTTAATCCGGATTAATCAATGTTTGAAAGGCACGCGCCTTTCTGTTTTGTTAATGCGTGGATTTAATTAAGAAAACTGTTCAGCTATAATTAGCTATTGGGAGCCATTGCGAATACAGGCGAACCATTGCCTGCATCTGTGATTGTGATTGTGTAGGAAAGAGTTGAGGATGTTTTCTTGCCTGTATCAACACCGCACATTGATTTGAAAGCCGCAGAAGCAGCATCGCCCGTAAGCCAAGCTGCAGTGGGAGCATCATCTGAGCGATATTTAAGACCGCTAAGAGAAACATCAAGAGTGCCGTCTGAACCTTTGCCGATTGTGATTGTGTGAGCACCAGTACCGTCAAAGTCCATCTTCAGAAGCGCAAAGTCTGATTTTGCAGTTGCAAGAACATCTTCCGCTGCCGATGAAATAACGGCGTCACGTGACTTGGAAACATACTTAACGAACTGAGGAGCAAGCATTGCTACAAGAGCAACCATGATAGCGATAACGATGATTAACTCAACAAGTGAGAAACCTTTGTTATCCTTGCGGGCTTCGCGAGCCTGTGCCATTTTCATGAATAACATTGTAATTTCCTCCATATTATTAAGATTTTATATTGCTAAACCGCCGTTCCCCCCCTATGTGAACGTCGGGTTTAACCAAAAATATTAATTCTGTTAAACAATTAAAGAAATATATTTAACCTCCGTTTTCGGGTGGTGTGCTGTTGCCGCCATCCGTAACTTCTTCAGTAAATACACCCTCTGTTGATGAAAATTCATTCTGTTCAATATGAATTAAATAAACCTTCTTTGACAAAGTTGATTTATTCGGATCAATACCACACATATTTTCAAAAGCTTGCTGTGATGTTTCGCCTTCAGCATGCTTATACTCAACATCATAGAGTGTAACAACGATCTTACCGTTTTCGTCTGACTGGACTCTGATTGTGCCCTCACTTTTCCCGTCAGCCAGGTATAAATTGCCGAAAGAGTACTCTGCTTTTGCAACAGAGAGAACATCTTCTGCAGCGGAAATAACAACCGCATCTCGTGATTTAGAAACATACTTGACGAACTGAGGCGCGAGCATAGCAACAAGGGCAACCATAATCGCTATGACGATGATTAATTCAACAAGTGAAAAGCCCCTGTTGTTTTCGGAATGATTGCGAAGGTTTGTGAAAAATTTTTTCACGGGAATCCCCCTCTGTTATAGAATATTTATTAAAGCCGTCCGGCGATAATACATAATAAATAAACAATGAATTATCTCATTATAAGTGAGACCAAAGAAACCAACCCTGGGATTTCCGGATTCTTCTTTTATTAAAGATTATCCATAGCGGTGTACATGCTTGCCATCGGGAGCATAACAGCGAGAATAATTGTGCCGACGATGCCCGCCATAAGGATGATGACCAGGGGTTCAAGCATACCGGTCAGGGCTTTTGACGATTCCGCAACCTCGTCGTCATAGAAAGCCGCGACTCTGTCCATCAGTGTGGGAATGTTACCGGTTTCCTCGCCGATTTTTGTCATATTGGTAAGAAGCGAAGGGAATATTTTTGTGTGTTCAAGAGCATCCGCAAGCGGTGTACCTACTTCGACTTCGCCCTTCGCCTGTATGATTGCTTCCTTGAAGAAAACATTTGACATTGTATCAGCGGTGATGTCAAGACCGTCGGTCAGCTGAACGCCGGAATCGATAACCGTTGAAAGAGTTCTCGCAAAGTTCGCGCAAGCGCTGTTTATTGTGAAATTCTTGACAACGGGAATTTTAAGAGCAAGGTTTGCGAAGAGATGCTTGCCGAAATCGGATTTTTTGAAAAATCTGATACCAACAATCACAAGAATAACACCGATTCCGACAGGAATAATGTTTGCTTTCATAAAGTCGGAAGCCGCGATAACACCCTTTGTAAGCGCGGGAAGGTCGGTACCCATTGACTTAAGGGTGTCCTGGAATTTGGGAACAACGAAGTTGAGCATTATAATAACGACCACGACAGTGATAATCAGAAGAACTATCGGGTAGGTCATGGCGCCTTTGATCATACCCTTGAGGGCGGCGTCTTTTTCAAAACGCTCGCTCATACGGGAGAATGATTTTTCAAGAGAGCCTGTTTCCTCGCCGGCGGCTACCATTGTAGCGAAAACTTCGGGGAAAACATCATACTGCTTCATACAGTCCGCCAGGGTGTCGCCGCTCTGGATGCCTTTGCAACAGCCGAGAATAGCCTTTTTAAGCTTCGCGTTCGCGGTCTGTTCGCCTATCATATTAAGAGCGTCGGCCATGCCTACGCCCGCGGAGAGAACGCTCACCATCTGGTTACAGAAAACGGACATTTCTCTGGGCTTCGGCTTTTTCTCCATAAAGGAAAGCTCAAGGTCGGAGTTGAGGGCGTTCGCGCCTTCGAGTTTGAGGGTTGTGAGACCCTTCGACCTGATTATGGACTGGGCTTCTTCACGGTCGTTGGCTTCTATGGTGCCTTTTTGTTCCTTACCGGAAGCGTCCATTGCGGTATAATTAAATTTTGCCATTCAATCTACCCCTTTTGCATTTTTTTGTTCATTGGATTTTATTTTGAAATAATAATTTATTACAATAAAATAATATGCGCTTGTGTTCGGGCGAGCCTTTTAAAAATTATTTTTAAATGAAATCGCGGGAAAAAGTTTGTTGTTAAATAACCTTTTTGCTCATTGCGTCGCGATCGTGAGCGAAAGCGCACGCGTTTGCGCCGGAAATCTTGCCGCGGACATAAAGCTCGTAAATGCAGTCGTCCATAAGCATCATACCCTGCTTGCGCGAGGTGGATATGGTGTTGGGAATCTGGAAGGTTTTGCCCTCACGGATGTGGGCGCGGATAGCAGAGTTGCAGAGCATAAGCTCGGTTGCGACGACACGGCCGTCTTTGTCAATTCTCGGGATAAGCTGCTGCGAAACAACGCACTCGAGAACATCGGCTATCTGAGACCTTATCTGAGACTGCTGGTGAGCGGGGAAAGAGTCTATCATACGGTCAACGGCGCCTGCAACGTCAATAGTGTGAAGTGTTGAAAGAACAAGGTGGCCTGTTTCAGCCGCGGAAAGGGCTGTCGCTATGGTTTCATTGTCTCGCATCTCACCGACGAGGATAACGTCAGGGTCTTCACGGAGGGCCGCGCGCAGAGCGTTTGCGAAGCTCTTGCAGTCCGTTCCGATTTCACGCTGATTGATTATCGCCTTGCCTTTGGGATAAATGTATTCGATAGGTTCTTCAATTGTTATGATGTGGTTGCTGAAGGATTTGTTGATAAGTTGAACAAGAGCCGCGAGAGTGGTCGATTTGCCTGAACCGGTGATGCCGGTAACGAGGATAAGACCGTGCCTCTTGTGCTGAAGGTTTACAAGCGCCTCGGGAAGTTCGAGCTCTTCTATTGACGGGATGTTTCCTCTCAGAAGTCGGGCGGCTATAGCCGTTGTGCCGGCCTGCTGGTAAACATTGACTCTCAGACGGACATCATCGACGGAATAAGCGAAGTCGATTTCGCCTTCTTTTTTAAGAGCGTCAATCTGAATCGGGTTTAAAATCTCATAAGCGAGAGATGTACATTCCGCAGGAGTAAGGGGTTCTTCGAAATCTATCGCTTCAAGGGAGCCGTTGTGTCTCATTGAAGGAGGATAGCCTGCGCATATATGAAGGTCAGACGCTCCGACTTCGGCGCATTTCTGAACGCATTCTGCAAATTTTAACATTTATTGTCACCAGCCTTCGGGAATTGTCGGAAATTAAGTTTCTGCCGAAACTTTAAGCATTTCGGTAATTGTCGTTACGCCTTCGATAACATACTGCGCGGCGCTCATACGGAGAGTGTTCATACCGTCTTTAAGAGCGGCGTTCTTGAGTTCTTCCGTATTTGCCTTCGCGGTGATAAGGCGCTTGAGTTCGGGAGTAACCTGCATTATTTCATAAACACCGGTTCTGCCGTAGAAACCTGTGTCGCCGCACATCGGGCAGCCGCAGGGGTCATATATTGTGAAAGGCTTGTAAACGGGAATACCTAAAATTCGTTTTTCTTCATCGGTGGCGTCCCTGCCCTTTTTGCAGTGCTGGCAGAGTTTACGCACGAGTCGCTGGGCGATAACGCCGACAACGGAGTCCGCTATAAGATATGACTCAACGCCCATATCGAGAAGACGCGTAATTGTCGCGGACGAGGAGTTGGTATGCAGGGTGCTTACAACCAAGTGACCGGTGATGGACGCCTGAACCGCAATTGAGGCGGTTTCATAGTCTCGGATCTCACCTATCATAATGATATCCGGGTCCTGACGGAGGATGGCTCGGAGGGCCGACGCGAATGTAAGACCTGCCTTGGGGTTAACCTGAACCTGGTTAAGACCGTTTATGTTCGCTTCGACAGGGTCCTCAACGGTGATGATGTTAACCGTTTCATCGTTGAGCGCCGAAAGCGCTGTATAAAGAGTTGTGGATTTGCCCGAACCTGTGGGGCCGGTAACAAGAATAATTCCGTTGGGGGTTTTGAGGATATTGTCGAAACGCTCGAGTTCGGCTTCTCTCATACCCAGCTGAGCCTTTGTTTTGGTAAGGCCGACGGTGGACGCAATACGCATAACCACCTTTTCGCCGTAGGATGTGGGAAGAATCGAAACACGAAGGTCATATTCCAGACGATCAACGTGGATGGTGATACGACCGTCCTGCGCGCGGCGCTTTTCGGAAATATCCATACCGCCGATGATTTTGATACGGGTGACGATGACGGGAAGAAGTTCAATGTCGTATGACATAACATTCTTCAGAACGCCGTCTATACGGAAACGGATGACAACCTTCGTTTCGTGGGCGTCTATGTGAATATCGCTGGCTCTTGAACGGACAGCCTGCTCGAGAATCGAGCGGACAAGCTGAACGATGGGGGCCGACTGAAGATCGGTTTCTTCGTCTTCGTCTTCATCCTTTGCCGCTGCCGCCAGTTTGCTTTCACGGTCCTTCGCGAAAGCTTCGGCCGCGGACATTGCTTCTTCAGAGCCGTAGTATTTGTCAAGCAAGCCGTTGATTTCGCTTGCGGTTGAAATTCTGGGTTCAATCTGGCAGCTCGTGATCATTGTAAGGTCGTCAATCGCGACCATATCGAGCGGGTTAGCCAGCGCTACGACAAGGATATCCGTATTGCCGTCAAGGAACTCTACCGGGGCTGCGTTGTGCTGTCTTAAAACTCTGCCGTTTATCATCCTGACGATTTCGGGCGGGAGAGTTACTGCGCGGAGGCTGACATAGGGAACATCGAGGAGTTCGCCCTGTGCCCTTGCTATGGACTCGTCGTCGCAAAGTTTCAGGTCTCGCAGACATTCGCTTAAGTTCTTGCCTGTCTTCTGACTCTCTTCATAAGCCTGTTCGAGTTTTTCTTTTGTAACCTTGCCGTTGGCAAGCAGTATGTCGCCTAAATTGTTGCCGTCTCTGTTAAAAGTCATGCTTTACCTTCCTTATGAACTGCAGCCTTTTTTCCTGCCGGCAAAACCGATGACCTGAAGTTTGCCGGGACTGCGTAATCCGAATAATGAAATTTATGTTAGAATGCACGTATTTTATTTTATAGTTCAATCCTATTATCCGACAAAACCGCCGATTTGTCAAGAAAAATATTTTATATATATCTTATATATAATGCACAATACCGCAATTTACGCTTTTGCCGCCCGCCATTACGAAAATTCAACAATATGTTGTGTCCGCCGGATAAAAAAATTCCGGCTGAATCAGCCGGAATTTTCGAAAAGTTTACAATTTATTTACAAATTTACTGCGCTGTGCGCTGGGCGAGGCCTTTGATTGTGCTTACCGCCCAGTCGAAGGTGTCGGTTGTGAGAATCGAGCCGCAGTATTCGCACTGCGCCGAATGGTTGACATCAACGTGAGCGCCGCAGTTCGGGCAGACCTGAACGGTGGTGCCGCTCGCCTCCTGAGTGGTGAGGCCTTTGGTGCGGACAAGGTTCCATTCGTATTCCATAAATTTCTCGACCTTGTCGGAGCCTCTGACGATGCTGCCCGAGACATCATCGACAACATAATCGACTATTCTCGCTTTGAGGCGGGCCACCATAACATCGTTTTCGCCCTCCTGCTTCCAGCCGACGAGGTTGACATCGAGAACCGCTATGCGGTCAACGATATTGGTCTGCTGTTTCTGACGGTAGGTTTCAAGCTGACGGTCCATCTGCGCATAGAAAGCGTCGGTGAGATAGGGGCGCAGATCCTCCATTTTCTTTGCCTGCCAGGAGTTCTGGAATTTGACATAGAGATTGGAGAGTTTTTCTTTGAATTCCGCTTCGTTGAATTCGGGGTCGAGAGCGAGATAATCGCTGACGGGTTTGAGGGTTCTGATATCGGTCGCGGTCGCTCCGCCGCCCGCAACTCTCTTGGGTCTCTTGCTTGCTTTGATTTTATGAATAATGTAACAGACGAGAATAATCAGACCGACGAGAACGAAGAAGCCGAGCAGCGCGGAACCGTCTCCGCCTTCCCTGCCGTAACCGGATGTGTCGGTGCCGCCGTAGTAGTAACCGCCGCCGTAGCCGCTGTTGTAACTTCCGCCGTAATCGTAGCTGTCTCCGGAACCATAGCTTCCGCCGTAATCATAACTGTCGTTTCCGCCGTAGTCGTAACTGTCATAACCGCCGTAGCTTCCGTAGTCGGAATCGCCGCCGAAATCGCCGAAATCCGCGCTGACGGCAAAGACAAATGTAAACAGTAAAGCAACTGCGGCAAATATGCAAAGGAGTTTTTTGAGTCTCATAACTGCACCTCCGTATTTGTCGCGGATATTATACAATATTTCCGTAATTATTTCAAGTGCCGCGCAAAATATAATTACGGCTGAACGGGGACTGGATGGCTCTCGCTTTCGTGCTCAAATGACAGGAAATTGTTCCTTTCGCTGTAGCACCATTTCATTCCGAAAGCTTTCGCGAAACCGTCCGCGGGAACATAAAGCTGCTCCCTTCTGCCTCTGAAAACCTTTGAGCCGAGCGGGAGAACGCCGTCTGCGGTCTGCGCCTCGTCACTGCCGAGAGTGAACACGGCTTTATGCCCGTAAAGCTCAATTCCGACACTGCCCTCCCCGCGATTGACATCCGCTCCGATAAATGAGGCGAGAACGGCGGCGGCAATGAACCATACGCCGTCAACATTTTCGGGCGGAACATCAACCTGCGCGAGTCCCGGATCCATACCCTTGAAAAGCATTCTCGGGCGGTTGTATTTCGGAGCGAGCGCGTGCGGATAAATCATATCCTCTTTTTTATCAATAATACATTTGTCGACAATTCTGCCGTCGTCGAGCATTTCGGTAAGGGTTACTCTGTCGCCGTCAACCTCGACAAGGGCGTAGGCGCTGACATTTTCCTCCTGCGGAAAGAACGCGCTGTGCCAGACTTTTTGAAGCGTTCTCGAGCCGGGCGGATTGCAGTTGCCGTTGCCGAGCATATAGTGAACAGTGCCCTGCGAGGGGCGGTCGAATATTTCTTCATTTTTTATCGGAAAGCTCCGCGAAAAGTTGTGTTCATGACCGGAAAACATAATATCGCACATTTCCATACTTCCGCGCATAACGGGGTAAGCGTCGTCGTTTTCGCAGTCCGTTCCCGAATAATAAATCGGAAAATGGTAGGTTCCCAATTTCCATTTTTTGGCAGTATTTTGAAGGTCTTTTTTTGCCCATTCATCTGTTTCTTCGGGACCGTTTATGCTGAAAATTATGAAGTGTGCGTCGCCGTAATCGAAGGAGTAATTCTCGGTTTTCCAGTTCTCCGCTCCGTTGTCGGGATAGGCTTTTCGGAACTGAGCGCAGAAGAATTCGGCGGGTTCCGCATAGTATCTGCCGATGCCTTTTTCGTAATCCTCAAAGCCCCTGTTGTCGTGGTTTCCGAGAGCCGCCATAAACGGCACATTTTCGATTATTCCCTCCAGACCGCAGAACATTCCGTTCCACTGCTGTTCGTGCTGACCGCAGTCGGTGCTGTCGCCCGCCGAAAGAATAAACTTTATTTCGGGATGCTCTTTGAGAATCTTTTTTATGAATTTTCCGAGATAAGAATAATCGGGCAGGTCGTGAGGCTCGCCTTTCTGAAAATCGGCAAGGGCGAGAAAGGTGAATTTGTGCGTGTTTTCAGCCTGTGTTTCAAATGAAAACTCGTCGCTTCTGTTGTTTTCATCCCCGCAGGTATAGAAATACTTTGTGCCGGGCGTGAGATTTTTCAGTCTTGCGGTGTGAATGACGCTTATGTCGATATCGCTCTCGAAAACGTGATTTTCGGCTTCGCATCTCATTGTTCCGCCGTTTTGCGCGCGGTATTCGACAAAACCTCCCTCGACCTCCGCGCAGGTGCGCCAGGTGACAGCCATACTGTAACGGGAGTCGTCGTAAAAACTTATCATAATGTGGTCGGGCTTTTCGGTTGAGCCTCTGACGGGTTTTGTCCTTGCCATATAATTCTCCGTTCAAATCAAAGAAGGGACCGTCCGACAGTCCCTTTTGATACTATGATTAAAGCAGTTTTATGCCTGCCGCTTCGCACTCTTTTATCATTTCTTCGGGCCAGACGGATGCCTGAACCTCACCTATATGCGCCTTGCGCAGGAAGAACATACAGATTCTGCTCTGGCCGATGCCGCCGCCGATTGAATAGGGCAGTTCGCCGTCAAGCAGGGCTTTATGGAAAGGCAGGTCTTTTCTCTCGGGACAGCCACGGATTTCGAGCTGCTTTATGAGAGATTCCTCATCAACTCTTATGCCCATTGAGGAGAGTTCGAACGCCATATCGAGAATGGGATAATAAACAACGATGTCGCCGTTGAGTTCCCAGTCGTCATAGTCGGGCGCTCTGCCGTCGTGGATTTCACCTGATTTAAGCGCGCCGCCGATTTTCATAATGAACACGGCTTTTTTCTCACGCGCGATTTTGTTTTCTCTCTCTTTAGGAGTGAGATCGGGATACATATCCTCAAGTTCCTGCGTGGTGATGAAGAAAATGTCTTCAGGCAGGAATCTCTCGAAAAAGTCGTAATCTCTCGCTACATAGCGTTCCGTGTGGCGCAGTGAACTGTATATGAGGCGGACCGTTTTTTTCAGGGTTTCCTCAGTTCTCTCGCTTTTCTCAATACGCTTTTCCCAGTCCCACTGGTCAACGAAGACGGAGTGGATGTTGTCAACATCCTCGTCGCGGCGGATGGCGTTCATATCGGTATATAAGCCCTCTCCCGAGCGGACGCCGTATTTTTTGAGAGCATATCTCTTCCACTTCGCGAGCGACTGAACGATTTCAAAATCTCTGTCGCCGTAATCCTTAATGTCAAACGCGACGGGGCGTTCGACGCCGTTGAGCGTGTCGTTGAGACCCGACGCCTTGTCAACAAACAGAGGGGCGCTCACGCGCATAAGTTCAAGCTGAACGGCGATGTCTCTCTCGAAATAATCCTTGATTTTTTTGATGGCTATCTGAGTCTGCCTGACATCCAGCGCTGACTTGTAACCTTCGGGAATTGAAAGCTTATACATTTTTTCGCTCTCCTTTAACATAAATACTTTATGATAATAACACACCGTTGTTTTATTTTCAATAAAAAATTTGCGGCCCTCTCTGCCCGCGCGGAAAAGGCGTTGAAAAAGACGAAAAGACGCCCTTGCGGAAGGCGTCTTTTCTATAGGGTTGAATTGAGGAGGGGTATTGTTGCCGTTTCACGGCATAGTTCCTTCGGGGGGTGCGGCTCCCCCGTATCGGGAACAATTACATTGTAACCGCCAAATGTTAAGCGATTGTGAATTAACACATAATAAATTGTTGAGAAATTGTTAATTATAAGGAACCCCGGAAACAACTTGAAAAGCGTTTGTATAACTTTGCGTTTTTTCTGTTTTTTTGTTTTACTGCGGGTTTCCGGACTCCGGCGGATAAGCGCCGCTCACGGGCGCGGAAAAGCCCTCTTCGGGCGGATAAACGCCTTCATCAGGCGCGATATAATCCTGTTCGGGAGCATTATAATTTTCGGGTGCGTATGCGCCGTCATCCGGTGCGGGATTTTCCTGAGTTATACCGCAGGGGAAAGCCTGTTCGGGAGGCATAAACGGGGGCGGAAAATCGGGCGCGGTGAGAGCCTTTTCGATTTTGAAGCCGAAATAGCAGACAGTGAAAAGACCGATGAAAATAAGCAGAAGTCCAAAGCCCTTGCCGCAGAGCTCAATAAGTTTTGCCGTCATAAGCGCGGTATCGTCAACCGAAGCGGTCTGTGAGCTGCCGAAAAAGTATGAATAGAAATCAAAGTTCTGCGGTGAATCTGCCGTGAGCGCGGATTTTGCGAGCGAAGAAACCGTGTTCTTCACGCTGCACGAAAGAACAAACCCCGAAACAACGCCCGCGACACCCGAAAGGCAGCCGAGAACCGGGAAAAATATGTTTTTCTTTTTCATATCAATTCTCCTTATTTGTTTTCAAGATAATCCGAAATCGCGACAACTCCGCCGTCCTCAAGATAAACTCTCGGCACGCGCTTGTTTATGCCGCAGATTATTTCATAATTGATTACATTTGCGTTTTCAGCGATATCGTCAACGGTAATTCCGTCGCTTCCGAAAACGGTGACGGTCATACCTTCGTGGATGTTTTCAATTCCCGTAACGTCAAGCATACACTGATCCATACAGATTCTGCCCACTACCGGCACTTCCTTGCCGTTTACAAGCATTTTCGCCTTGCCCGAAAGGGCTCTGGGCAGACCGTCCGCGTAGCCTACCGGCACGGTGGCGATTTTCATACTGCTGCCGGATGTGAAGGTTCTGCCGTAGCTTACGGGGGTGCCTTCGGGTATTTCTTTAACCATTGAAACAACGGTTTTCATTTTCATAACCGGTCTGAGTTTTATAGATTTGCCGATATAATCGGAGGGCGCGAGTCCGTAAAGAATAATGCCGGGACGCACCATATCGAGCTGCATTTCAGGATAGATTACCGTTGCCGCGGAGTTGCAGCAATGGCGGATTTCAAATTTCACGCCGAGTTTCCCGACTTCGTGAACAAGTCCGATAAACAGGTCATACTGAACTCTTGTGAAGGCTTCGCCGTTTTCCTCGTCGGCGCAGGCGAAATGAGTGAAAACGCCTTCGGGATAAAGCCCTTCGAGACGGCACGCTTCCGCTATCGCCGCCGCTGTTCCGCAGTCGGCTTCCGAGTCGTGATATGTAAAGCCGAGACGGCTCATTCCGGTGTCAACTTTAATATGAATCCTCACCTGCACGCCGTTTTTCGCCGCGTTTTCGGACAGGGCCTTCGCGTATTCGGAATTGAAAACCGCCTGCGAAATGCCGTTGAAGGCAAGTCTTTCGGCGTATTCGGGCGGTGTGTAGCCGAGAATCAGGACGGATGAGTCGGGAGCCGCGTCTTTTACCTGCATCGCCTCTTCGAGATTTGAGACCGCAAACCATTCGCAGCCGCATTTCACGAGTTCCTTGACAATCTGCTCAACGCCGTGACCGTAGGCATCCGCCTTTACGACAGCCATCACTCCCGCGCCCGATGTGAGCTTGGAACAAATCTGTTCGTAGTTCTCGCGCAGGGCGTCCGTGTCTATATCAAGCCATGTTCTTCTGAAATAACTTTTCAAAGCGTTTCCTCCGTTTTTACAGATTTACACTACCCTTCATTTTATGATTTTAAGCGTTTTATGTCAAGTGCTTTGTGTTATTGTATAATAAATATATTTACTTGACTTTTTATATATGCGTGTGTATAATTAATCCATTATGCTGGGGCAGTATGCGGACTGCCCGCGCTTTTCAATCACTTGAAAAAGGAGGCTGAAAATGAGTATCCGTCTGACCGACAATATGCAGAAAAACCTTGATTTTTACTGCAGACAGATAGTTGAAAACTCCAGATTCGATTTAGAAGACTACGACTTGTCAAGCGTCAAACGCGGTCTGCGAAACCCCGACGGAACGGGCGTTACGGCAGGCGTTACGAATATATGCAACGTTGAAGGCTACTACATTGACGACAATGAGCGAATTCCCCGTGAAGGCAAGCTGAGATTCCGCGGAATCAATATGAGATATATTGTTGAAGCGTGCGAGGAGGAAAACCGCTTCGGTTATGAGGAAATAGCCTGGCTGCTGATTTTCGGAAGGCTGCCGAACAGGGAGGAGCTTGAACAGTTCACGCGCAATCTCGGCGCGAACAGGGAGCTCCCGCAGGACTTCATTGAAGATATGATTATGAAGGCGCCCTCCCCCGACATTATGAACAAGATGGCTCGTTGCGTTCTGGCGCTTTATTCATACGATGACAACCCCGACGACACATCCGTTCTCAATATTCTGACACAGAGTCTGCAGATACTTGCGAAAATGCCCGAAATAATGGGCAACGCTTATCAGGTCAAACGCAGGCACTACTACCGTCAGAGTATGTCGATAAATCCCGTGAACCCGGATCACACGACGGCGCAGGCGATTCTCAGCTGTGTGCGTCCCGACGCCTCATTCACCGATGAAGAGGCGAAGCTGCTTGACACCTGCCTTATGGTTCACGCGGAACACGGCGGCGGTAACAACTCCACCTTCGCTACAAGAGTTCTCTCATCGAGCGGAACGGACACCTACTCCGCAATAGCGGCGGGAATAGGCGCTCTCAAAGGACCGCGGCACGGCGGCGCGAACATCAAGGTAGCGCAGATGATTGAACTTCTCCGTCAGAATGTCAGGAACATCAATGACGAAGGTCAGGTCGCCGATTATCTCACGAAGATAGTCAACAAAGAGGCGGGCGACGGTTCGGGGCTCATCTACGGTATGGGCCACGCGGTTTACACTCTTTCCGACCCGAGAGCTGTCATTCTCAAGGCGAGAGCCGAAAAGGCGGCTATGGGGACGGAATTCGAGGAGGATTTCAGACTTCTCAACACAATCGAAAAGCTCACGCCCGAAATCTTCCTGACTGTCAAGAAGAATAAAAAACCGATGTGCGCGAATGTTGACCTCTATTCCGGCCTCGTTTATAAAATGCTCGGTATTCCTGAGGACCTTTTCACGCCGATATTCACGGTTGCCCGTATTGCGGGCTGGTCGGCTCACAGGATGGAAGAGGTGCTCACGGGCGGCAGGATAATCAGGCCCGCATACAAAAACGTTATCAAACCAGGCAAATATATTCCCATTGATGAACGCTGAGGCGTTTACCGTGAGAAAAAATAAATAATTTTATGAGATAGGCGGTAAATAAAAATGGAAAAAACCCGTAACACAGGCTTTCTTATTTCAACAATAGCGTTCTGCATTGTTGCGATCGTGGCTCTCCCGCTGAGAACTTTCCAGTTCTTTACAAATCTTGAAGCGGGCACAGGCTTCTACATTGATTCGTCGGACATACTCATTTATGTTCTTTACGGCGTAATCGGTGCCGGAATCGTTATTTCGATGGCGTCCGCCCTGCTTTACAAAAGCGAACTCGGTTTTGACAGAACGCCTGCCAAGAGACCGGTTCAGGGCATAATCGCGCTGCTCACCGCGGTTGCCGTTCTTTTTGACGCGGCGCTTGACCTCAACACAATTCTCAATTACAACGCGCAGACCTCAGATATGACAAAGGTTTCGCTCTATGTGCTCTGCGCTCAGTCGCTGTTCGCGGTTCTCGCGGCGATCTATTTTGTTGTATTCGGTATCAGCATGCTTTCCGGCGCGACAAACGCTTCGGAATACAAAATCATCTCCGTGGCTCCCACGGTATGGTTTATGTTCCGTCTTATATACCGTTTCACAACCACAATAAGCTTCATAAAAGTTTCCGACCTTTTCCTTGAAATGTTTATGCTGGCGTTTATGCTTATTTTCTTCACGGCGTTCGCCCAGCTGAACTCCAAAATCGAGTCAAAAGGTCTTGACTGGAAACTCGTCGCGTTCGGTCTTCCCGCGGCGGTGCTCGCTCTCGTCTGCTTTGTTCCGAGATTCATTATGCTTATCTCCGGTAAAGGCGATATGCTTTACACCGGTTCTCCCGCTGAATACTGCGACCTTATGACCGCTCTGCTCGCTCTTTCCATCGTTCTTACAAGAATCGGCTGGATAGGCGGCAACGCGGACGCAAAAGAGGAAGCCGAGGCGGCTCAGGCTGCGGAAGAGGAAGCAGAAGACGAATAATATATGAATTCCGCCGAAATATTCGGTGTGATGAAGCTTGCGGCTCAGCAGGTAATCATACTCTACCTTATGGTGGCGGTCGGCTTTGTTACCGACAAAACCCGTCTTTTTACCGAAAAGGCGGCTCTGATGTGCACGGACCTGCTGTTCTACATCATCACTCCCGCAAAAATAATCGAATCTTTTCTGACGCTTGAATACTCCTCCGACACGCTGAAAAACCTGTTTATAGCAATAGGGATGGGTCTGCTTATGCACGCCATCGCGGCGGTTATAAGCACGCTTTCGTTCCGTCGCTGCGACAAGGAAAAAGCGGCAATTTACAAATATGCCTGCGGTTACGGCAACTGCGGCTATATGGGACTGCCGCTCAACAACGCGCTTGTCGGTCCGCAGGGTGTATTCTACTGCTCCGCCGTGATTATATCTTTCCAGATATTCAGCTTCACTCACGGCATAACAATAATGGACAAAAGCGAAGGCGCGAAAAAGATTGATTTCAAAAAGATAATTCTCAACCCCGGCGTGATAGCCGTTATCATCGGTCTTCCGTTTTATCTTCTGAATATCAATCTGCCCGAAATCGCGTTCAAGCCCGTTGAGTATATCGCATCTCTCAACACTCCGCTTGCGATGCTGATGTTCGGCACATACATAGCCCATTCGGATTTCCGCTCAATGTTTAAAAACTGGAGAATCCTTGTTGTTGCGGCTTTAAAGCTTCTGCTTCTGCCCGCGATAATGATTGTGCTTTGCAGGCTGTTCGGATTCACGGGCGCCCTGCTTTCAACCCTTGTGCTTACAGCCTCGGTGCCTCCCGCCAACAACACCGTTCTGTTCGCGGCGAAATACGGGCGCGACACGGGACTTGCCTCGCAGGTTGTTTCGGCTGTCAGCCTTATGTCGATTCTGACCATACCCGTTACGACGGGAATTGCTTCAGCGTTATGATTGATATTGTAAAAACTGTTATGGACAAAGCCGCTCCCTCGTGGGGAGTGTGCAATTTTGAACTCCTGCGCTCAAGGCTTATTGACTGCCGCGCGAAAAGCAGACTGCCCGAAAACGCGAAACGTGTCATAACGGCGGTATTCCCCTACCTTCTGAGCGAGGAGAACTACGAAAACTCCAACATTTCGAAATATGCCGTTGTCAGCGACTACCATACGGTAATAAACGGCAGAATGAAAAACGCGGTTGAGGAATTACAGAAGAGTTTTCCCGATGAGAGTTTTGTGACTTTCACGGACAATTCCCCCATCCCCGAGGTTTCGGCGGCTCTGCTGAGCGGGCTCGGCGTTATGGGCGAAAACTCGCTGTTTATTCACGAGCGCTACGGCACCTATGTTTTTATAGGCGAGATTGTCACATCGCTTGACCTTCCCTGCACGGGCTCGGAGGTCAAAATGTGCATACACTGCAAAAAATGCCGTGAAGCCTGCCCCACACACGCTATCGGCGACAGAGGCCCCGATCCGGCGAAATGCCTTTCGGCGATAAACCAGAAAAAGGGCGAACTGACCGATGAGGAAAAGGCGTTGATAAAATCAACCGGCTGCGCCTGGGGCTGCGATATCTGCCAGACTGTCTGCCCGATGAACAAAAAGGCGGAGCTATCCGACATTGAGGAGTTCATAAACAGCGCCGTTCCTCATATTGAAAGCGGCTGCGAAATCGAAGGCAGGGCTTACGAATGGCGCGGCAAAAAGGTGATTGAACGGAATTTATCAATACTCAACGACGAATAAAGGAGTATTAAAATGAAACTTGTAATTGCGATTATCAGCAACGATGACTGCCCCGTTGTTCTCGACGAGCTTTCGAACGCGGGTTTCCGCGCCACAAAGCTTTCAACCTCAGGCGGTTTTCTGCGCGCCGGCAACTCAACCCTTCTTATCGGCGTGGAAAAAGAAAAGGTTGACAATGTAATTTCGATTATCGGCGAGTTTTCATCGACCCGCAAAACAATGGTGGCTCCGATGGTAACCTCCGGCGAGTTCAGCATGGCTTCTACTCCGATTGAAGTAAATGTCGGCGGCGCCACGGTTTTTGTTCTTGATGTTGACCAGTTTTACAGGCTGTAATCAGAATGATTTACTTTAACACGGATATCAATATGTCGCTGGGTGAAGACATCTTCGCGGCTCTGCGCTCGGGAAGATTCCCGCATTCGGTAATTATCGAAGGCGGCTCGCACTCAAAGCGTCTCTCGCTTGCGAAAGGAATCGCGCAGGCGCTTGTATGCTCCTCGGACGAGGCTCCCTGCGGGACCTGCGCTCATTGCAGAAAAGCGGCGGCGGACATACACCCCGACATTGAAATATATACGGAAGACAAAAAAGGCAATTTTGCCGCCGACACCGCGCGCGAGGTTGTCAACTCCGTAAGCATTATTCCCAACGAAGCGGATTCGAAGGTTTATATTCTCACGCTTACCGGCGAGATGTCGCCCGTATCGCAGAATATTCTTCTCAAAACCCTTGAGGAGCCGCCGAAATACGCGTTCTTCATTGTAGCCTGCCCTTCCAGAGCGGATCTGCTTGACACGGTTATTTCGCGTTCAAGGGTGTTTTCGCTCGGCGAACAGGAAAGCGAACCCGATGAGGAAGCGGCGGACGAAGCCGTCAGAACCGCCTGCCTTATTGCGAAAGCGATTGTCTCGGACAATGAATTCGATATTGTGCGCGAGGCGGCTGTATTTGAAAAAGACAAAGCCCTTTTCGCGGGCGCTTTACCCGTGCTCGGCGAAATCATTGTTGAGGCAATGAAGGTAAAGGCGACGGGAACGGGCTGCGAAAGATTTGACGGAGCCGCGGACGCTCTCGCTATGCGTCTTACGCTCGCGAGGCTCGGCGAACTTGAAAAAATCATCCGTGAGCTTAAATCGGGCTTTGATAACAACAGAAATTACAACCTTTTGATAACCAGGCTCTGCACGCTTTTCAGAGCAAATACATAAATGGAGGCAACTGCAAATGGCAGAAGTTATAGGCGTCCGCTTTAAGGAAGTCGGCAAAATCTACTATTTCGATCCCGACGGAAACACCCTTAAAAAAGGCGACCGTGTTATTGTTGAAACCGTGCGCGGCGTTGAATGCGGCGAGGTTACGATGGAAAACCGCGAGGTAAGCGACGACGAGATAGTAAAGCCGTTGAAGAAGCTCATCCGTTCGGCGACTCCCGAAGACCTCGAAACGCTTGAAAGAAACAAGAAAAAGGAAAAAGAAGCGTTTGACATCTGCGAACAGAAAATCGAGAGTTTCGCGCTCGAAATGAATCTTGTTGATGTTGAATGCACCTTTGACGGAAGCAAAATTCTTTTCTATTTCACAGCCGACGGCAGAATAGATTTCCGCGAGCTTGTCAAGAGTCTTGCCGCTGTATTCAGGACAAGAATAGAGCTTCGCCAGATAGGCGTGCGCGATGAGGCGAAGATGCTCGGCGGTCTCGGCGTATGCGGAAGACCGTTCTGCTGCAAAACCTTCCTCGGCGATTTCCAGCCCGTTGCGATCAAAATGGCTAAGGAACAGGGGCTTTCGCTCAATCCCGCGAAAATCAGCGGTACCTGCGGAAGACTTATGTGCTGTCTCAAATATGAGCAGGACGGTTATGAGTATCTTCTCAAGGTCACTCCGAAGGTCGGCGCTATTGTTGACACAAAAGAGGGCAAGGGAACGGTTGTTGAATGCAACCTGCTTTCGGGCATTCTCAAGGTTCAGCTTGACAGCAGACCGGAGGCCGCTCCGTCGGTATTCACGCGCCGTGATGTAAAGATAGTCCGTGACGGCAAGATCAAGGTTGACGAAGCGGAAATCGCGGCTCTCAAAGATATTGAGGGTTGAGCGCGCACCGTCAAATTGTAAATTTTTTTCGATTATTATTGCATTTTCGCCCGAAAATGGTATAATAATATACGCAAAAGCAAATAACAATCAAGGAGGACAAAATAATGGCATATGTAATTAAAGACGACTGCATCTCCTGCGGCGCTTGCGCAGCAGACTGCCCGGTAGGCGCTATCTCCGAGGGCGACGGCAAATATGTTATTGACGCAGACACCTGCATTGAATGCGGCGCTTGCGCAGGAACCTGCCCCGTAGGAGCACCCGAGGCTGAATAAGTCAAAAAACAAACACTCAAAAAACCGGCGTAGAAATACGCCGGTTTCTTCTTTTTATTGCATTTTTTCAAGTGGATTTATCTCTTCTTAAACAAAACAAGTTCGGGATTTATTCCATCCGCCTCGTAAGTGCAGATAAGAATAAAATCCATATTCGCGAGAACGCCGAAGCAGCGGTCGCCGCCGAATTCAGGTTCAAGCTGTGTGCCTAAATAGGTAACGCCGTCATCGAGGAACTTTGCCTTTGTTCCGTTCGGAAGCGGATATTCGAGGTTGACATATTTTCCCACAAGAGCGTTGAGTTTTCCGACCTTCGGCATACCCTTGACATCAAGGGCGTTGATTTCGTCAATCAACTGCTGTTTGAATTCATCAAACTGGCCGTTGTCGCTTAATTCCTCATATCTCTTCCAGTAATCGAGTTTCGGAAGAATCTCTTTCATATAGGAACGCGCCTGTTCTTCGGTAAAGTTTTCGCCCGCCATATGCTTTACGCATACATCTATGAGGTCATCCATGTCGCTGTATGTGTAGTTTCCGTCGGCATAGCACCATTTGCAGTAATCCTCGTTGAGCGTTCCGTCCTTTTCCCTGCTTATTATTTCATCCTCAAGAGGCATACCGCAGCACTGACAGACAAGCTTGCGCGGCTCCCCGAGCAAGGTGTTGATGGAGACATTGAAAAGCTTTGAAAGCAGTTTAAGCGTTTCGGTATTCGGGACTGTTTCGCCGTTTTCCCAGCGGGACACCGCCTGACGGGTTACAAAAACCTTTTCGGCAACATCATCCTGTGAAAGACCGTTTTTTGTTCTGAGTTCCAGTAAAATATCTTTTGTGTTCATTTAAAACACCCCCTGCCTGTAATTCTAATGCGTGAGAAAGTGTAACGCAAGCAACCCGCTGTTGCTCCCGCCTAAACGAGCGGCTTTTCCATTTTAATACAGTCAAATGTGTCGCCGTGAATTACGCAGCCGTCCGTTACCGTATAGCCGAGCTTTTCATAAAAACCGACCGCAACATCACGGCTTTCCACAACCGCCTTTTCAATTCCGAGTTCGCGCAGCCAGTTTTCCGCCTCGGTCACGGCTTTTGTCCCGAGACCTTTGCCGCGGTATTCGGGCAGGACAACGACCCTGCCTATCATCGCGGAGCCGCCGTCAAGCATATAAAATCGGCAGGTGGCGACGGGGAAGTCGTCATCTGTGAGAACAATATACTTTGTATCGGGAGTGTCATACTCGTCAAACTCTCTGCGAAGAGTAATGCCGTGCTGTTTTGCCATTCCCTGAATACGGACATAATACGCCCCAGCCTGCTGCCAGGTTTCGGCGGCTCTGATAACCTGAATATTCATAATAAACCTCTCTGTCTGCCGTCAGCCGTCTGTTTTTTCAATCTCTTTTCTGTGAGCGAGATGGATGCCCACATGGCCTGTTCCCAGGACGATTCCCGCCGCGAAAAGAAACGGATTCTTTCCGTAAACGGCAATCAGCAGAACAGCGGCTACGGGGAGCGTCGCTCCCGCGACGGGTATTCCCAAAAGACTGCGGTAAAAATCTTTCATCGTCTTTTCGCTTCTGAAATAACGCGCCCAGAATATCTCATATAAAACCATAAGCGCGAACGCTCCGCCGAGCCATAAAAGCCGTATGTTCACGCCCTGCGGGTTGAAATCCTTAAAGACAAGAGCAAGGCACGAAACGGCAATTTTGCCGGCTCTTTCAAGAATCAGAAGGATTTTGTTTTCGTTTTTTGAGTATATGTCATAGTTTTCGGGTTTGTTTTTCGCCCAGATGAAATTCGGTATGAATAGCATAAGCAGAAAAAACAGCCCGACATAAGAAAAACCGAAATGCATTTTCTTCACCTTTTTTGCGAAAGTCTTTTCGGTTTATTGTATCACAACATAGCAAACGATTCAAGAAACGGCAGTATTTAAAACGGCGGCGCTTGAAGGGTCTGTGCTTTTATGATATAATTAAATAGTTATAGCGCATTGATATTAATTGATTTCAGGAGGACAGAGATGCTTTCTTTCGGCGAACAGATTGTTGCTTTTCTGCTCAGTGTATGCACTCTTTTTTCTTTTCTCTTTGTTTTCCCCGTTTCCCCGCAGACGGAATCGGTCAGATTCGCGGCGTCTCTCGGAGCGGGCTGGAATCTCGGAAACACGCTTGAGGCGTGGAGGATTCCCGAACCCGAAGACACGGAAACCTGCTGGGGAAATCCGAAAACGACAAAAAAGCAGATTGAATTCATAAAAGAATGCGGCTTCGGCACGGTGAGAATTCCCGTAACCTGGTTTCAGCATCTCGACGAAAACGGGAACATTGAAGAAGAATGGCTTGACAGAGTAAATGAGGTTGTCGATTATGTGATTGACAGCGGAATGTTCGCCGTTCTAAACATTCAGCACGACGATCAGGACTGGCTTGTTGCGGACAGGGAGCACGAGGACAAAGCCCGCGAAACGCTTGTAAAAATCTGGACTCAGATTTCGCGCAGGTTTGCCGGTTATGACGAGAGACTCGTTTTTGACCTGATGAACGAACCGCGCGTTGTGGGCGCGGACGACGAGTGGCAGGGCAACGATGAAAGCAGGGCTGTAATCAACCGTCTCAACGCCGCCGCTCTTAAAGCAGTCAGGGAAACGGGCGGCAAAAACGCCGTAAGATATGTTTTCATAACAGGCTACGCGGCGAGCGACCTTGAGGAAAACTACACGGCAATTGAGATTCCCGACGACAGCAGAGTTATGGTTTCGCTGCATTATTATCCCGGCACGGCGCACCGCTCGGAGTTTGCCGACTGCGAAAACAAACTGACATTTGAACAGAAACGGGATATTTACAAAAAACTGCGCGCTTTTTACAACACATTTTCAAAAAAAGGCGTCGGAGTATGCATAACGGAATTCGGGTGGACCGACAGAGAGCATATTGAAAACCTCGCGGAAAAAGCGGAGTATCTCACAGGCACGGCGGATAAATTCGGTTTCTGCTGTTTTGTCTGGGATAACGGTTCCGATTTCAAAGTAATAGACCGCGAAAACCTACGTGTCGCTTACCCAGAATACGCGGAAGCGATTGTTGTGAAATAATAACAGAGTTCAGCATTTGAAAAGCCTTGAAGCGGTTTGCTTCAAGGCTTTGTTTTTTATTCAAAATCATCCTTCGTGAAATCGCCCTGCATTTCGGCAAGGCCGATATATTCCTTACCGCCGTTGCGGCCGTTATACCATATCCGCCAGCTGTTTTTTTCCTCATCATAAAGAGCGGAGGGCTTGTAGCAGGAATCGCAGTCCCACTCCCCCGGCGACGGCGCGACAAGCGGATTGAGTCTGCATCTGTGAAAATCCGTTACTCCGTCGCGGGAATAAGCGCAACAGATGCAGGCTGTGTTTATGTCACGGTAGCCGATATAAAAGACAAGATAGCCGAAATCTTTATGGGGAATTACCTGACAGCCGCCGATGCGCTCCTGCTCGTATTCGTTTCCGGGCTCGTTTTTCAGAATCGGATTGAGCGGTGATTTGGTGAAATGAACGCCATCATCGCTTTCGGCGTAGCAGAGCACATTGGGTTCGTAGGTTTCGCCCGCGCTGAACCACATTCTGTATTTTCCGTTTTCATAAAGCACGCAGGGATTCATAACGGATTCGCCCTCAAACGGAAGTTCGGGAGACAGCACGGGTTCGTCCGTTATTCTGTGAAAATCAAGGCCGTCATCGCTTTCGGCAACTCCTATATAACTGTTGCCGTGAGCCTGACCGGTAAACCACATTAAATACTTATTCCCGATTTTCAGCGTGCAGTTTCTGTTTATCGCGTCTTCCCAGCCCGAAGCGGAAGACGGAAAAAGCGTTGAACGTGGTGCGCTCCAGTTAATTCCGTCTTCTGAGAAAGCGACGGCGGCGGTATTGTTTTTACGCAGGGAGTAATCCATACGCAGTGTGCCGTCTTCTGCTTTTGTTACATAAACATCAAAAAGCGTTCCCGTTTCCGCGTCGCCGTATATCGGATTGCGGGAGTGTTTTCTGAATTGTTTCATAAAGGTTTCCTCCGTCGTTCGCGATTTTTGCCGATGAAATTGCTTTAATTGTATTTATTATAGAATACCATAACAGTTAAATCAATCGCTTTATTAACAAAGTGTAAAAACTTCGCAAAAAATATTGACTGTCGGTCATTTTTGGGCTATTATGTCAAAAGATGACTGACAGTCATTTTTATATCCCCATCGGAAAAAAGGTGTTGATTATGTCATATATTGAAGAAAAAAAGAATCTTAAAAGAAGCAGAATCATTGAAGCCGCGTCAAAGCTTTTTCTTGATAAAAGCTTCGCCTCCACTGCCGTGGATGATGTTGTCAAAATGGCGGGCGTGGCGAAAGGCACGTTTTATCTCTATTTCAAGGACAAATACGATTTGCTTGACCAGATTGTTTCTTTTCAGAGCGCGGAGGTTCTGAAAAACGGAATCGCTCTGCTTGCCGAAAAGAAAAAGAACGCCGAAATGACTCTTATTGAAAGGAGTAATTTCCTTACGGATTATGTTGTTGACTATCTTTTCGAGCATAAAGACCTGGCGGCTCTGCTCAACAAAAAGCTTTCATCGTGCTTCCGCAATCTTGCGTCCGGTGAAGGCGGGGATTTTCCGAGCCTTATTGACACGCTTGCAAAAGATCTTGTTGAAAAAGGCCTGAGCGAAGCGTCGGCGAAAATGAAGATATATCTCGTCATCGACCTTATCGGTTCGGTCTGCTGCGATTCCGTCCTGGGCAAAGGGCCGTATTCGCTTGAACAGATAAGGCCGGAGCTTAAGAAGGCCGTTGCCGGCATTCTGGGAGGTGACTGCAGTGATTGACAGGCTTGCGCGTTTTATAGCAGGACATCCGAAAACAATTCTGATAACGGCAACTCTGCTGCTTATCCCGTCGTTTTTCGGCTATATCAGCACATTTGTAAACTATGATATTATGTCATATCTTCCCGAGGACATTGAATCCGTACAGGGCGAGGACATACTGGACAAAGAATTCGGACTTGCTGCAAACGCTTTTCTTGTTGTTGACGATATGAGTCCGAAGGATGTTGTCAGACTCAAGGGCGAAATAGCCGGAATAAAAGGCGTTTCGAATGTTACCTGGGTGGATGACATCGCCGACATAAGCATTCCTCAGTCAATGCTTCCCGATGTTATGACGGATATTTTCTACGCGAACGACGGCAGGTCAACCCTGCTGATGATACAGTTTGAGCAGGGCTCCGCGACGACATCGACGATGAACGCGATAAAGGAAATCCGCACAAAGCTCAACAAGCAGTGCTTCCTGAGCGGAATGTCCGCTATTATTACGGACACAAAACAGCTCAGCGATTCGGAGGCCCCCAAATACATTGTCATTGCCGTTGTTCTCGCGCTCATCGCGCTGTCTCTGACGATGGATTCTTTCGTTCTGCCCCTTGTTCTTCTTGCCGCTCTAGGCTATGCCGTCATTTACAATCTCGGCACGAACTTCTTCATGCCGGGCGGAATATCATATATCACTCAAAGCGTTGCCGCTATTCTGCAGCTGGGCGTCACGATGGATTATTCCGTATTCCTTATGGACCGCTTCAATGAAGAGCAGAAAAACACGGACAGCAGAACAGAGGCGATGGCGCGGGCGGTTTCATCAACATTTGTTTCGCTTGCGGGTTCATCCCTGACGACGATATTCGGCTTTCTTGCTCTGTGCTTCATGAGCCTTACGCTCGGTTTCGACATAGGAATCGTTATGGCAAAGGGCGTTGTTTTCGGCGTTATGACCGTTGTGGTTGTTCTGCCAGCATTTCTGCTTATTTTTTACAATCCGATTTACAGATTCAGACACAGAAGAATAATTCCCGGGTTCAGACATCTCAACAGTTTTGTTGTCGAACACAGAAAAGTTATTTCCGTTATTTTCGCGGCGCTGATTATTCCCTCATATATCGCGAAAAGCGCGGTTCCGCTTGATTATGTTATTTCAAACGCTCTGCCAGAGCAGCTGGATTCCGTTCAGGCTCTCGGAAAACTCAAGGGCGATTTCAATATGGCGACAACGCACTTTGTCATCATTGACGATAAGGTTCCTTCGGGAAAGGTTTCCGAAATGATTGACGAGTTTGAAGAGGTTGACGGCATTTCGGGCATTATCTCACTCAACTCCTTTGTCGGCCCCGCGATAAGTGAGAATATGCTGCCCGAAAGCATAAAAGAAATCTGCTTCAAAAACGGAAAGCAGCTTATGATGGTCAACTCTGTTTACACTCCGTCATCAAATGAGGAAAACGCGCAGGTTGACAGGCTGACGGAGATTGTGAAAAAATACGACCCGTCCGGTTATCTGACAGGCGAGGGCGCTATGTCAAAGGATCTGATAAGCGTTACGGATAAAGATTTCAAGGTAAACATTGAAGTAAACCACGCAACATTGGCAGGCCACACCTTCGAACACGAACTTGCCGTAGCTGTTGACAATGGTATGTTGGGTTCTATCGATGC
>CADAER010000011.1 GCA_902787025.1 Oscillospiraceae bacterium | reverse complement strand
ACTTGTTACCGGAATAATCAACTTCGGCAACGAGGTCGGTTATTCGGAGTTTGAAATATCGGCAGACGGTCGGCGCATGCTTGCCTTGAGGATTGAAATATATCCATCAAAGATAAGTTATAAAGACGACTACACAAAAATGATGCAGGAAATCAACGAAATGGCTTATGCCGCTGAAATTGATTTTCTGAAGAGAACTCACCGCGAGTTTTCAGTAGGAGATAACCACAAGACTGTCCCCGCTGTATTTTTTGAACTCATCAGACAGATTTTTGATAAGTATATTCAGGCGGTGAACAGAATCTTATCTGTTCCCCATCACAAGCTTATCACAGAGCATTATATTGTCCCGGCACATAAAGCAAAAAAGACCGACAGAAGTGCTGAGAAATGGTTAGAACATCATCAGAATTATGTATCATTTGAGAAAGGCAATCTGCAAGTTGAAAAGGTTCAGTCGGTCACAAAAAGAATTACTTATGATACCAACGAAAACAGGTTTGTAAAGTTTATTCTCAAATCAACAATCGGTCAGTTTGATGACTTTTTGAAAAGATACAAAAAATCCATACCTCAAAGCGCAGAGAGTGAAGCCGTAATTACAGAAGCCCAAGCAATGAAGCAAAAGATCCACGCATATCTCAATAACTCTTTTCTTGCGGACATTTCCGAATACACCGCTACGCAAAGTATGTCTCTTGTTTTCGGGATGGCTCCGGGTTACCGTGAACTATATAAGTTCTTTCTTCTGCTTCACAGAGGGTTGTCATTCAATGGTGCTGTTTTCCGTATCTCCATGAAAGATACAGCCCAGTTGTATGAATACTGGTGCTTTATCAAACTCTTCAGCATACTGAAAAACAACTACAGCCTGGTATCAAGAGATATAATACAGACTGATGAAACGGGTGTAACCGTTACATTAAAGAAAGGCAAGAAATCCGAAATCACATTTGTTAATCCTCGCACCGGTGAGCAGATTCTTCTTACTTACAATCCCGGAGAAGAAAAGACTCAGACAATTAATCAAAGACCCGATAATGTTCTTTCGCTGGAGAAGAAGGGTTCCTCCACAGAATACAAGTATGTTTTCGATGCAAAATACAGAGTTGAAAGCGAGCCCGACAGTTATTATCCCGATACAAAACCGGGGCCAAAAGCAGATGACATAAATACGATGCATCGGTACAGAGACTCCATTGTCTATGAAAATGCCGGCTCGAAGTTTATGTTTGAAAAGAAAATGTTCGGGGCATATATTTTGTTCCCCTATAATGATGAAGATGAATACAGGAACCACAGATTTTACAAGAGTATTCAAACCGTGAATATCGGCGGGCTTCCGTTTCTTCCGGGATCAACGGAACTTGTGAGCGGTTTCCTTGATGAACTTATTGCCGATTCTCCCGATTCGGCATTTGAAAGGGCATCTTTGCCTGTGGGAATTGAGGAAAAACTTGCCAGAGTTGACTGGAACAGCAAAGATGTAATTGTCGGCTCAGTGCGTGATATGAAACAATTTGAGCACTGCATATCAAAAAAGTATTATTATACGCAGGAAAGCAATGTTCCGGAAGATATTCTTCCGATAAGATATGTTGCCCTCTGTCCTAAAAAGAATTCCGAAGAGCCGGGAATAGTTTATTACGGCGAAATAATCAGAACGGCAAGAGTAAAAAGAACCGAAATACCATTCAGGCCGCATGTAACCGATGAGAGATATTATACCTTTGTTGTCAGAGAATGGAAAAGACTTTCTGCGCCAATCAGGTTTGACGATGATTATCTTTACAAACCCGGATTTACAAATTCTTTTTTGTTACAGAACAGCGAAAGCTTGCATGAGCTTTTCAACATCACATCCGAAGAGGAATACAGAATACTCTATGAAATCAAGCGGGCATTTGACGGTTCAATCGCAGAAGGCTCAACAGATAAACCTGTTATAAAAATCAATGATGAGTTTTCAGTTGTTATGCAAAGAGGATATTTTGATCTCTGCGATTCTCAAGGTAAAATACTCTTACAGGATGAAATAAAGCGTTTCCATACAAGACCGCGCGCAACATTTCTAAGAATACTAGAAATGGTTGAAAATGCAAAATAGATGAAACAAATTGGCATGATATTCTTAGGAGCATATGATTATGAATATCTTGAGAAACCCCTTTGGGGAAAGAAATGGCGAGATTGTAGTAATTGACGATCTTTCCGAGAATGAAAAAGGATTAAACTGCGGTTGTGTTTGTCCTTTTTGCGGCGGTGAATTTGAGGCGAGACTTGGTAATGTTAGAATTCATCACTTTGCACATAGTAAAGGCGGCTGTAACGAGGAAAAAGCATACCTGACGGGTTTGTATAAACTATTTAAGCAATATGTTGACAGACATAATTATATTTATCTGCCTGAAATCAATCTATTTTGCTGTTTGGGTGTTGTAGAGAATATAAATAAAGACAGTTTTGAACAATTTGTTTCAATCAATAACAATATTAATTCAAATAAAACAATACCTTTCAGCCCGAAAATAAAGCTTATACCTGACCAATCTGAAATAGTATATAGGGATGACAACCCCGTTGCAATAATATGTTCCAAGGGTGAAAAACATATTGCCGTCGTTATTCAGCATCCGCAAATTGGTTGTAATCTTCATTATGTTTCTACATATGGCGAAACGCCAACACTGAAACTGAATCTAATAGATATTAAGGACGATGAGATAAAAAATACCTATGCAATATACAAAATGTTCAGTAACAGTGATTTGTACTCTTGGCTGACAAATAAAACTGTTATTTCAAAGCTCGATGAGATAAACGAAATAAACCACAAGATTTATCAAGCAAATATAGCAAAGCGGAAAGCAGAACGAGAAAAACAGCTGAATACTGTTTATGATTCAGCCATTTCATATTATCAATCTGACTCATTACATGATGTAAATAATGCTCTGCATATATTTAAATCTATTATTAACTGGAAAGACTCTCGGGAAATGATTGAAAAATGCAGTCAAAAAATTGAAGAATTGACGCAAAAAGAAGATCTTAAAAAACTTGAAGAGAGGCGAATAGCTGAAGAAAAACTTGCTGCTGAAAAAGCTGCTGAGGAAGAGAGAATAAAAGAATGCAAAGAAAAGAAGAGACAAAATGAGAAAAAAAGAAAAGAGAATTTGGAACGACAGCATTTACCATTAATTATGGTAATGAAAAGTTATTATGAGAATCACCATTTAGGTGAACCTGATTACAGTAATAATGGAAAATTTGAATTTATACAAAAGTTTTCAAATCCTAAATACACTCTTGGAAAAATGGAAGCCGAAATATGTATTTTAAATAATATGCCAGCAATAGATCACTGGAATCAGTTGTGGGTGAATTGCAACAAATGCAACCGATTATTCATTGCGGCAACAATTGAAGATGGAACTGTTCCGGATGATTACGCCGAAATATGTTCAGATTGTAATACTAAATAGGATAAAGAGTTTTGAGAATAAACGATTAATAATGTATAAAAAAACCACTTTCTCAGAGATGTTGACATCTGCTCTGTCTGTGGTTGTAAATCAAAAGTCGCAAAAAAAACATGTCCCAATTGTGGGGAGCATCTTTCAAAAATCAAATATGATGCTTCCTGGGTCGATGAAGAAGAATTAATTGATATGATCTGGGAGAATTAGTAAATGATTAAAGAAATTGAACTTGATAACAAAACATTTACAAAAGAACTCCTCGACAAAACCGCTTTTTTCTCAGTTGCTGAAGGCGGCGCAATGGGTGAGCCGGGCGGAATACTGTTTATTACAGATGACGGAAAACTGTATCATGCAAACTATGTGTTCGGTGATTTTAAACACGAAACCATAAAAGAATCCTTTCCCATAATCGATGAATGTAAGTTTGGCCTCTTTGGTATGGGAACAACGGTTCCCGACGGCTGGACTTATATCAGCCTTGGTTTTGGAAATCATCTTATCGTCAAAGACGATTACTACGCCGCGTTTGAACCACTGATTGCCAAATATAACAGCCCCGGTGAGTTATATCAACACTGGGTTGAAAAAGCACATGAATCATTGAGCACCAGATATTAATCATTGTGCTGACAGCACACCATTTTATCAACTCTGAAGTGTATAATGAAATCACGCTGAAAAAGGAGCTGGTGAAATGTTGATTTTGCTTGCAATTATGATTCTTGGTTTAGCCGTAAGCTGTTGATTGTACTTTCAAAAGTTTGGCTAGGATTAGCGATTTTCGTCTTAATTGTGCTGGCGGCACTTTTGCTTTTGTTATTTTTGTTCTGAGGAGGTGTTTATTTATGAAGAGAAAATATAAGGCTAAGATAACATGGGGAACAAGCCCAAATGAATTCTTATTTAATCACTTGTCTTTTGAAGATTTAATGACATTAGACTGTCAAAGATTCCCGGCAATTCACCATCCCGAGCTAATGTATGTTTACTCCGGAATCGGCAATAAAAAGTACAGAAAAAAGTTGATTAAAGAAATAAAACAAGCAAAGAATTAAAAGATTATAAGGAGGAAGTGTTTTGAAAAAAAGTCTGTTGCTGTTCTTGATTTTGGTTGTAATATCTGTAGTCGGCTGTTATTTTCTCAGCGATTATGCCGACAGTGTTATAAGCAATTCTGTTATCAAATCGGCAAAAATCGAAGATGAAGAAGATTACCGGAAATACAAAGAGCTTGAACAATCGGGTCAGCTTGATGAGCAAGGCAGATACTCTGAGGATTTAGATGAGGCTGAAAGCGTTCATAATGAGCAAATACATGTAACTTTTGCTGATAACAGATTTATCGGTATCAGTTATTATTATGATGAAAACTACGAACAGATAATTAATCCAAAAGATTGCTGGCTCAATCCAGGTGATAAGGTCTATTATAAATCGCTTGTATGCAGTAATGAAAAAACAGATTTATATGGGTTTTGTGGATTTAAGGCTCTTGATTTTGATGAAAGTAGCCAGTCACCAAAATCAATAAGTATTGAAATGGATGATATTTCTTTCAAGATACCGGACAATTATGAAGGCACACAATTATCAATAGCACCTATAGGCAAATACCGTAACCGAACAATTGCATTCAGCGATTACTATTATGATAATAATAATCATAAAAATGAGTATGACGGAACCTGGATGGTTAATAATGAAGAGGTTTTGAAAGATTCAATTGATATAAAGCCCACTGAGAGCGTTAATATTTCTTATTCTTTTGACTACAAAAAGTATTATTTTGTCGATTCAAATCCGGAATGCAATTATAATTCAAGTGATTTAGACAAGGGAATAATTAATTTTAATTCGGAAGATGCTGATTTAACCACGGATTCATACAGCATTGAATTACACGAGTTGTTTTTCGGAGAATATACAATTGAAACCCAAGCGGTCATATCAGGAAAAAAGGCAATAAAAATCGACGGCAAAGATTTTGAAGTATCCTCCACAAAACAGAAGATTCCTTATTCCTTGAAAGGCGGAAAAAGTATAACAATAATATCCGAAATCGGCGAACTTAAAATAACCGATTATAGTCCACTTATACTTTCAAAAAAAGGCACAAACGAGAAATATACATATACTCTTACCGCGCCACAACCTAAAAGCAGCTTGTTCAAATTTGATTCAAACGACTATTCTTTTGAACATGGAAAAATCACATTTAAATATCAGGGAAAAGAAGTTAATAATAAGACTGTGCTTGCTGATGGCAGCAAGTTGTATTATGAAGCAACTGATATTGATGACGGCTACTGGTTTCCTGAAGGAGAGCATTACATAGTTGTTAATGGCGAAGAAACAAAAAAGAGTATAAAAGCAATTAAAATATATCCTCATATACTTGTTACAGTTAATCTTCCTCAACCGGAAATCGGCGGTAAGATTAATTATAAATTAGATGGCAAGTCAATAAACAGCGATTCGATTGAGGCTTACGCCGGTTCTGAAATAGCATTGGAATTTGTCACATGGAATGGATGGCAAGTCAACAAAAACGGAAAAACATATTTCTATACCGCGACTGAAGAAAAAGAACAGACGGCAAAAGCAGACGGTGCTGATATTGAGACAATTATAACTGAGAATAAAGACCATCAGCCAAAACTTGTTGTTATGATTGATGACAGTGTCGGAACAAATATGACTTTTGAAGCATCATATTCAGTTGCTGGGTCTCCTAAAGTTGAGAAAAACAGATATAAAGAAGAACAATTTGATATAAGTGGGCAGCAACCACTTGCTACAGAAGAAAATATTGACACTTATAATGGAGTGTTAATTACTGCAAATGATGCAACAATTCCATCTGGCAAAGCTTTAAAGATTCACAGTATTATGACAAAGCAGGATGGAACTAAAATATTGGATACCGCCTATCTTAATGGTCAACTTCCCGACAATTATAAATTAGAAGTATACCGAGCAAATGAATTTGAGTCATCAAATGTCATCTATACCAAAATTGAGATGACAATCTCGTTAGTTGATGTTGTTACATTCAAGGCTAAGTCAATACCCAACGGAATTATTAATGTAAACATAAATGACAGTAGGAACAAAAAGCTGTTATCTTCAGGTGATATAATTGAAAAGAACAGCACTGTTAAAGTAACAATAAAGCCCAACGAGGGTTATACTGTCACGGGAAACGATAAAGATACCTCGGGCGGAAAATACAGCAAAGTGATGAAATATTCAAAATATGTGTCGGATATTGATAAAATCATAGACAAGCATCCAATCAAAAAAGTATATTATGTCACTTTCGATGTTAATGACCCTTATGGAAAAGTCATTTTTAAAAATACAGCCGATAATAAAACACTGACCGGCAACCGCGCATTACCCGTTTATGTTGATCAAGAGATAGAAATGGTCTATGAAATAACGGACGATAAACACAGTATTGTATATGAAAGCAGCGGTATCGGTTCTTTGATTGACAAAGTAAAGAGCAAAAAGAAAACGACTGTCAAGTTCAAAATAAACGAAAGCATGGCCGATACTACAGTTAGCCGCGAAACATTTCTTAAAGTTAAATGAGAAGGTGTGTAATATGAATAAAGAAATTGATGAAGCAAAAGAAGCAGTTGTTAATGACTTAAAAAAGAATATGGCCGTTCCTTTTCTTAAAAAATTCAAATCTGCCCCGTCATTTTTCATAATGATTGCAACGGCACTGGTATTAGTTTTCACCATAGTTTTTACAGCGGTGAAAGTTTTGCCGACTTATCTGAAAGCTGATTCTTTGGGTGAGGATATTGGCGGTAAGATCGGAAATGCTGTCGGTTGGGCGATTGGCTCTTTTAACGGAATAACAACCGGGGAAAAAGAAGGCGGCAAGGCGGGAAAAGAAGAAGGGTTGAGCGCAAAAGATACATCTGTTATAGTTGCAAATAAGATAAAAGAAGCCGGAAGTCTGGAAGTCCTGGTTGCAGGAATAAAAATGACAAATCTCAATAAGGTCGGAAAAAATGATTATGCTTCTTTGTTCCTAGTTAAAGGAAATGCAGTTTTTTCGGTTAATTTAAAAAACATAAGTGTTGAATTAAGCGATGATTTTTCAACTGCAACAGTAACTGTTCCGGATGTTACAGCTGACATATACATAGATGATTCTGCTACCGAAAAATTGGCTGAATATCAAAAAAGCAAGTTTACAAGATCCGCCGAAGACGGATTCACAGAGTATCTTAACACATCCAACCAGTTAGCAGAAAAGGCGGAAGAATCAATTCCCAATTATGATCAACTAAAAGAATCAGCAAGATCTTCAGCAAAAAAACAAATTACCGATATGGTAAAGAGTTTTAACAGTCGAATAGTGGATGTGGATATTGATTTTTCAGAGGAGGCTGTATAATTTATGAATAATAAATATGATATAAACAACTCCTACAAAGGTGAGAACATTAACAAAAAAAGCAAGAGAAAAAGAAAAAATTCTGCCACGAAAAACTATGTCAGAGCCTTGGTAATGTTGATTATAGCAATTATTGTTGCCGCCGGCGCATTTGTTTTGTTCTCACAAACCGCAAAAAAGGCTGCCGGTTCTGCAAAGGAAGCTTATAACAACTCAAAGAATCTAAAATCAGACGAGATGTACAGTGAGTATTATCAAAGCGCCTTTGACAAAGCTGAGAAAAAATATCATGTAAGTAACAGAGCAACAATTGATATTACAAGCATTAAAGAATTATCAAATCTTGAAGTTCTTAAAGTTAGCGATGTCGAATATGTTATTTGGGAACAGGATAATGATAAGGGCTATATATGGCTTGAATATGAAGGCGAAGGCGTTTACACAATTGATATGTCCTTATCCGAAGTAATAATCGATAATGAAAGATGTGCTGTTCTGGTTCGAGTTCCCTCTCCAACTTTAACGCACGTTAAGAAAATCAAAAGCACCTCATTGCTTTACGAAAATAAATCGTTCAGAAATTACAGCATTAAAGAAGGAACTGACCAAGCAAAAGAAATGGAAGGTAAAGGTTTTGAACAACTCAGAACTTATATGAAAACAACTTCTAACTTTTATGAAAGTGCTGAAAACAGCGCCGAATCATTACTTACCACATTGGTTAAAGAATGCAATCCGGATATTCCTGACCTAAATGTGATAATTGAGTTTTACGATTAAGCAATATAAAAATAAATCAATATTTTGGAGGATAAAATGGATAATAAAGAAAGAATGATTGTTTTAGTTTTAGGTAATTCAGGTGCAGGTAAAAGCACCCTAATTGAGGCAATTGCCGGAAAAGAAGTGCCAACCGGAATAGGCGAAGGAAACACTCAACGAATCTCAATCTGGGAATCAGATATTTGGCCGATGACTTTGATTGATACAAAGGGATTTGAATATAATCTTGTTCAGCAACTTAAAACAATAAATCAAGTCAAGAAGTTTACTAAAGAACAGATAAAAGCTGAAGATGGCGGCGGCATTGATGCTGTTTGGTACTGCATTGAAGGAACAACACGCAGGACATTTGCACATAATATTGAGTTAATGAACAAAACCATAAAAGGCTGGAAAAACATTCCCGTTTTTGCCGTTATCACAAAATCATATTCCGGACCCGACGAAGAGGAAAATGTTGAATCTGTAAAAGCGGCTTTTTACAAAGAAAAAGGAATCAATTTAAAATCTGTAGTTCCTGTCGTTGCAAAAGAATTCAAAATAACTGAAGACAATATCGTTCCGGAAAAAGGATTAGAGGATCTTTGCACACAAACGTTAAATGTTTCAGCTGAAGCAAGACAAATCAATGAAGACAACAAAAGCAGGATGGTTTTGGAGCAAAAAAGATTTTCGGCTGAAGCAACTGTTGCCGGTGCGACTATGACGGCAGCTGCTATAGGCGCAGTTCCGTTCCCGTTCCCGGATTCTCTTGCTCTTGTTCCTTTAGAGACAGGACTTGCAAAAGGTCTCTTTAAAATATATGGTGTTGATTTTTCAGGCGACCTTGTAACCGGTATTGTTGGTTCTGCAGCAATCACCAATGTTGCTAAAGCGGCATTAAACGCATTAAAAACGGTTCCCAATGTAGCGGCTTCTATTATCAATGCGGTCGTTGCAGGGTTCTTTGTGTTTGCTCTCGGCGAGGCGGTTATCGCATTGTCTGAAGAGATATATAAAGGAAGAATTGATAAAAACAAGATTGATGAGGCGGTAAAGTTTATTGAAGATAAATTAAAAGATAATCCTGTTCTTGCTGCAGCTATTAAGTTCCTTATGGATAATCTTGATAGATTTAAGGATAAGAATGCTAAACAGATTATTGGTGAAACAATGAAGTCTGTAAAAGGAATTGCAAAAAAATAAAACTTTTGATGATTTAATACTGAATACGATTCGAAATGCTGTGTGCAGAAATGCACCTAGGGTTCGAATCCCTAACTCTCCGCCAAGAAACAGAGTTGCCCTTAAGGGCGGCTCTGTTTGTTTTTTGCAAAGGAAGGGATTCGAAGTCCGAGGCGGGCACCGTTGCTGGACAACGGTCGCCGAGGATGCAAGGATTTGCGAAGCAAATACTTATCCCTAACTCTCCGCCAATAAATCAGTTCACCCGTCAGGGTGGGCTGATTTTTTTACAATAACAGTTCCAAGCATACTCAACCTTCGCTTTTTCTTGATTTTACTGTTCACCTAATTTATAATACACACAAGAACACTTTATAACGCTCTGAAACCGGGTGACTGTTATGCAGACAATCGACCAGGCGCTTGACAAACTTGAGCGCTCGAAATTCCGGTCGGGTTTTTATCTGACGGAAAAAGAAAAGCAATATCTCGAAGAAAAGGGCAGCGCCACAATACGCGCTCACGCGGAAGATTTTGTCCGTCAGAAGCTGGCGCCTGCCGAGCCGCTCAACGACGGAAAACAGACACCGATGCGCGGACATCCCGTTTTCAAGGCTATGCACGCCACAGCCTGCTGCTGCCGCGGATGCCTGAATAAATGGTATAAAGTCCCGCTGCACAAAGAGCTGACCGAAACCGAACAGCAAAAGATAGTCAACCTGCTTATGGCGTGGATTGACAGAAACAAACAATAACCGTTTTTACGGAGGAAAACGATGAATATTAAAAAGCGTCTGATGACATTTATCGCTGTGCTGCTTTGCGGCGCGCTGATTTTTTCCGCCTCCGGAGTTATCGCGGCGGCATATGAAACCGCCGATACAGGTGTGCGAGTCCGCGATCCGTTTGTTCTTGAATACGACTGCGTCCGGTATATGTATGGAACCGGGCTCGCGTGGGACGGCTACGGTTGCGTTTACAGCACCGACCTTGAAAACTGGTCCGAGCCTGTCAAGGTGTATGAACCCCAGGGAGCCTGTGACGGTGAAGGCGACTGGTGGGCGCCTGAGTGCCATTATTACAACGGCAGTTTTTATCTGTTCGCCACCTACCGCTCGGCGGCGACCGGCAAACGGGGCGTCGGTATTTTCCGTTCTTCAACTCCCCTGGGGCCGTTTGAAATCATCACCGACGGTCATATAACCCCGAAAGAAAGCGACTCAATCGACGGCACTCTCTATGTGGATGACGACGGTCAGCCCTGGATGGTTTATGTCGGCGAGTGGACCTCAGCCGAAGACGGTATAGGCACTATGATGGCGGCAAAGCTCAGCGATGACCTGACCTCTTTTGTTTCCGAGCCCGTTCTGCTTTTCCGCGCGAAAGACGGAGACCGCGGAAACGGTTTTGTCACGGACGGTCCGTTTCTTTATAAGACGAAAGGCGGGCGGCTGATTATGCTCTGGAGCAATTTCCGCGACAACAGCGGCTATTGCGTGCTGGTCGCCTCGTCCTCAAACGGAAAAATTGACGGAAAATGGAGACAGCAGCCGGGCGCGCTTTACAAAGCCTCCGACGAACACATGGACGGCGGTCACGCGATGCTGTTTACGGCAGATAACGGAACACTGCTTATGTCAATTCACTCCCCCAATATGGAAACAGATGAAACCCCGACCACCGCGAAATTCGTCCCCGTTGTTGATACCGGCGACACGCTCATAATGGAGGAAAACAGTAGCATCTTCACTCTCGTTTTTTACCGCATTTATTACTTCTTTTTGAGATTTGCCGATATCTTTCAGATTTAACGATATGCGAAAAGATTTTATAAACAGGTGATAAAATGAAAACAAAATCCGGCGGTTTCTTTCCGAAATATACCGCGATTATTTCCGGCGTTCTCACCGCCGCAATACTCGGTGTTATGAATCTGTTTTTGATTCCCGAAACCGAAGCGAATACCGACGGCATAAGGTGTTTCGACCTGAATTTCGGATACGATTATTCAACGGCAAGCGAATTTCTCCGTCTTACAGGCAGTCACGGCAGAGATGTTTATCTCAATTATCAGCTGCCGCTGGATTTTATCTTTCCCGTAATTTACACTGTGTTTTTTATTTCCTTAATATATATTCTTAAAAAGTCTTTCTCTCCGCTTGCTTTTCTTCCGGTTGTTCTGTCCGCTGCCGATTATACTGAAAACATTTTTTTGGAAATAATGCTGAGAAGTTCCGTCTTATCCGAAACGACAGTAAGGCTTGCGTCTGCCGCAACAGTAACAAAAACAATACTTATGTATCTTGTTATTCTGGCTGTCGCTTCATTGATTGTCGGAAAAGCCGCAGCAAAACTGAAATCCCGAAAAGAATAAATCACCACACCGGGCTGACCGTAACGGTAAGCCCGGTGTTTTGTCAATATGGAATTCTGAAAAACCGTTCAATCATCAGCACATATATTCTTATCCGACATCATTTTCTGAGGAAGAAATCCGTTATATCTTTTCCGCCCATTTTAATCTGAAACGACGGGTTCACCGACGACCCGCTCAGATCACAGCGGAAATGAATATTCGCCGAAAGCAGGGCTTCGTTCCCCGGGATGTTTATCCGCCTTTCCGCGAGTATTGAGCGGACTGGAGTTCCCGGGACAGTCTCGCCGAATTCTATTTCATGCCTCTGATGAACAATGTTGATTTCATCCCATTCCTCGGGATTTCCTTCATAGTAAACATTTTCGAGACTGACACATCCGTCAAAGGTTTTTTCTTTGATGTATCTGATTGTTTTGGGTATGGTTATATTTTTTAAATTCCTACAGCCCGCGAACGCGCCTTCCGGAAGTCTCCTAATGGTGGAGGGAAGTATAATATCCGTTACATTCTCATTGCCGGCGAAGGCTTCCCTTGCGATACAGATAACCGGAACGATTATGTCAAACCTGTTTTTCGCTTCTTCGGGGACTTTTATGACCCGCATATCGCTTCCGCCCGTTGAAACCAGTCCGAGAGGCAGCACCTGAGGGTGCAGCCACATAACCGCCTGGCAAAACCGAAGTTCATCCGATATCCCGACATCTTTTATCAACTCGCAGTATTCCCGGTAATTCATCTTTGTCCGCTCCTTTTTCTCAATAATTTCCCCACGGGTTGATTTGATAATAACTCATGCTATGGGGCAAAAAGCGGACATCTTTTCCGGACAACATCACCCGGCCATCAAGTCTGAACGGATATACCGGAACAAAAGCACGCCGGACTGACTTTCACAGTCAGCCCGGTGTTTATAATTATATGATGGTTATGTTTGTTTCTTCCGCAGTGTGGATGTAGTTTTCATCCTCCGTTGCGGTGAATTTTTCAAGAACGAAATCTCCCGAGAAAAGCGCCTTGCAAGGAATTTTGACAGTGTATGATGTATAACCGTAAAGATTTATGTGGAAGGATCTGCCGTCAAGATCGGCTTCGCCACGGCTCACTTCATCATCATAATTTGATACAGTGTAACGGTCATTACAGATAATTCCCGCGGGAAGCACAAAATCGAGGTTTACAGGGTTGCCTTTGTCATACGCATTAATTGTAAGTGTAATATCGAAAACGTCGCCCTTCTTTAAAGCATTTGCATTAATATTATTCGTGTCATCTCAAAACACGCTTTTTCAGGGAAAAATCACCTTAAAATCGCCCCTATTCTTCACCCTGATTTTCACCTTCAATGCCTCCGTTTTTATCCATGTCCCGTTTTTAACTCATACGGACGGTTATTATTCTTTCGGAAGCAAAAAGACCGCAAACAAATCGGGAAAAGAGGCTGAAAAATCAATATGAAAACAGACAAACCGGACTTGAAAAAATTTATAAATTCCGAATCAATTTACAATTACTGGCAGCAGACGGATTATGCGCCCGGCGGACTTGAAGCGGCGTGGCTTGTTTTTCAATCTAAGAAAACCACATTTTCTGAGCAGCTCTGTGAAGGATGGAACGAAATCAAAAAAACAATAAACCGTAAAGAAACAATCACAGGCGGCAGAATGGACGGTATGAATATTGAGGATTTTTTAAATGCGATATTCTCCGATTATCTGCCCGGTTTCTTAAACAAGTTTTACGAAGCGGAAAAAGACTGTGTTTATGCCGTTAACGAATATCATTGCGGCAGGTTTCACGAAAACGAAAAAAACACTCTGTTGTTTTCTTCAATTAATGATATTAAAGGGTTTTATAAGACGGCAACGGCTCCGCCGTCGTTCTATAAGATTACCAAAAAGCGTCTTGTAAACCGTCCCGAACCGGTCGGATACAGCCCGCAGGTATTTTTCAACCAAGATTTTCAACCGGTTTTAACATCCCGCTGGACTTACTGTTTTGAGGATGAAGAAATAGCCAATAAAATTTCGGCTTTTAATGAAATGCGTTTTGATTTTCCCGTCCCATTCAAAAAGGGAGACGTGATTTATGTTCCCGCTCTTGATCGGAACGACATTGAATACGAAACTGACCCCGTTGTTCTTTCGAAAAAATATGACGGTTCAACTGATTTCGTAGCTTTCGGACAGAACAGCTCCGGAAATGTCGGCAGCGAATACTTCAAAAACATTATGGATTTCGAATACTACGAAGGCAGTTATGACGGAAAGCGTAAAATCATCCGGCTTTTCTCTGATTATTCAAAAAGAAAAATCGACGCGGAATTATTCGTAAAAGGCTTCAATGTGCTGATGCTCCGTGAAATGACGATAAGAGCGATACCGTGGAATTACGACGACAGCGAGCTTGCCCTCGCGGGACTGATTGATCCGGAAGATATCGGCACAGATAACAGCACCGAAGACGCGTTCGAAAAAATGGTTTCCGCTGATGAAATCGACAAAATGGACAGGAACGCATCCCTCAATGTTATTCTTGAAGGCAGACTGGACCAAAAAACATATACCTTGGATGAATTTTGCGACCGGTTCGGTGTTGACCTGAAATAACGCTTTATCCCAATTCAACAAAACCGAAAGCGCCTGCACGGAAAGGCGGGCGGGAAATATAAACGGAGGTAATGAATATGAAAGTAACATCGGCTCAGGCAGCCAAAATTCTCAGAAGTCTTATCAATGAGTTCAATGACCTTATGCATCTTGAAAGCAAAGCGAGTCTGTTCATCGCGGCTGTCGGCGAGGATCCGGAAAGTGTCCGTCCCGCATACAGTTTTGAAGAGACAAGAGAAAAGGCAAAAAAGTTAAACGAACAGATAAGAACGCTCAAACACGCAATTAATGTTTTCAACTCCACGACAAAAGTCCCCGGCTTTGATATGACCGTTGACGAGGTGCTGGTTTTTCTGCCCCAGCTCAACGCGGATGTCTCGCGCCTCGGCGCAATGAAGTCCGTTTTGCCCAAAGAAAGGGTTGACACATACGGCAGACAGAGCGTGGGTCTCATCGACTACAAATACGCTAACTACGATATCGCCGCGGCAGAGCGGGAATACCGTGAAGCCGCCGACACGCTGGCAAAACTCCAGTTAGCCCTTGACACCGTCAACAGCACTATTGAATTTGAAGCGAATATTTAAAAATGTTTTCCCGGCAACGCGCCCTTAAAATCGATTGGAAAATACAGTCGATGTATAAGGTCAAAGTATTCCGTTATTCCGTTTTGTTATCCGTTATAAGTTGATGTTCAATGTCCGGAAGGAACAAAATATCAAAAACAGCGCATTGCCGAAAACTTGGGCGGAATCATTTCCGTCCGCCCGGCGGAAGTATAGGGTTATATGCCGGGCAACAAGACAGTAAAAAAGAAAGTCGCGGATAAACCGCAATAATTATATTGAAAATATAAAGAAAGGAGAATGAAAATGGATTTTATTGCGCAGGCGTGGGCGGAAAACGGAGTAATCTGCAGGGATGACGGCAGAACGGTTGGCGTGCATCCGAGATGTCCCTACTGCGGAACAGTAAATATGCTCAGCATAATGAACGGCTCCTGCCCGCCTAACACATGGCGGATGGGTCTCGGCGTAGCGTTCTGTTCAAACCATCAATGCAGAAAATCCTTTCAGGTCGCAGTCGGCAGAGGATAATTCCGCAAAACATCAAATCGGGCTGACCGTTACGGTCAGCCCGATTTTCATATTGATTGTTTCAGTTTTTTCGCAGTTTTATTATTCCGCTGCGTAGTCTATGGCGAGAGTTGCGTCCGACGCGGCGTCTGCCGTAAAGGCGTTCTCGCTGCAGACAGCATAGATGTATTTGCCTTCTTCGATTTCGAGAGTGCCGTCGCCTTCAAGGTCGGGGTCTTCCGCCTGCGCAAGATATCTCGCGCCGTCCTCAAACCTGCTGTCAAGAACATAGATGTCCCATTTGACGTCTTCCGAGCTTGATGTGAAGGAATAAGTTTCGGTCGCGTCGCAGATTAATTCGGTAACGCCCGCGTTGTCAAAGCCTTCCTGAGCGGTAATAACGACAGGTTCGCTGTTGATTATCATTCTGCGTACTTCTTCCTCGGTCTCTTCTTCGGGAGCGGTTTCTTCTTCGGGATTGAAAGCCGTCATAATAAGGTGAACTCCGAAAATTGACATATCGAAGCTGTCGCCGAGCCATTCAAGTTTCGTGTTGATATCGTCGCCCTTTACTTTAACGCCCTTGCCTGTTTCTTTCCACTGTGCAGTTGAGGGACCGTCGGCGTCATCGATATACGCTGTGCCGTCGCCGTTGAGGGTGATTATGAAATCGCCGCTTTTGAGAACTTCGTTGATATCCTGTTCTTCACCCTTGAAAGTAGCTTTGGTTGCCTTCCAGGTTCCGAGATAAGGGCTCTGTGAAAGGTCCTGTTTTCCGCAGGAAGTAAGACATACAAGGCACGAGCCCGCAAGAATAACACAGAGAACAACCGCGAGTAATTTTTTCATACTGATAACTCCTCCTGAATTATATTAAGCCGCAGCCCGTTTCGGACACTGTGACTTTTTTACGGATTTTTTCCGTTTCCGGTGCCGCGGAACGTCGCTTTTGCAAGGCTTTCGTTTCCGCATCTGTATAATAACATATAAAGGGTGACAAAAAGGTGACAAAAAATTCTATTTTTATGTAATTATGTGTTTCGCAGACGGAAATTCCGATTATTATTGAAAATTCACCGCGCATATATTACAATTACATTAATACCGTATTATTCCGGAATCAAAAAAACGCGGAAGTCAAATTGACGGGCATAAAACCGAAAGGAAAGAGAATTTGTATGAAGCCTTTAAAATTTTATGTAATCACAGACCTGCACTACTTCAAAAACTCGCTCGGCGCGTTCGGCGAGGAATACGAGAGAAAAATGGATTTCGAGCAGAAATGCTTTGCCGAAACGCAGGCGATTAACGAGGCTGTTTTCAACTGGCTCGCGCAAGCCGACGACTCCGATATCGTTCTTATCGCGGGCGACCTCACCTACTGGGGCGAAAAGGAATGTAACAAAGCGGTCTCGGAACTTCTGCACGATTTCAGGGAAAAAAGCGGCAAAAGGGTTTATCTCGTAACCGCAGGCCACGATTTCGACCGCAAAGGCTATTCATACGACGACGAGGGTCCGCACGAACTTGAAGGCACAAAGTTTTCGGAGTTATACGGCCTCTATAAGGATTTCGGCTATTCCGACGCCATAGAATTCAACGAAAAACACCTTTCCTATGTCGCTCAGCTTTCCGATGACGTGCGCCTTCTTGTTATCTGCAACGACATTGACGGCAAAAGAAACGCCCCCTATGACGACGAGTTCTTTTCGTGGATAGAAGCGCAGGCGAAAAAAGCGCAGGCGGACGGGCAGATGATGATAGCGATGGAGCATTATCCCGTGCTTCCCGGTCAGCCGATATTCGCGCTTATCGGCGACGCCCGCGAAGCACAGGCGCAGAGACTTATCGACACCCTCGCCGACAACGGCGTTCACCTTATTTTTACGGGTCATATGCATAATCAGAGCATCAATGTCACCGAAACCGCAAAAGGCAACAAGTTTTACGATGTCTGCACAGGCTCGGTTGTCGCGGACCCCGCATTCATCCGCCGCGTAACCGTCGAGGATGAAAAAACGGTTAAAATCGAAAGTATTCCGATTCCCGAATTCGACTGGGATAAAAACGGGCTCACTGGCAAAGAATACCTGCAGAATCAGTTTGACAGATTAATCCGCTGCCTTGCGTCCGCGATGGTCACCGACCCCAGACGCTTTATGGGCAAGCTCAACATAAAGCCCACTCCCGCACTCGAAAAAATCATACCCGTTCTCGGCAAACGCCTGAACAAAATGACGCTCGGCACGGTCGCGCGCCTGCTCTTCACACACGCGGACGCTCAGGTAAAGAAAGAACTGTTTGTTGATTTCGCCGTCGGTATGGCGCGCTCGGTGTTTGAAGGCAACCAGCCCTATAAAGAGGGTACTCCGGGCGGCGACACCCTCCTGCGTATCTTCAAAAGACTACGCCCGTTTATGAAAACAATGAAGGGCGCACAGGGCGAAACGCTTGATTTTTACGAAACAATGAAGCACACCGTAGGCAATTACGGCATTGACGATTACGACGCGGTTCTTAATCTTTTCTGAAACCGGCGGCGTTATGCCGTAAAGTGAATTTTATATTTTATTAATAAATCCCTGTTTTACGGCGTTCCGGCGGACAATAACCGCTTCGTATGTCCGCCTTTAAGACGGTTTTTGCGTCATTCAAACAATAACCGCGGGCGCGCTTTGCGGCTCCCCGTTGACTTGCGGGGCGCCTGTGTTATACTGTTTTCAAATGCAGTTTATTACGGAGGTTTCCAGGCTATGAAAAAGTGTATTTCAATCTTACTCACCGTTCTTACCGTTCTTTCCTGTGGCTGCTTTTTTCCCTTTGCGGCGGAAAGCGCAGACGGGTTCACCGTAACCGTCGGCAGCGAGGCGGAAAGCGCAGACTCCCTTCAGGCCGTTGACTGGTTCAAAGCGGAAAACGGCGAATATTTCTTCTTCATCCCTTCATACTGGGATGTCTCCTCTCTCAAGGTGTGGACTTCGGCTCCCGCGCAGTTAAACGGCGCCGATTTTGAAAGCGGCAGCGTTGTCAGTCTCGGCGAAAAAGGCACCTTTAAAAGCGGCGGTACCGAATACAGATACACCGTTGTCGCAAGCGGCGGAGTGGGAACCGTGTTTATCGCCACCGAAAGCGGCAGCCTTGAAGCGATACACGCCGATAAAAGCCACAGAGAGTCGGGCGAGATTTCAATTAAAAACGAAAACGGCAAAGAACAGACCGAAACCCCCGCCCTCGATTATATCAAAGGCAGAGGCAACGCGAGCTGGAACGGCAGCAAAAAGCCCTATAATATAAAACTCGACAAAAAAGCAAAGATTCTCGGTATGGCAAAAAGCAAAAAGTGGTGCCTTATCGCCAATGAAGGCGACCGCTCGCTTATGAGAAACGCCATGGTTTACAACGCGGCGGCAGACGCGGGACTCGCCTTCTCGCCTGAATGCGCTCCCGTTGACCTTTATGTAAACAACGAATATATCGGCGCCTATCTTCTCACCTCGAAAATCGAGGCGGACGGCAACAGAATTGACGTCGCGGACCTTGACGAAACAAACGAGGAAATCTGCCTCGTCGAATACGGCGATGATTTTGATATGGACACCATAGCGCAGGGCGGCGTTTACGGCAGATTCTCGGGCCTGCTCGAAGGCACATACAAATATGCCGCGATACCTGTCAGCGAGGAAGACACTGCCGACGGCGGCTATGTTCTTGAAATGGAAATAGCCAACAGATATCCCGAGGAAAAAAGCGGTTTTGTCACAAAAACAGGTCAGCCTTTCATTATGAAAAGCCCCGAATTCGCGAGCAAAAAGCAGATGGAATTCATCAGCGGATATTATCAGAGATTTGAAGACGCCGCCTTTGCCGCAAACGGTAAAAACGCTGAAGGCGAAAACTACGCCGACCTCATCGACATCGTTTCCTTCGCGAAGTATTACGATATCAGCGAGTGGACCTCCAATATGGATACGGGTCTCACATCAACATATTTCTACCTCGACGCTACACGCGACGGCAAGCTTTACGCAGGTCCCGTCTGGGATTACGACATAGCGTTCGGAAACAACGGCGGCAGATTCGGTCTCGATTACAAAAACCCCGAACTCTTTACGGTCTGCCACTCCCGTCAATACAGAAACACCGTTTTCGGAACGGCGGATATTGACGAAAAGCCCGGCATTTTCAATGTTCTTACCAAAAAGCAGGATTTCATCGACGAGTGCAAAGCGCAGTGGGATGAAACCGTTTACGAGGCTGTCTCCTCGTGGAGTTCGGATAAATTCGACGAATATGTCGAAACAATAAAAGCCTCCGCCGTTATGAATCATATCCGACGCAACACATTCGGCACATCGGATATCGGCGAGGTAACCGGAAAATATGAATCCGCATTAAACTCACTTAAAGAATTCGCGTCAAAGCGGGCTGAATATATGAACGGAAATATCGGTGTGATTCAGGAAAGCCCCGTAAAAACGAACTTCTTCCTTTCAATCGGCAAAAAAATTCTCACAGGCATAAATAACCTGATTGAAAGAATAATCATTGTTTTCAGACTCGAAAACAAATAAACCGCATCCGTCTTCACCGTTTCGTCCCGGCGGATAAATTCATTTTCCGGAGGTCTGTATGAAAAAATCATTTTTTGCAAAAGCGCTGTCCGTATGCCTTTCGCTGACAATGCTTCTCGGCGTTTTTCAGGTTGTTTTCACGGTTCACGCGGAAACCGATGCCGTCAGATTCACCGTCGGCACGGATATTCACATTGACAACACACAGACCGCTCTCGATGTGAATTACCCCGAAAACGAACTGTATTTCCAGGCGTCCGGCTCGGGCAATATCTATGACCAGGCGACCGCGCTCACAAAGGATTTCCTGCAAAAAAGCGTTGACGGCGGCGCCGATTTCATCCTTATCGCGGGTGATCTTACAAGAAACGGCACCGAAGAACAGCACAGATTCGTCGCCTCCCTTCTTTCGGATTTCGAGTCGGAGACGGGAATCCAGATTTATGTTGTTCCCGGCAACCACGACTATTTCAACTCCTCCCCCGACGATTTCAGAGAATATTACGCGGCTCTCGGATACGACTCCGCTCTCGTTCGCGACAGCAAAACCGCTTCATACACAACAGATGTCGGCGGAAAATACAGGCTTATCGCCGTGGATTCAAACGACCCCGGCAACGACGGCGACGGTGTTGACTCAGCACTTCTCGACTGGGTGAAAGCCCAGGCTCTGCAGGCGGAACGGGACGGCAAAGAAATTATATATATGATGCATCATCCCCTTCTCGAGCATCTGTATCTCGGTCATATTCTTATGAAGGATTTTATGCTGCGTGACAGCGAGGCGACAGCCGAAAAGTTCACACAGTGGGGAATAAAATATGTGTTCACGGGTCACGAACACGGCAACGATGTCGCCGCTTATACCGGTAAAAACGGCGCCGTTGTTTACGATGTGCTGACAACCGCGCTTTCCTCCTATCCGCTCGAATACAGGTCGGTGGTTATGAACTCCTCAGGCGCGGATATAAAAATGCAGAAGATTGACAAATGCAATATCGACGAACTCGTCGACGGATACACTGACGCGCAGAAAGCCCTGCTTGAAAGCGATTTTGAGGAATTCGCGCTCGGACTTTTCAGATATTCCGTTGAAAAGAAAATTCTGAAATACACATCCGCCGATTTCATCAAAGGCAAGCTCAAAGTAACCGGCGGTCCGCTTGCCGCTGCCGTTGACAGCCTCTTCAACGCGGTAAACGCCGCGCTCGAAATGCCGCTTTACGATACGGGAAACGGCGTCAGCATTGAGAAACTCGCGGAGTCGAAAGGCGTTTCGATTCCCGCCTCGGATTACGGCTCGCTCATTGAACTCGCGAGCGCTGTTGTCGCGGTGCATTATTACGGCGATGAAAACATTCCGTCAGCCTCAAACCCCGAATGTGAAATACTCGTAAAAGGTCTCAACACGGGTCTGCAATATGTTCTTACAAGGACGGGCAGAGACGGGCTCAATCTGCTTCTCGGCGTAATCGGAACGGAAATAAGCACGGATGAACTCAGCCCCCTCTTCAACGCGGTAAGTCTCGGCAAAGAGGATTCTTACGCCGTCGCGGGAAAGGTGCTTTACCCCCTGCTTGACAGATTCACCGTTGATTTCAGTCTGCCCGACAGAGATGTATTCCTCCCCTCGCAGGCAGACAGTCCCGCGGAGCAGACGGACGGTCAAGTCTCGTTGTTTGACAGAATAATTGATTTCTTTAAAAATATACTGAATATGATTACGGATATCTTCAGAACGGTAATACCCGCATAACCCGGATTATCACGGCGGCAGGAAAATTTTTCCTGCCGTTTTTCTTTGTATGTCCGTTTTTTAGGACACCGTTTATGCTATTATTCAATCAGACGGACGGAAAGCCGCTTGTCAACGCTTTATATTTGATGTAAACTCATTACGGAACAAAACGGAAACAAAGGAGAGGATTTTTTTGAAATTGCTTCACACATCGGACTGGCACCTCGGCAGAGCTCTGTCAAACAACCAAACATATATCACGGATCAGCGCTTTTTCTTTGAAAAGCTGTATTCCGTCATCCGCGAAGAAAAAATCGACGCCGTTATTGTCGCGGGCGATGTTTACGACAGCAGCGTTTCAAACGCGGAGGCGATAAACCTTTACAATGAGGTTGTTACCGAAATCTGTCTTAAAATGGGCGTTCCGATGATAATAATCGCGGGCAACCACGACAGCGGTCCCCGGCTCGCATCCTGCCGCGACCTTCTCAGAGGCGCGGGGCTTTATCTGACAGGCAGGCTCAGCGCGGATCTGTCTCCCGCCGTTTTCGGCGACACCGCGGTTTACTCGCTCCCCTATTTCAACAAGGATGAAGTCATCGCGCTCTTCCCCGATAAAAAAGAAGAAATCACATCCGCGGCGACGGCGATGAAGGCCGTGTGCGATATCATCCGCGAGAATATGGATAAAACAAAAAAGAACATCCTCGTTTCTCACTCGCTCGTGCAGAATGTCGAACTCTCCGAATCCGACCACTCCGCGCAGATAGGCGCCGCTTCCGCCGTGTCAAAGGATGTTTTCGACGGTTTCGACTATGTCGCTCTCGGCCACATTCACAAGCCCCAGAAGGTCTCGGATAAAATCAGATATTCGGGAAGCCCCGTCAAGTATTCCTTCGGAAAGGAAGAAACGCAGGAAAAGGGTGTCGTGATAATCGACACCGCCGATATGTCGCAGAGGTTTGTCGCGACGGGCGAGCTTCACGGCCGCCGCACCGTAAAGGGAACTTACGAGGAAATAATCAATATGAAGGATCTCGCGAACGATTATCTGAGCATCGTCGTTTCGGACAGAACCAACGCGGCGTCTCTTTACAATGAAATGAAAGAAAGATTCCCCTATATGCTCGAACTCAAGGGTATGGAATATACCGTCTCGGGCGAGGGCGCGACTTTGAACGCGCTCGATATTGAAAGACTTGACGATTTCGCGATTCTCACAAGCTTTATGAAAGATATCGCGGGCATTGAGCCTGACAAAGAACAGCTTGAGCTTTTCAGGGCGGCTGTTGAAGCATCGGACAGGGAGGTTGAGGAAAATTGAAACCCGTATCACTGAGACTTAAAAACTTCGGACCTTTTACAGGCGAACAGTTCATTGATTTCGCGAAGCTTGAAAAAAGCGGACTCTTTCTCATTTACGGCAACACGGGCAGCGGCAAAACATCCCTTCTTGACGCGATTTGCTGCGCGCTTTACTGCAGTTCCAGCAACGGCGTCCGTTACGCGGGCGGCGGAAAAACCGGCTTTGAGAAAATGCGCTGCCAGCAGGCTAAAGACAGCGAGCCGACCTATGTTGAATACATCTTCGACAACAACGACCGCAGATACAGATTTTACCGCGAGCTCAGGCTCAACAGAGGCGGAGTTAATTTCAATTACGATCATTTCTGCGGCGAGTATAACGGCACCGACTTCGTTCCCCTCGACTCGAATCTCACCATGGAAAAAGTCAACGCCTTCGCGGAAAAAATCATCGGCCTGACCGCCGACCAGTTCAGACAGGTCGTAATTCTTCCCCAGGGCAAATTCGAGGAGCTTCTCACCTCCGACAGTAAGAGCAAGGAAGCCATCCTCTCAGGCATTTTCGATGTTGAAAAGTGGGACAGAATCGTCGGCTGGATAAACCGCAAGGTAACGGAAGACAGCAGAAATCTCGACAGCGAAAGACGCTCCATGGATGAAAAACTCGGCTCTTATGACTGCGTTTCCGTTTTCGGTCTTCTCGAAAAAGCCGAAGCCGCGGAATCAGATCTCGCAAAGAGCAAAGCGGACGAGAAAAACCTTAAAAAAGAGGTTGAAAAACTCGAAAAACAGAAAACCGAGTTTGAACGCGATGACGAAAAATTCAGCGAACTTGACAACAGAAAGAAAAAATATAATCAGCTCTCGAAAGAAAAAGCGAACGCGGGAGAAGAAGCCACCCTGCTTGACCGCGCCGATGAAGCGGAAAAAATCAGACCTCTTTTTGAAAAATACGCCGAAAGCAAAAAGAAGGAAAACGAGGCAGGCCTGAAACACGAAAACGCGAAGAAAGCGTCCTCCGCCTCGGAAGCCCGTCTTGACACCGTCACGAAAAAGAAAGAGGCTCACATCGCGGGAAAGGCGGAAAACGAGAAAAAGTCCGCCCTCCTCACAACCTATGGGAACGCCGCTGAAACCTACAAGGAGATAAACATCAAAAAAACCGCCTTCGAAAAAGCGGAAAAGGAATGTTCCGCCGTTAACGAAAGATTTGAGACGGCGGAAAAAGCGCACACGGATAAAACCGAAAAGTGCAATCTGCTGAAAGCGGAATTCGACGAAGCGGACGAAAAACTTCACCTGCTCAGAAGAACTTATGACGAGAACATCGGCAGCGCGCTCGCCGAAAAACTCGAAGAAGGAAAGCCCTGCCCCGTCTGCGGCAGCACAGTCCATCCGGCTCCCGCGAAGAGTACGGGCAAGGTTGTCACGAAAGAGGAAGTCGACTCCGCCGAACGCGTAAGAAACAAAGCGAACGAAAGGTATAAAGCCGCGCAGGATGAAGTCAGCGCTCTCAAAGACAACGCCGACAAAATCAGGGAAGAAAAGGCGAAAGCCGAAGCAGCGAAGGCGGAGGCGTCCGCCGAATACAAAAGCGTTCTCAAAGGCACTTTCGAGGATATCCCCACGCTTGAAGAACTCAACCGCAGAATCGAAAAACTTCGCAAAGAAATTGAAGACTACAACAACCTCACGAAATCCCTTGACGACGAATACACATCGGCGGTATCCGGGCACAAGGCAAACCTCGAGCTCGAAAAAGACTCCGCAAACGAGCGCAAAAAGGCGGCTGAAAAAGCGTCGGACGACCTTGAGAAATGGCAGAGCGCTCTTGAAAAATCACCGTTCGAAACGGAAGAGGCTTTCGCTTCCTCTGTAATGGATCCCGAGGAAATCAAACAGCGCAGACAGGCGCTCACGACTCTTGACGCAAACTATAAAGCGGCGGAAGAAGCCGTCAGGGAGCAGGAAAAACTCCTTGAAGGCAGAGAGCGTCCTGATATCGGTCTTCATAGCGAAAAGCTCACCGCGAAAAGGAAGGAACTCGACGCGCTGCGCAAAGACAACACCCTTCTCGGCAAAGCCGTTGAGGATATGAAAAAGGCATATAAAGAACTCACCCGGAGAGAAGAGCGCTGGGCGGCCGACAGTGAAAGAAACGGCAGGGAAAAGCAGTTTTATAACCTTATCTACGGAAAAGACGGCATCGGCATCAAGCGCTATGTTCTGGGCGTAATGCTCGACCTTGTCACAAACCGCGCGAACGAAATGCTCGGCAGCATCTACGGCGGCAGATACAGAATAAGAAGAAGCTCCGAAAAAACCGGCAGGGAGCGCATCGCGGGTCTCGCCTTTGAGATTGAAGACCTTCAGTGCGGCAAATGCAGAAACTCCTCCGACATTTCGGGCGGCGAGAAGTTCCTTGTCTCTCTCAGCCTCGCAATAGGTCTCTCCGATGTTGTCCGCGCAAGAGGCGGCGGCATAAATCTCGAAGCGATATTCATTGACGAAGGCTTCGGAACTCTTGATAAAGAGTGCCTCAACGACGCCATGTTCGTTCTTCAGGCGGTCAGGGAAAGAAACGGTATGGTCGGCGTCATTTCCCATGTTGACGAACTCGCCGAAAATATCCCCGCGAGAATCGAAACCACCAAGAGCGAAAACGGCAACACCTGCGAAGTCTTTTATGAATAAAAATCCCGCATAGAATAAAAACAACCGAGTTGACTTAAACGGTCGGCTCGGTTTATACTTTATATATATATGTTATCTTTAAAGGAGAAACAACAATGCCTTCATTATCCGAAAGAACACAGGGATTCACCGACTCGGTAATCCGCCGTATGACGCGAATCTGTATGGAATGTGACGCGGTGAATCTTTCACAGGGCTTCCCCGATTTCGACCCTCCCCATGAGATTCTCGAACGGCTCGCGGAGGTTTCGCGTGAAGATTTTCATCAGTATTCAATCACCTGGGGCGCTCAGAATTTCAGAGAGGCGCTCGCCGAAAAGCAGTCGCGGTTTATGGGAAGGGCAATCAACCCGAACACCGATATCGTCGTGACCTGCGGCAGCACCGAAGCCATGATGGCGGCGATGATGAGCGTTGTGAACCCCGGCGATAAAGTCATTGTCTTTTCGCCGTTTTATGAAAACTACGGCGCCGACGCGATTCTCTCGGGCGCGCAGCCCATATATGTTCCCCTTCATCCGCCCGAATTCAGTTTCAACGCGGATGAACTTGAAGCCGCTTTCAGACAGCACCCGAAAGCCCTGATACTCTGCAATCCCTCGAATCCGAGCGGCAAGGTGTTCACATATGAAGAACTGAAATACATCGCCTCTCTTGTTGAAAAATATGACGCCTTCGTTATAACGGACGAGGTTTACGAGCACATTGTTTTCGAGCCGTTCAAGCACACATATTTCGCTTCGCTTCCCGGAATGTGGGAGCGGACTCTTTCGTGCTCCTCGCTCTCCAAGACCTATTCGGTAACGGGCTGGCGGCTGGGATATGTCATCGCGCCAGCGAATATAACCGATGTCGTGAAGAAGGTTCACGACTTTCTGACGGTGGGCGCCGCCGCTCCCCTTCAGGAGGCTGCCGTTACGGGACTGCGTTTCGGCGATGAGTACTACGCGGACCTCGCCCGCAAATACACGGAAAAAAGAAATCTGTTTCTTAAAGGGCTTGACGACCTCAACATAGCGCACACCTTTCCTCAGGGCGCTTATTACGTTCTTCTCGACATATCTGAATTCGGCTTTGAAAGCGACCTTGAATTCTGCGAGCTTCTCGCAAGAGATGTCGGTGTCGGCGCCGTTCCCGGTTCAAGCTTTTTCCGCGAGCCCGTGAATCATCTAATCCGCCTGCATTTCGCGAAAAAGGATGAAACCCTGTATTCCGCTCTCAACCGCCTTGAAAATATGAGGGCAAAAATCCCCTGCAGAAAGTAATCACGGACCTCATTTTGTTCATAAAATATCTGTTGTATTTAAATATTGTTGTGTTAAAATATATTAGTAATCATTTCCTGAAAATTGTATGGGAGGAAAGAATATGAAGAATCTTAAAAGAGCCTTGTCGCTTCTGCTCAGCGTGCTTATGGTGCTGGGCGTTTGTTCGGTCGGCGTATCGGCTCAGGAGGGCTACCTTACCGCCGACGGTTTCGCGAACCAGTGGGCGCGCAGCGATCTTCGCGCGTGGATGAACGGTCTTACAAAAGCGGACGGCAACCTGCCCGTTGACGGCTCAAACGGAACAAAGGGCAGCGAAAACTTTCTGAACAGTTTTACAGACGCCGAGCTTGCGCTTTTCCAGCCTGAGACCGTAATCACAAATGTGTTTAACGACAGCGCCGTATTGGATTCGTCTGACGATGACAAGGCGCTCACAAGAACCACAAGTATTATTCAGACAAAAGACAGGTTCTGGCCGGCAAGCGGTTTGCTTATGCGCAATCATGTGAACGCCTATGAAGATCAGTTGATAAGCGCGGACCCCGGTTATGACCTGGGTAACTATTATACATACAAGCAGAAAGTAACAAACGGTAAAGTAAACAAATGGGCAAACATCGTTCCGGTTCCTTTCTGGAGCGGAAGCGGATACTACTACGACGGTATGTATTTGCGTTCGGCGTCGTATGAAAACACGGAACAGGTTGCAGGCAGTGACAGCGGTTATAATGTTGAGGGTCACGGGCTCGATGACGGTCAGGCATGCGCCTGCGGACGTATAGCCTTGCCTTCCGGCGTTTTCGCGGCAATGGCTGTTCCGGGAGAGTCAACAAACGGAAGTTTTATAAAAAAAGAAATCGCCTCTTATGCTAACTTAGGCAAAAAGAATTACACCGGGTCCGCGCCGCTCTGGGGTATGTATCTCAAGAAAACAACCCTGGACGATATAAACGGAACGCTGATATATAACAGCGGGGACCACACCCTGACATTTGCATCCGAACAGGCGCTCCCGCAAGGCAAAACCCTTATGGTGCAGGTCTATAAAAACTGGGATTGGAGCAAGGAAACAGACGTGGACGGAGCCCAACCCGAAACGCAGAACGCAAGAGTCGGCGACACGGTGTTTACCGCGGGCAAAGAAATTACAAGTGACGGCGTAACATCGGCAACATTCACCTTCACGGGAAGTAACACACCCGATTTAAACGGATACACAGTTAAAGTCTGGCTCGAACAGGAAGCGACAAACGACTCTCTCGCGCAGGTTTCGAACCCGCTGACTTTCTCAGTGGGCGCAAACGAATCCGTAGTGCTTATATCGGAAACAAAAAGCCTTAATCCCCGTGTGTTTGCTTATAAATCGGATCTGGCTTGTTCGTGGGGTGTTTACAACAATGAGTCCGAATGCACATTTATAAGTCACGGTGAAGAAGAATTTCACGAAAACATCCATTACGAAGGAACAGGCGCCACATATCAGAAATTATATATAGGCACCGACAGCAGCAGCCGTCCTATCGAGTGGTGGATAGCCGGGCGCAGCGGTGATACACTGACGCTTTATCAATGCAGCGGCACACAATCCCGTGCGTTCAATGATGATACCCTCGACTATGAAGGCACTGTCAGAAACCCCTCGCTTTATCTCAAAAGCGACTTTACAATTGATGATATTGAAGACTTCATACCGAAAGTCATTCTTTCGGAAGTTGCGGTCGAGCAGGATGACCCGAGCGACTGCGACGGTGAGTTTTCATACACCGGAAGCAGTTCCGTCAGCGTTGATGATGACAATATTCTTGATGTCCCGGCGGATAAGCTTTCACTGCAGTTCTGCAAAACAAACGGCTCTGATTGGACAGACGCTCCGGGCAGCTCGGGGGATTTCTATGTCAGAGTGGCTTTCGCAGGCGCAACAATAGACGGTGTTGAATACGCGCCGTGTTTCTCAAATGTCAGAAAAATCAACTATCAGCAGAAGCCTGACCCCGGAATGGAACTGACAATAAGCCCCGAACAACCGGTATGGGGCGATGATATCACAATCACGGCAACCCTGCCCGAAAACGCGACGGGAACGGTGACATTCCGCTTTGATGAAGCGGACACGGGCGAGACAGTAACGGTTGAAAACGGCAAGGCGGTTTATGCAATAGAGGGCAAAAGCATAGAAGTAGGCGATTATACCGTGCTTGCTTCCTATTCCGGCGACGAAAGATATATAAGTGTTTCGGAGGAACTGCCGTTTGCGGTCAAAAAAGCCGAAACCGAGGTTCACATTACCGTTGAGCCCGAAAACCCCCTCAGCGGGCAGGATGTTTCAATCACCGCCACGGTTGACGGCGACGCGAAAATTATTAACTTTACAGACCACGGATTAGAGAATAATACTGTCGGCGGTGTGACATTAAAAATTGACGGCGTTGAGATAGCATCACTTGCGTCGGAAACAAACACAGTTACTTTCAATATTCCCGGTCTTGACGCGGGAGAGCGCAACATATATGTTATTTATAACGGCGATGAGCATTATGAATCGACAAACGCCGAAAAAACAATCTTTGTCGGCAGAAGCGAGCCCGAAATTACCGTAACAGCCGAAGACATAACCTACGGCGAAGCGGTTCAGGCGACCGTTACCGTTCCCGACAACGCGACCGGCAACATTACCGTGGGGCTTTTGAAATACGGCGGAATCGACCCCGATACGAACGAGGAAATATGGAACGCGGTTAACGGCGCTCCCGCAAGCATAACAAGCGGAGAGCAGTTTGAAATAAGCGGCCTTGCGGCGGGCGATTATAAGCTGAAAGTCAGCCTTGGGGAAGACAGCAATTATTTCTCCGGTTCGGCTGAAAAAACATTCAAGGTAAATAAAGCCGAGCCCGATATGAGCGTAACCGTTGACCCGCAGACGCCTGTGGCTGACGGCGATTTTACAGTTACAACCCACCTTCCCTCAGACGCGCAGGGCAATGTTATTTACCGTTTCAGCGATGTTGACCTGCTCGGTTACACAACAGTCACAAACGGCGAAGCGCCTTTTGATTTCGAGTGTCTGCGCTCGGGCACATATCACGGCACGGCAAAATATCTGCCCGCCGACGGCAGCAATTATGCAGAAAAAGAAATCACATTTGAGTTCAATGTTTCCGCTGCCGACCCGAATATGACGCTTACCGCGCCCGATGTTGACTACGGAAAAACCGCGACAGTCACCGCGAATCTCCCCTTAAACGCGATGTGGTGCGATGTGACCTTCTATCTTGACGGAGAAGAAACAGGCAAGAGCGTTTATGTTTCACAGGGTAAAGCGGTTTGCGAATACACGGGGCTTTCAATCGGCGAACACACCGTAAAAGCCAAGTTCTCCGGCGATGACAGATATTTTTCCGTAACTAAGGAAATCAGTTTCACAGTCAATTCCGTTGACTGCGCGCTGACAATAAATTATGTTTATGCCGACGGCACCGAAGCGGCGGAAACCTACACCGACAGCGTGGAGATATTCAAAGATTACAGCGTGACCTCACCCGAAATCGAGGGCTATACTCCCGATATCACCACAGTTGAAGGCACCATGAGCGACGAGGATATGGGCGGCAAGACCGTTACCGTAACCTACACCGCGAACACATATAAGGTGACATATGTTGTTGACGGCGAAAAACTTACAGAAATGGACGCGACCTTCGGTCAGTCCGTTCCGAGACCGCGCACACCGCAGAGAGAGGGATATACCTTCAAATGGGTTGACGAAATCCCCGCGACAATGCCCGCACAAGATGTGACAATCAACGGCAAGTTTACGGTGATTGAATATACAGCAACCTTCGTTGACGAAGCAGGCGAGACGGTTGAGAAAGTCAAATTTACTGTTGAAGATGAATGCATAACCGAACCTGATGTTCCCGAAAAAGCGGGCTACGCGGGCGAGTGGGAGGAATACACCCTCGGCACAAGCGACATTACAATCAAGCCCGTTTACGCGAACATAACCTCAATTCAGATTGAGGATTATGAAGAGAACAGCGAAACCGGCTACAAGGAGGATAAAACCTTCACCGTCAAAGCGGAAGATCTTCCCGAAGGAGCCGAGATTCACTGGTTCGTCAACGGCGAGGATGTAGGCACAGGTGAAAGCTACACAGTCGAAGACCCGACAGACGACTACAACATTTATGCCGAAGTTATTGACAAAGACGGCAACACCCTCGACACAACCAAAATCCAGAGCGTCAAGGTCAGAAACGGCTTCTTTGACCGCCTCAAAGCCTTCTTCGCGGAATTAATCGAAAAAATCCTCGGCAAGGCAATAGCCGACCTCCTCAGCAGCGTTTGCTGACATAAACAACACCACCCGGAGCATCAAACCGCTTCGGGTGTTTTTTTATCAAAACTGTTGTAATTTATTGTATTAATAAAGAGCGACTTCTTCAGCAGAATAATCGCCTTCTTCAAAAAACTCTTCACCCCCTCCGCCTTCATAATCGACCAGAAATAAACATCGACTAGAAGTAACTAATAGTATAACCAAAGCCCGTATCACTCCGATACGGGCCTTTAATTTTTTGTTTCACCTCGCTTCCCCGCTTTGTAAAAATTTGCTTTTTCGCAATTAAAATTGTTGTAATCGGGGGTGTGTTTGTGATAAAATATTTATGTTAGCTTTTCACAAATTATTTCAAGGAGGAAAACATAATGAAAACAGGAAAAAAAGCATTGGCGCTTGTACTTTCGCTTCTGCTTGTGCTGAGCGCTGTTGCGCTCGCAGGCACGGCGGTTTCTGCCGACGATGACAGCTATGTGGTCGGCGATACGCTGTTTTACGGCACATATCCGCAGAGCAGAGTTACGGATGAAGAACTCTTAAGCCGTCTTGAGCCCGAACTTATGGAAGAAGAATGGACGAGCTTTGACTACTACAGCGGCAACAACACCGAAGCAAACGGCGCTATGAAGGCGGGCGATTTTATGCTGTGGCAGGATATTGTTCTGTCAGGCGTAAAGTACAGAGCCGTCAGAATTGATTCCTACCGCCCGATGTACACGGCGGATGACAACACCGCAAGAAACTCAAATCAGGACGATAACGGCTATACAGCCGAGAATATCTACTGGTTTGCCTATGAACCGATAAAATGGCGCGTGCTTGACCCCGATTTCGGTCTTATTGTCTGCGACAGCGCCATAGACAGCCAGGCGTTCAATAATTTTATGGTCAGGTCCGACGGCAAATATTGGGGCAGCACGGACAGAACCTATTACGCCAACGATTACTCGCAGAGCAGCATCCGCGAGTGGCTCAACAGCTATTTTATAACAACCGCTTTTTCTTCCGATCAGGCGGAAACAATCAAACCGGTTACACTCAACAACAACTGCCCGGACAGCACATTGTTCAACGCGCCGGCAACAGAGGATCAGATTTTCCTTCTCTCCTATTATGAGGTTCAGAATGAAGATTTCGGTTTCAGCTCGGACGATGACAGATTGACAACAACGACCGATTACGCACGGTGCCAGGGAATATTTGAATATGAAGACACCCCGCTCCAGTGGCTGCGCACTCCCACCAACAACACATCCGATGCGTATTTCATAGTCGTTACCGGTTCGCCGGACTACAGCAACGATGTAACCGAGACGGACATCGGCATCTGCCCCGCCATGGCGCTTACAGAGCTTAAAAACGACCCCACCGGCGCTCCGCTTTACGGCGGCGTGGGCCATAATGTAGGCGACGAGGAAGGCGGCATCCCCAAGCTCCGCATAAACAACGAGACTAATTTCTGGGAAGTTTCCTATGACGGCGGCACAACCTGGACCTCGCTCGGAGTAAAGGCGACGGGCGATGAAGGCCCCATCGGCGTAAGCATAGACACAATTTATATTGACGGCAACAACCACCTCATCGTAAAACTGACCGACGGCACCGAGAACGACCTCGGACCTGTTTCGGTTACAAATATCAATGTGACCGCCGAGGGCGGAGAGACCATAGCCGTAACTCCCAAACTTCAGATAAACGAGGAAACCAACTACTGGGAGGTTTCCTACGACAACGGCGAAACCTGGACCTCTCTCGGCGTAAAAGCGACCGGCAAAACCGGCGCGGACGGCGTGGGAATTGAAAATGTTGAAATCGACTCAGACGGTAATCTTATTATCACTCTGACAAACGGCAACTCATTCAATCTCGGCAAAATCACGGGTGAAAACGGTCAGAACGGAGTGGGTATCGCTTCAACGGAGATAAACCGCAGCGGCGAACTGCTTATCACTCTGACAAACGGCCGCACATTCAACCTCGGCAAGATTACGGGCGAAGACGGCCGGAACGGCGCCGACGGTAAAGACGCCCCGACAATAACCTCAATGAGCTATAATAAAAACGGCGAACTCATAATCAAGATGTCCGACGGCAGCGAAATCAATGCGGGCAAGCCCGGCAACAGCGCCTATGATGCGGATATCGAAAAACCCGTTGTTACAATAAGCGGATATCAGAAATCGAGAACCGTTGATTACGGCACATCGATAACATTCCACAGCACCGCCGATTTCATCCCCGAAGGCTATGAACTTCGCTGGTTCGTAAACGGCGAAGACAAAGGCAATTCCGACACTCTTACCGTTACCGATGCGGCATCTGATTTCACCGTATGCGCAAGACTTATGAAAAACGGTTCTTCAATATCGGAATCCAAGGTTGAAAAAGTCACCGTAAAGAGCGACTTCTTCAGCAGAATTATCGCCTTCTTCAAAAAGCTCTTCACCCCCTCCGCCTTCATAATCGACCAGAAATAACAGAAACAAATATATAAAGTATAACCAAAGCCCGTATCACACGATACGGGCTTCTTTTGTCTTTCTGCTTCAACTGAAATTTACGGGTTCAGAATATTGTCGAACTGTTCGCTTGTGATTATATCATTTTCTCTGCTGCGGACCTCTTTGGTCAGACGAACACCTTCTTTAACAATGGCTTTAATGTTGCGGTATTCATATAGATCATTAATATCGGTTATTCTTCTTCCTGAAACAGTATTATTAAATCTTTCCAGAAGGCTTGAGCCGACAATTCCGGTAATTGTTTCGCTTTCACTTATCTCATCCGCTGAGATGAACCCGGCAACATGATTAATTGTATTGCGGATAGTTTTAACCATTAGATAATAATACATAATATACATTATTTTTTTCGTCTTTCATCAAGTTTATATATTGTAAAGAAAAATAATCCAACTGTATTTTTCTTTACTTCTAAATACAGGGTTACGGACGGAAGAGATTTTGGGATTGAAATGGGAAAGTGTTGATTTATTCAAAAAAACTATTTGTGTTGAAAACGCAGTTTCTCATTCAAGAAGAAAGGGTAACTATGAACACGATTTAAAAACAAAAGGTTCTTATCGTTATCTTCCAATATCAAAGGACATAATTAACCTTTTTGTTATTTATAGAAGTAAACAGCAAGCGGATATAGATGCATTGGGAGACAAATGGATTCCAAATGATTATGTATTCACAGGTGAGTATGGCGGTCCAATGGGTTCAAACACAGCACGGCATTGGCTTAAAAAGTTCTGTGAACGAGAGGGATTAAGATATATTCCACCCCATTCTTTCCGCCATTTTACTGCAACTACTTTAATCAGCCGTGGTATACCTATTAACATTGTGTCAAACTACATAGGTCATTCAAATGTAAGCACGACTTCGGACATATATTGTGATGCTGTTCAAAAGTATGATGCTGAATCTGAAACCAAACAGAACTTAGCAAATGTAGTAGGTTTAAGTTTTGACTTTGGCTATGGCAACAACGATTAACACAAACAAACCTCTCCAAAAGCAAGGAGAGGTTTTTGTTTTGAAAATACTAATTCAAATTGAATAAACCACCAAATAAACCACCAAATGAAAATTATCAGGCAATAAAAAAGTCAAGAACCCTTGATATACAAGGGTTCACTGTTGGTCGGAGTGCAGAGATTCGAACTCTGGGCCTCGTGGTCCCAAA
>CADAER010000010.1 GCA_902787025.1 Oscillospiraceae bacterium | reverse complement strand
TGCGCTGAGGTGAAGAAATAGGGAGTATCACGACGCGCTCCAAGCGAGTGAGACGACCATATTTCTGAGGGAAGAAGCGCCGACCGAGCCGGCAGGCGACGGAGAGGGTTCAGCCTCCCTCGTCGAGGGAGGTGGCTTGCCGAAGGCAAGACGGATGAGGTGTCCCCTCACAATTCAACCAAGAACGCATAGCTACAAACCAATGCAATATCGTAGGGGCGGATATTGGGCGGTCAGCCGTAAAACAGTTTTTTCAGAAAAAGCAAAAAATGATTGCGGGATGTTACAGGGTTGGTTTCATTAAAACAGCAAAAACAGATGTTTCCCTGCCTCGGTTGCAGCTTGATTTGCAGTCGAGGCCTTTCTTTTTATTTAGAAAAAACAAAGCCCCGGTGCTGACGGGGAAACGAAAACGATTTCAGTAAAAAGAAAACAGAAGAGATAATCGCTGACTTGCAGGTAATATGCCTCCGGAGAAAACGCAAATCCGTTTGCATGCAGCAAAGCAATCAAGCATAAGAACAGCCGCCTGTGAAAGCAGGCGGCTGTTATGTTTTCAGTGTGATTTTCACACTTTTTGCCGATAACAAAAAAATGAGTATTGCCTTATAAAACCACCCGCTGAAAAAATCAGCGGGTGGTTTTAAACTGTCTGATTGTTTTTTACTGATTCGGTCTTACATACACACCGACAACAGTTTTTTTATCCTGATAAGTTATTGTAACTGTCTGACTGCCGGCACTTGTAAACTGATGCGGAGAATAACTCCAGTTGTAGACCGGATGGCTGTTTCCACTCCGGTAATATGCATAAACCACCATTCCGCCGGGTTCAAAATAATCGCCTACTTGATATATAGTTTTGTCCGGCTGCTGGCTGATATATATTCTTTCCAATACATCATCAATAGTAACAGTAAAACTCCATGTGTTATTATTAACTTTTATTGTCACGATGCCTGCTCCCGGATATCCAAAAGAGCTCGGACTGACGGTATATTTATCTGCGCTGAGAGTTTCTTCTTTTCCGTCATAGTATTTTGTAGTGACAATCAGCCCGTCTTTAATGCTTTCATTGACTTTTACTTCTTTTTTGTTTATTTCAACACTTCTGATTCCGATGCCGGTTACATTGAAGCTTGTTCTTTGTCCCTCATAAGTAACGGTAATGGAATTTTGCCCGTTATGTTCAACTTTTTTCGGAGACAAGCTGAAACCTTCTTTGACGGTTTTGGTTCTTCCGCTTTTATAAGTTACTGTAAGTGTCAGCCCTGTTGTGTCAATGGCTTCGCCTTCATAGTATTTTGTTTTGCCGGGCATTGTTTTGACTTCGATTCTGCTCACAGTGTCCTGCGAAACATAAACATTGCACGAGGCGCTTTTGCCTTTATAATAGACATATATTGTTTTAGTGCCCGTGCTGTTGAAAACTGTGTTGTCCGCCGGATCACATGTGAATCCGCTTGTGACTACCGATGTCGCTCCGTCGGAATAATAAGCTTCAAGTGTCAGGTCAAATTCCCTGAACCTTTCACCGACATAATAGTTTGTCTTTTTGCTCCGGACTGTGATGTAGTTCAGCTCTCTGCCGGAAACAGTCACATCGAAAGAAGCGGTTTTCTCTTTGTAAGTAACAGTTATTTCCTGTGTTCCGCTGCGATAAAGCCGCGTCGGGTTGCAGTCATATTCTTTACTGTTGCTGACAATCTCCTCTCTGCCGCTCGTGTAAACAACAAGAAGTGTCAGGCCGTCTGTCTGAAGCGTTTCGCCTACATTGTAATTCAGTTTTTTCGGCTTGGTTCTGACAGAGAGACTTTTAATCGGGTTGTTTTCCGGAGTCAGATAGAAATAATCTGTTTTGCCCTTGTATGTTACCGTCACTTTCTGCCTGACTGCTTTCGTAAGCGGATTCGGAGTGCAGTCAAAGCCTTCCGAAACAGTTTCTGTTTTGCCGTTTATATAGTTGACCGTCAGCGTCATACCCTTTGTGTTAACGGGATCGCCGACATACTGTTTCACATCTTTTGACGGTTCGGTTTTGATTTTTATTGAGGCGACATCGCTCTTTTTCGCTTCAACAGTGTATGAGGCCGTTTTGCCGCCGTATGAAACCGTAACCTGCTGTTTGCCCTCTTTTTCAGCTTTTTCCGGAGATATTTTAAGTCCCTTTGTCACGGTCTCGCTTGTGCCGTTGTTGTAGTTCAAGGTCAGCACCATACCGGTTGTATCAATCGGATCGCCCACATAGTATGTCAGTTTTTTCGGAGCTGTTTTAATCTGAATTGATTTAACCTCGTTCTTTTCAACATCAACGGTGAATGTTGTTTTCTGGTCTCCGTATGAGACGGTAACCGTCTGCTTACCCAAGGTGTTCAGTTTTTCCGGTTCAGCAACAAATCCCTCTGTAACCGCTTCGCTTGTTCCGTCCGAATAATCCGCTTTCAGAACAAGGCCTGCCGTGTCGGGAGCATCACCCTGAAAGTATTTCAGCTTTTTCGGCAGAGTCTGAACCGTTATGCCCGTCAGCACAATTTCTTCCTGCTCCGTCTGTGCTTCGGTTGTTTCCTCCTCGGTTGTTGTCTCAACGGGGAGTGTTGTCGCAGCGGTAATTGCTGCCGTTGTTTCGGCTGAATCCTGTGATTCCGTCCTGCTGCAGGCGGCAAAAAGCAAAAGAATCATAATTGCCGCAGTTCCGCACATTATCTTTTTCATAATATTCCTCCGGGTCGGTTCAGAATGTTTTATTTGCCGGTTCAGCTGAATAAAGCTGCAATTGACGTATATGTGTTAACAAAGAAATTCCATATTGAAGCAAAGAAATCCGAAATACTTTTCCACAAGTCAAAAGAATCGTTTTCGGCAATGCCCGGGAAGAGAGGATTGCTCTGAACAGGCTTTTTTCTTTCGCCGGTAATAGGATCAAAAGTTTTTCTGTATGAATCCGGCAACGATCCGCGACCATAATAAAAATTGTCAGGATTTTTTGTAATATAATAAAAAATCACATCATTTGCAATATACCAGCGCGGGTTATCCGGCCTTAATCTGTTATAAGCGTATGAAAAATTAATTTCGCCATAATCGGCGTTTTCGTCTCCGAAGTTGGCAGGGCCGTCATATGTAACCTCATAATTCTCTATATCATGTTCATGGAGAATTACTTTTTCCCCGGTATCATAATAGACAACATAAGTCCACTCACCGTCAATATATTCTTCAGCTCCGAAGCCGCCGAAACGGTAATGGATATCTTTCGGATCGGTTATGATATCGGTTTCGCCCGCGAACGCGATTGTGCAGACGCCGCAGGAAATGACAACCGCAAGTATAACCGATAAAAGTTTTTTCATAATATCCCTCCCGGGTGTTTATCACCTTCCGCCCCGCGCACAGCGGGGCGGAAGGGAAGTGTTGCGATTACGGTTTGATTTCGACTTTCGGAAGCATTCCGAACAGTCCGAGGAAGAAAGCAACCAGTTTGTTGATGAAGCCCGATTTAACGGTGATTTCAACTGTTTTGCTTAACGCTTTGCCGCTGCTGTCTTTCAGAACTTTGCCGTTTGCGTCAACGACTTTTACAGTGTATGTTTTGTTTTCGGTCATATCACCTGCGTGGTAGCTGACTTTCTTGTTGTCGCCTGTTTCGACTTTTCTGCTGCCGTCATAAACCGTAAGATAATATCCTGAAGGAACATTGTCTGCCGTTGCGGTTACCGTTACATCTGCGCGGTAGTCAACTGTTGCCGATGCTTTAACATTGAGTTTTGCCGAAGCAGAAGGATTATCGGGTGTGTTATTCTTTTTCCATACCGCATAAAGCGTAGTGTCTTTTGTAAGGTTGAATGTTGCGCCGGGCTGATACTGAGCTGATGTCGCGTTCGAGGTTGTTGCCCAGCCCTTGAAAGTGTAGCCGCTTCTGGTGGGCGTTGTGTTTGAAAGAGTGATGTTTCCTCTGCCGGTCTGCTTGCCGGGAGCGCCGCTGCCGCCGTTGGCGTTGTAGGTAAGGGTGAACTTTGTGTTGGCGTCGGCTTTCCATTTCGCGTAAACGGTGATGTTTTCGGTTACGGGTCCGAAACCGTAGCGTGCTTCATATCCGGGGCTTGTAAACCAGCCTTCAAGAGTGTAACCCGTTGCAGTAACCCTCGGATAAGTTGCGGCGCTGCCGTATTCAACATACTGAGTCGCGGGCGCCGTTCCGTGACCGCAGACATCGAAGGTTACGGTGTAAACGGGCGTTGTTCCCCAGTGGTAAGTTACATCATCGTCTGAAAGAATATCGTTGGACGAACCGATATTCGGCTTGACTTTGCTGTTCCAGTAGTTTTCTGTCATTACATTACAGTAAACATCCGAAAGGCTTGTGCAGTTCAGGAATGCTTTTTCGCCGATTGAGGTAACTGCGCCGTTGAAATTGACGGTTTCAAGACCTGTCATGTTTGTGCAGGCATAAGCCGGAACCGCTGAAACATTCGAGCCGAAGTTTACTGTTCTGACTGCCGTGTCTCCGTTAAAAACAGAATAATATTCCGAAGTGGTGTCATATAATTCACATGAGTTTGAGTTGTAGTTGACTGTTTGTAAGGATGTGCCGATATAAGTAACATTTTTCGGAATTGTCAGTGTCGTGATAGCTTTGCATCCTGCAAAAGCCGAGGCGCCGATAGTCTGGAGTTTGTCCGGGAATGAAGGATTATTAAAACTGGTGCATCCGTTGAAGGCACCGTCACCTATACTTGTAATGTTTATAAAAGGAATGCTCTGAAGTGATGTGCAGTTATAAAAAGCACTTTTGCCGATTGAAGTAACAGTTCCATTGAAATTTACGGTTTCAAGCCCGGTCATATTGGTGCAGGCGTAAGCGGGAACTGCGGTAACGTTCGAGCCGAAATTTACTGTTTTGACTGCCGTGTCTCGACTGCCGTGTCTCCGTTAAAAACAGAATAGTATTCCGAAGTGGTGTCATATAATTCACATGAGTTTGAGTTGTAGTTGACTGTTTGTAAGGATGTGCAGCTTTTAAATGCAGAAGAACCGATATAAGTTATTCCTTCGGGAATAGTTAAATTTTTTATTTTAGTGCATCCATTAAATGCGCCGGAACCTATCTGCGTTACATTGTATTCCGTTGTGCCGTTTGAAACCTTCGTAGGAATTGTGTAGCTGCCGTCTGCGCCGACCCGGAGATTATCTGTGTAGCCGGTAATGACTATAGCGCTGTCAGCTTTGAATTTAATGCCCTGAGCAGTGTCTGTATATTCAGTGTCTGCCGCGCTTGCCCTGACGCTCAATGTGTCAAGAGCCTGAGCGAATCCGCCCGCGCCGGCCGCCGCCGAACCGAGCAGCATCATAATTGCCATAAACAGCGCCGTGGTTTTTGTGAATGTTTTTTTCATTTGAAATTCCTCCTGTTTTTTGAAGTGCCTTTGAAATATCCGAAGTTTTTTATTGTTTTTAACCTTTCTGATTGTAATCCTCATTAATAAGATTAATTGCTTTGAGGAGTTTGTGCAGATAAATAAACGGACCGATAATAAAGATTATTCCAAGAACGCTCCATAACCAGTAAGATGAAGCTCCGAAAGAATAGTCAATTCCCCTGCGTTTCAGCTCCTTGCCGGCTCTTGCGCTGAAATTATGAAACCAGACAAGAAAACCGATTCCGAGAGTAATGGGGCCTACTATAAAGAAGAGCAGCAAAAAATTCATTGTTTTTCTTCCGTCATATCTTGAAGCGGTAATATTCAGTTCTTCAGACAGATTATGGTAAAGAAAAAGCGGATAAATGCCGAGAGTAATAATTGTTAAAAGAATCGTTTTAAGGGTTCCTCTGTTTGTCTTAAGCAGGCGAACAGGTGCGTTTGACGGTTGATATTCGTTTGCAGGGGCTGAGACGACTTCACTGTTAACAGTGCCGGTGTTTTCATAATCAGACATAAATGTTTCTCCTTTTTGTTAAATCAATATTTTCAGGCTTGCGCCTTGTTTACTTCATAATTTAAAAATCTCTTCACTTCACCGTTTTTCGGAGACCGGCTTTTGCCGGCCTCCGTATTACGGTTTTTAAGGAGGTGAAGAAAAGAATTTTGTTTGTTTCTGAATTATATTGAGTTACGGGTTAAGCAACCTCTTCCCATCTGGCGTAGAGGGTGTGGTCCTCGCCGATTTCAACCACGCTTGTTTTCTGGATGTGTCTGCCGTCCGCTGTATACCAGCCTGCGAAGTGGTAGCCGTCAACATCTTCAAGCGCTGTGAGGTCGGAATAAGTTGAGCCGTAGTTTACTTCGATATCTTCGGGGGTCTTGCCGGTGTAAACGCTTGAAACAAAGTGAACCGTTACTCTGCATTCGGGTTCTTCGATTGTTCTGCTTGCGCTCCAGCGGGCGTAGAGGGTGTGATCTTTTGCAGGAACTGTTGTTCTTGCGGTAACCTGTTCGCCGCCTTCGGGAGCTGTGAACCAGCCGAGGAAGTTGTGACCGTAGTGTGAGGGAACGGGAAGCTTGCCGTATGCGCCGCCTGCTTTGACTGTCATGTTTCTCTTTGAAACGCTGCCGCCGTTTGCGTTGAATCTGACTGTAACCGTCTGAGCTTCGTCCGCCGCTTTTGTCTGCGCGGGAGCCGCTTTTGTTCCGGTTGCTCTGGCTGCTCTGGTTTCAACCGCTCTGATAACGGGTTTCTCCGTGACGAAAACTTCGGGAGCTTCTTCTTTTTCTTCTTCTGCGGTTTCCTCAACAGTTTCGGGTTCGGTGATTACGGGAACTTCCGCGATTGTTTCTTCATCCGCGGGGTCGTTTTCGGTTGCGATTTCGATCAGACCGGTTGTGAATTCGATTTCCGATTTTTCAACATCAACATTTGAAACGCTGTCGGATGAAACTTCCGCTGTTGTTTTTGTTACCGATGCCATTGCGAATGCCGTGAACGCTGCCGCGATAACCGCGAGAACTGTTAATGTGATGATAGCCGTCTTTTTCATTTTTGATTTCTCCTTTTAAATAATCATTATTGTTTGTTGATATTGGCTTTTTCCTGCCTCTTACACTTATAAGACAGATGAGGAATTGAAATAGTTTGAATTTTTTGAAAAATAATTATTTTTTGTTTTTGAAAGTGCTTTCGGAATCCGAAATTCCGGGGATGCATGTAATCAGGAATGCGATTGCAAGTGCTCCCATGCCGGGGAAAATCATTTCTCTGAGTGTGCATACTAAAGAGGTGATAGTCATTTCAATGTCTCCTTTTCAAAAATCTTTCATTTGTCTGTGAGCTTTTCTCTGCTCTTTTCACTTATAAGACAGATGAAAAACCGGAATAGTTTGAAATTTTCTGAAAAAAGTTGAAATTTTTTTATTTTTTTGGTTTTTATTAAAAACATATTTATATATACGGCGAAAAACCTGCATAACCGCCGCAAAAAACCGCAAAAAGGCATAAACCGCCGCAAATAATCTTAAACAGGCAAAAAAGCACCCTCCGCAGAAACCCGCGGAGGGTGAAGATTTGTTATGCGCTTATTTTACATTCTCCCATTTAACATCTGGCAGCAGGCGGAAAATCTGCCTGAACAGCGCAATAAGTTTGGAGAAGAAATCGGTTTTGACTTTGACCGTCTGGACCTTGCTTGCACAAATGGGCTTGCCGTTTTTGTCAAGAATCTTTGCCTGAACCTTGCAGTCAGAAGTCAGGGTTTCGACCTTATATTTTTCACCGTTCTCGCCTTTTTCGGGGTTGCCGTTTTTATACCACTGAATTTTAGCGCCCTTCGGGAGGTTGTTAACTTCTGCGGTGAATGTGACGGATGATTTGTAATCAACCGTCTTTTCGGTTTTGCCGTTTGTTTTGATTTTAATATCAGCCTCGTCTGTTGTTACGGTCTGTTCTTCAACATTGACGGTGTAAACGTAACTGCCGATTTTTGTGCCTTTATACTTAACTTTTACCGTTACCTTGAAGGTTTTCTCAATGCCACTGAATGTGCACTCGGTTCCTTCGCCGACCTTTTTGTTGCCTATATACCATTCAAAGGTAAGTTTGTTGAGAGTTTCTTTCGGAATTGCGGTTCCGTCTCCGGTGAGGTTGACCCCGAGTGTAACGGTTTTTTCCGTAATCTTTTCTGATTCCGCTTCTGAATTATAGCCGATATCCGGCGCCTTGACTTTTACGGTGATTATCTGGGTCTGGTATGTTCTGCCGCCGCTTTTTACGGATGCTCGTATATCCATATCTTCAACAATGGGTTTGCTTATGTCAAAGGGTTCAAAGTTTTCTCCGTCTGTGGATTTATACCATGTGACTTCTCCGTCTTCAAGGTAAACGGGCAGGCTAAGACCAAGCGTTGTGCAGAAATCACAGCAGATTGTGTTGTCGCCTGAATTATAATCATCAGGTATTTCTATTTCAACGGGAATGTTGTCAACTATGATTTTAACGGGAGCGGACTGCACGAGAATGCCGGAATCCTCCATAATGACCGCCTGAATTTCAACGTCATCGTTAACATCAGAGAGGGTTGCCGTTCTGCCGCCGGTTATGACATCGCCGGTTCTCGCGTTCAGCCACACAATCTCGCCGGGAATCTCCGTTAATGTGTCAAGCGTGACATTGCTGCCGTAGTCAATGGTAAGTTCGCCGCTTTCCGGCACGGGTTTGCTGCTTACCGTTTCGTTGCTGTAAGTGTCAATTTTCAGATTGCTGTCGGGCTTAAAATCAAACGAATCGGCGGCAAACACAGCTTTTCTGCTTATGATAACATTTGTGTCGTTAAGCTTCTTGCAACCTCTGAAAGCGCCCGGGCAGATGGTGTTGACACCGCTCAGGTTTATGCCTTCAAGCTTTTTACAGCCGTTAAACGCGTTGTCGCCTACATAAAGTACGTCTTCACTGCCCGTGACGGTCTCAAGTTCCGTGCAGTTTTCAAACGCTCCGTTAACAATGAACTGCGCGCCGTAAAGGTCGATGCTTGTAAGCTTGTTTTTAACCGAACTGAAGGCGGCGCCGCTGATTGTTCTTACTCCGTCGGGCACGATGAAACCGTCGTCTTCATCCAGCGCGGCAGCGGTTACCTGCATAAGCATTGTGCCGTCTTCGCTGACTTCAACGCCTTCCCTGAGGTTGTCGGAGATACGCTCGGCTCCGCATTCATAGAACGCGACTGTTCTGTATGAAACACCGTGGAATGTTACCTTTTCAAGCTTTTCGCAGTATGCAAAGGCAAAGTTGTCAAAAACATTTGCTTCGCCTTCGGGTATCTCATACTCAGCGGCATCTCTTGCGGCGGGGTAAGCAACAAGATGCTTTTCAAAAACGGGTTCTTCTTCCGTTCCGGTGTTCTTGTTTCTGAAGAGAACGCCGTTTACCGAGTAATAAACAGGTAAGTTTCTGCTGTTTCCCCTGACGGTTATTTCTTCAAGTGCGTCACAGCGGTAGAAAGCCCTGTTGCCGATTCTTGTAACGGTTGACGGAATTTCAACTGCGGTGAGCGCTGTGCAGTATTCAAATGCTTCGTTTCCGATGCTTTCTGTGCCTTCGCCGAGAGTTATTTCTGTAATCGCAGTGCAGCCGTCAAAAGCGTTACTGCCTATTGTTACTACTCCTTCGGGAACGGTTACGGAGGTTAAAGATTTGCAGGAGTCAAAAGCTCTGTCGGCAATGCAGGTGGTGCCTTCCGCAACTGTGAATCCGTCCGATGTTGCGGGTTTTACTTTCACAAGGCAGTCGGCAATATACAGTGCGCCGTTCTGCCAGTTAGAATTTGTGCTGTAATAAGCCGTGCCTGCAAAAGCGTTTTCGCCGACATGTTCAATGCAGATGCCCTCTGCCGCCGTGATTGTTTTAAGTTTTGAGCAGCCGGCAAATGCGTTTTCGCTTATTCCCTTAAGGCTTTTGTCAAGAACAACACCTGTCAGTTCGGGGCAGCCAGAGAACGCGTTTGCCGCAATGCAGGTTGTTTTTTCGGGCAGCTCGCAGATTACGGTTAGTTCTTTCGGCTCTTCTTCGCCTGTTTCGCCTTCCTGTTCGTCTGCGGTTTCTTTCTGAACCCAGGTCGCCTCAACAAGGCAGCCGCCGATGTAAACAAGGGTGAACGTGCCGTTGCCGTCTTTGTCTTCAACGGTTACGGGGCTTGCTTTTGCCGCTGTGTAAGTTGATGTGCCTTCAAACGCGTGCACGCCGACGCTCACAACAGAACCGGGCAGTGTTATGCTGCCGAGCTTGTCACAGTTGTAAAACGCGTTTTCTTCAATTATTCTTACGCCTTCGGGAACGGTGTAATTGTCTTTTCTGTTTTTGCTGCATGAAATAAGTCTTGTTCCCTCGTCGCCGTAAATAACATCTCTGGCATAGACTTCCGTTACGGTGTAGATTTTTTCGGCGGGGCAGCCGACGAACGGATCTTTTCCGTAACCCGGCTCAGCCGCGTTGAAAATAATTGTTTCAATGCCGCTGCAGTTTGCGAACGCTCTGTCGCCGACATAGCTGACCGAGCGCGGAACGGTTACGGTGCCTGCCGCATCGGCGGAACAGCCGAGAAGCACCGACTTTGAGCTTGCTTTCTCTGTGGTGGGGGCAAAAACAAGTTTATATTTGTTGCCGTCTGTTCCCTCATAAGTTTTGACAACTCCGTTCACGCTTTTCGCGCCCCATGGAGCGCCCTGGGCACTGCCTTCATATTTCACATTGAACACATCATAGAACGCGTTCGCGCCGATGCTTGTTACGCCTGCGGGCACGGTGAAATCATCCGGAAGATTCCAGCATCCACTGAACGCCGAACTGCCTATGCTTGTCACGCTTTCAGGCATTTCTATGTTTGTCAGCGCAGCGCATCCGCTGAATGTTGAACTGCTTATGCTTGTAATGCCTTCGGGAATGTATATGCTTTCAAGTTTTGTGCAACCGTAAAACGCGCTGGCGCCTATGATTGTTACCGTTTCGGGTAAAGTTACATTTGTGAGCCCTGTCATTCCGCAGAACGCAAACGGTTTTATTTCCGTAACCCCGTTAATATCGGCTTTTTTTATTTCTGTTATTTCCACACCGTTAATCAACAGTTTCTTTGAACTGTTTATAGGGTTAGCAGTCCGGTTTGCAAAACTGATGTTGCACCAGTCTTTGATTGTTCCGTAATAATTAACGGTTTTCAGATTAGATAAACCTGATAAGCCAAATACACCGCCACCACCAAAAGCATTCGTGCCTATGCTTGTTAAGCTTCCGGGAATATTAATGCTTTCAAGCATTTTGCAACCGTAAAACGCGCTGTCGCCTATGCTTATTATGCCTTCGGGCAGTGTTATGTTCTGAAGTGACGACATATTTGAAAACGCGTTCGGAGGTATTGTTTCATCCCAGCCGAATTCATAGTCATAACCGCCGCCTATGGGTCCTGCAGTTGCGCCTACAAAACGGAAAGCATTAGCTTCAATGGTTGTAACATTCGCCGGTATAATCAGTTTTTTGATTTTAAAAGCCGATAAAAATATCGGATTAAAAGCCCAGCTTTTGACAGTTGTTACATTTTCACCGAGTTCAAGAATAACGCCGTCTGTGTCTGAGCCGACATTGTAAAACGGATAAAGAGTAAAAAAAGTCCCCCCTAACGAGCATTCGGCATCGCAATAAATATATGAAAGATTCCTACATCCGCTGAAGGCAGATGTATTAATTTTGGCAATTGTTTCCGGAATATAGAGCGAGTCAATTCCCGTGTTGTCTTCGAATGCCGAAGATGCGATCTCTGTAACCGTTTTTCCGTTTATCTCCCCGGGAATTTTCAAGACTCTGAGAGTCTGATTCAATCCGGTTATTTTCAGATTGTCACTGGGATTGAATATATTACCGATTGAAGATGTCGTGAAATATCCGCCTTCATAAATGCACTGCAATGAACTGTCGTAACCCAGTCTGCTGTTGCTGTTGTTCCAGTCATCCCTCGTTCCGTAGTAATACACTTTCGAGGCTGAATTGTTTGTGAAACTCAAGCCGCTGAATGCATTGTCGGAAAATACCGTGTTTTCATTCAGAACATAAATGTCGCATTTGCCATTGTTGTCAGCAATTTTTGCAAACGCGCAGTCGGCTACGCAGGCGGCATCAATTCTTACCGGGTAATAATCACGGTTGGACTGATATCTTTCAACATCAATGAGGCAGCCGCCGATATAAAGCTCGCGGTAAAGGATATTTGTTACCGTCCAGTTTGCGTAGTCGTTGTAATAAGCGGTGTTTGTGAAAGCGTCTGCGCCAATGTTTTTAAGAGAGCCGGGCAGGGTGATATCCGCAAGCTTTACGCAGTTGTTAAAAGCATCTTTGCCGATTATTTCAACGCTGCCGGGAACGGTTACGCCCGTCAGCTTTGTGCAGCCGGCAAAAGCGCTGTCGGCGATTAACCTTGTGCCATCTTTAACTGTATATGCTCCGGTAATGGCGGGGTCCGCTTTGACAAGGCAGTCGCCGATGTAGAGAACCCCTTCTTCCCAATTGGATTCATTGTTGTAATAAGCTGTGTTTTCAAATGTATCTGCCTCTATGCTTCTGAGTGAACCGGGCAGAGTAATGTTTTCAAGATTTGTAAGGTTTTTGAACGCATCGGTGTCAATGCCTTCAACCGGCGCGTTGATTACAAGAGACCTGACTGCTTCACCGTCAACGCCGGCGCTGTCAAAGCTGACGCTCGTTATTGTCATACGGTAGCTATCCTGTTCTTCCGCGCTGATTGTCAGCGTTATTGTATCATCTTCGTTCCACTCGCAAAAACCGGTGGCTGTGCCGTCATCAACGCCGTTAATGTAAACGGGAACGGTGAACGGAGGTCGGACGCGCTGAGCATTGAGCAGAGGGTCGTTGCCTTCTTCAATAACAATATTGTTCCAGTCTGTATTTGTGCCGTAATAATTGACTGTATTCAGATTTATACACTTTTCAAAAGCGTTTTTGCCGATGTGTTCAACGCTTGACGGCAGGGTCAGTTCCGTAAGATAGTCAGCCCATTCACTATTCTTAGGTTTTAATGCTCCGCCTGCTATAATTGAAGTCTTTCCTTTGACGGTATAAATTGGATAAGGATCAAATGCCCTTGTTTTTATAAGCCAGTATTCCGACGGCGTCGTATAATTGCCGGTGTTCCGGCTTTCTTCATCATAACCGGCAATATAGTATTCGTATTGATATTCGAAATATATGCTTTCCGAGGTGCTGCCGTCGGGGTTTTTGAATGTTCCGCTTGGTGTGCCGAAAGCGTTTTCGCCGATTGACTGAACGCCGCCGGGCGATTTCAGATATTTGATATTATAAAGATTGCCGAAAGCGTTGTCGGCAATTGCGGTAATATCATCCGAAAAGGAGATTGTATCAACCGAACTGAAATAATGATCCACAACAGGTTGTTCACCATCGCCGCATACGCCTTCGCCGAGAATATAAAGAACATTTTGCTGAACATACCAGAAGCAGTCTGCGCTTTTGCCGCTTATGCAGTTGTAATTGACTGTGATTATTTCATTCTGAATGAATCCGCCTTCATCGTATGTTATGTTCGGGTAACGCGGAGTGTAGAATCCGGAGTTGATAATAAAATAATTGTTTCCCAGATTTTCCAATTGGTTTTCTTGTCCAAATAATTTATAAACACTTATCAATGCCTGAATTACATTGTTCACGCCTGACACTGAAGAGGCGCTTGTAAAATTACGGTTCAGATATTGCATGCAATAGTCTTTATAACGGACTTTTACAGACTCAATCGGATCATCCGGCTCATCCGGAAAGTTGTGATTGGAGCTGTCATAAACACTGAAACCGGCAGAACTGTCACCGGGAAAATAGACTTCTTCCATAGAGAAGCAGTTGTCAAAAGTTGTTTTTGACAACTCTGTGTATTGGGACTTGAAGAAAACCTTTTTGAGCCCCTGCATTTTTATGCTCATATCAACATAATAAATATTATATTGCGGCATAGATGATAATGGGCTGTTGAATTTTATATCATCTGTAAGAGTATATTCAAAATTGCCGTCATTATACGCGTTGAATGACCTGCCGAATGCATATCTGCCAAGTTTCTCTACATTACCGGGAATAAACAACTCCGTCAGCGCCTCGAAATCATAAAACGCGTAATCGCCGATATACAGATGCTCTCCCGTAAATTCAATACTCTCAACCTCGTCGCGGAAGGCATACCACGGCGCGGGGTCATCCAGTGAGTAATTGCCGATATTATTTGTGTATTCATTACCTACATAAAGAACCTTCTGAGAGTAATCATAAGTCCAGACATCGACAATTGGCGTGCCGTCGTAACAGTCAAACCCGAAGCCGCCGAACGCGTTTTCGCCTACCGAAGTCACGGTTTGGGGAATGTTAACATCCCGCAGGCATGCGCCGTAAAAAGCGTAATCGCCGATTGAAACCACGCTCTGGGGAATATCCAGCTCCTGCAATGAATACCACTCATAATTAACAAAAAAAGCATAATCGCCGATGGCTGTTATTGAACTGTCTATTTCGATTTCGCCGCACCGCCCAAGCAAAGCGGACCACGGCGCGCGGTCAGCCGCAGAATAATCCGGTATTGCGCCGGAGCCTTCAACACTCAGTTTATGAAGCCCTGTGTCAAATTGCCAGAGAATGTCTGAAGTCACAGTGCCGCCGATTGAATATGAGCCTGATGCGAGAGTAAAGTCGGTAAAGGAATAATTCGCAATCGCAAAATCAAAAAACGCGTAATCGCCTAAAGTTGTTACGGTGTCTTCTATGAAGATTGCAGTGATTACATTCTTGTAAACGCTCCACGGCGCGGGGTTCTGCAGCGAGTAGTTCTGCATCGCGCCTTCGCCGCATATATGAAGTGATGTATCGTCATCCCAGAACTGCCAGGTTAAATTGTAATCCGGCTCGCCGTCGCCGTCGCTGTCATAACCGCAATAACCCGAAACGGGCAGTTCGCCATCCGCCGACGCCTTCGTGCCGAAAAGATTGAATTCGGGCAGACGGAATTCGGGCAGTGAAATGTTGAACCGTGAAAAATCAACCTCAGCGAGCGCGTTCAGCGGCGAAACGCCCGAGAGCATAACGAAGCAGAGCAGAAACGCCAGCGCTCTTTTTGCAAATCCTTTGTTTATTTTCATAAGGTTTTTCTCCTTGTAAGTTACTTGTCAATTGTTTCCGCACCGGGAATCAGGCTTTGAAAATGCTGAAAATCAAAGGGATAATAGTCCCGAAAATAGCCCCTATCAGTTCAAGACCGCTGATAAGCGGATTTGACTCGGTGACAACAACCGCAATTACCATTAATATGTCGCCGTTTTCATCCGCTTCGCCGCGTTTTGCGAATTTTTCACCATCACATTCAAAATCCTCTTTAAACGCGAATTGTCTGCTGAATTTTATCTCGGCGTAGTGCTGACCTTTTCCGGCTTCGGGCAGATTTTCATATTTGCTTTCGTCGAATTCATCCGGATTCTCTTTGTAATCAATAAAGGTGATTCCGTTGTTTTCAAAAGAGCTTTTCAGAATGAACCGGGTTGAGTTGTTGTCATAAGTGAGTTTGATATATCCCAGGTCGAATTTTGAGGTTTCGACTTTTGTAACGGCAAACCCGCCTTTTCCGCCTGTCTGAAGAATGATTTTGCCATCCTGCTCGCATTTGTAATAAGGGTTGTTTCCGACATCGTCGTTCTGACCGTAGGGCAGCTCGTCACTGTTGAGATAGCATGCAGTGGCGTTGCTGAAATATGTTCCCTCATCGGGGTGAATCACATAATAGTTTGATGTGTAGTCTTTTTCGGTTTTGCATTTGTGAACGGTGCCGTCCGCTTCATAGGAGTAAGCCGACATACTGCCGTCATCCGAAAGCATTACATAAAGCTTGTCGCAGAACTCGCCCTCTTCCGGCATAACGGCAACGTCTTTTGAAATGCCGTCTTTTGAGACCGAAACTGACAGCGCGCCGAAAAACACCTGATCGTATGAAATGAAGCAATATCCGTTTTCGCCGAAATCGGTTCCGTAACTGTTTTTGCAGATCCATGCGCCTGAATTTTCCGGCTTATTGCTGATGGTAAACATACTGTTTGAATAAGTGTCATCCCAGCCGACTATGCACACCGCGTGCTGGGCGTTCGGCGATGCCTTGTCGGGCGGGCAGTAGTAGGCATAGTTGTCAATGTGATAAAACTGCTGGTTTTCAAAACTCAGGTTTTCGGGCACGTTGAAATAAACGACCGCGCTGCCGTATGAATAAACCATATTCTTGATTATCTCCGCGGTCGGCTCTGTTTCTGCCCTGACATCATCAATTGCGTATTCGCCCTCCGCTGTTGTTTTAAGCGGTTTATCCGTAAGATTGTTCTGCAGGTTTTCAAAATTGTTGTCATAGCCGAGCACATTTGCAAGCGAGCCCTCATCTGTGCCGTCGCCGGGGTCTGCAGCCTGCCCCTCATCGAACGCTGTATCTTCATACCAATACAGTTTGACAAAGCTTTCAGCCGCCGAGGCAGTTGCGCAGAAAACGCAGTTGCCTTTATTGTTCTGATTTTTGACATTTGATGAAACATTCTCAAGGTTTTCTATATTGCTGTTCCACACCTCATACACAGCCGAACCGTGAACGGCGAAAGACGCGAGAACGGAAAACACAAGAATAACAGCTGTAAATTTTCTGATGATTCTCATTACTTTTACCCTCTTTATATTTTCAATGTTTGTTTTCGTTTATTTCCTGTAAGGTTTCTACTATGGATTTAACCAGCCCGTCAATCGGTATGTCTATACTGAGCAATTGACCTATAACGGGAATATCAGCCAGACCTTCCGATGATTCCGCTATGTTGAAGGACTTTCCGATGGATTCATCGATATTGTCATTGTAGTTGTATCTGAAACGCTCAAGCAGGTTGTTGCCGGTCAGCGCCTCTGACCCGTAGGGTGAATAGAGATGCACGACAAAAACATATTTGCCTGTTTCCGGGTTTTCCGCCACGCCGACGCCGATTTTTGTAATAAGCGGATTGGTAATCAGTTTTTTGTTCTCGTCTTCATTCCAGATTTTTGCCGCCTCGGCGGATGAAGAGTAATTGAATGCCCTGCATTCAAGTCTTGTGCCCGTTGACATTCCGTTTTGTTCAAACACAGTTATGTAATCCGAGCCGTCGGGCCTTATTGCAAAATCTTTGCCCGACCACGCAATCTCTTCCGCGCGGACATTCGCCTGCTCTGTGAGTGTGTCATCAAGTGCGAGTTCCGTCATTCCGCTTCGCAGGGTATTTATATCGGCAAGAGTTGAATTAATCATTGAGGCGTATTTTGCTTTGTTCTCATTTGCGGCAGGCAGAAGCTCTTCATAAGTTGCGCTGAATCCGCTTCTGTCAAGGGTCGGGCGTTTTTCATCCGTTTCGGTAGCGCCGCCCTTTTTGACATAAAAAGTCATAAAACTGCCTCGCACACCGTATTTCATCTGCCGGATTTCCACATCGGAGTCGATTTTCTTTTTATCTTTGTCAACAAACAGATAAATTGTGTCATCTTTTTTTCCGCCGGAATCTGACTTTGACATCTGTTCATCTGCGTAATCAACCTGATCGACATAAGCCGTTGTTGTCTCTGCGGGCGGGGTTTTATCTCTGTTCTTTATTGCGTTTGTGCCGGCGACCGCGCCGCCCACAACGCCAGCAGTTGCGACAATCGCCGCGGCGGATTTCATAACCGCGCTTCTGTCGTGCCCCGCGCCTGCGTTCTGACCGAAATGTGAGAACAGGTCAGCAACTCTGAATTTAAGCTTTTCGAGAACCGAAAAACCGTGTGACTCGAGCCCCTGAATTTTTTCAAGCAGCGGAGCGAAGTCGGGCATATCTTTCTGATAAGCGTCCGAACCGTTGTAGTTGAGCGCCCAGCGGACAACCGACATGGGAGCGATGCCGAGAATGCTCTTGTTCTTCTTTTCGAGAGCGTGAATGCCTGCCGCAAGATCCTTTTTTGCCTGCACAAGGCGGCTCTTGATTGTGTTCTCGTTAACGCCCAGCGATTCGGCAATCTGCTTTGTTGTCATTTCATTGTAGTAGTAAAGAACAACGGCGGTTCGTTTGTCGTCGCTCAGACCTTCAATAAGCGACATAACATCGTTGCACAGCTCCGTGTTCTCCGTGCTTGCCTCGGGAATAAAACACTCGTCTTTGTCTTCAATCAGTTCAACTATTGAGACTTCTTCGCCTTCGTCTTCATCAATTACAACCTTTGTGTCAACAAAACGGCCGGACTTGTTCTTTGCAAGATAGTTCTTCGCGTTGTTCGCGACAATCATATTGAACCAGCTCATAAACGATTCAGGTTTGTCAAGCGTTGCAAGCTTTTCGAGCGCTTTGACATAACTGTCCTGAAGAACATCCTGGGCGTCGTCTTCGTTTTTGACAATTTTCATGGCGGTAAAATACGCCGCCTTGTTTGTCAGATTGTAAATCGCCTCAAACGCGTTGCCGTCGCCGTTCTGGTATTTAACAACTTCGGCAGTGAGTTTTTCTTTGTCAATATTCAAAAGCCATCTTCCTTTTCTAGAAAATCAAAAATCAACCGACCCGTCATATTCTTATTTCAAAAAACAAATCTGAAATTATATGACAGGCGCGGTTGTCTGTTAAAGAATCTTTTTCATATTTTATATTAGCCAATCCAATCATAATAATACCACATTTTTTCTATATATTTCAAGTTTATTTTATGTATTTTTATTAACAAGCCCGTTTCCGGTTCAACCGTCCTCCCGCGCAGACAGCGTTGCCGCCTGTTTTTATGCGGAAGCAAACAAAGGGGATTGGCTTTTCTCCTTTTCGCAGCAACGCTGCCTGCGAAGAAAGACGGTTTTTCAGTCGGACTCCGTTTGTTTTTTCAAAAACTCCGTCAGGGTTTTAAGCAGCAGTTCAACCTTCTGCTCATTCGTCATATCGGTCTTCTCCGCTGCTTTTTCAAGACTGAGTCTGATAAGTTCATCGAGGTTCAATAAGCAACCCTTCTTTCCGATTGATTTTTCAGAACCGTATCTGTCTGTCAGTCATCAATTTCAATTGCAAGTTTTTCTGTTTTGTTGCATGCCATCTGGATCTGAACGATGAACGGGAAGCAGAATGCGAGGAAAAACTGACCTGTTGTTCTGAGCCAGACCGTTGTTGCGAAATTCGTGCAGTTGTGAGCTAAATATTCATACCATTTCCAGGTTTTGCTGAGAATCTCTTTTTCTGCTTTTGCAAGACCTTCCGCGTTGATTTCTCTTGCAAGAGCTGTAACTTTTTGGTGATTGTAATGGCGCATTTCATCGTTTATATGCATGCCGTCAAAGTGATGAAGTCCGAAACTTGACATTTTACCGGGCTTGATTTCATAATCGCCGATTGAAATAGCTTTTTTGCTGATGTTTTTAATGCAGATCCAGGTGTGGCCGAAACCGTAATGTGCCGCTGGACCTGAAACGCAGAGATAAATAATTGCGATGGGGTCTTTTTTGCTGAAGATTGAGTCTTCATCTTCGTTGCCGTTACTCTGTTCGCCGTCCGGTGTCTGAACATCCTGCGGAGCAATTTCGTCAACGCTGTTTTCTTCAGCTGCCTGTGCGTCGGGTATTTCTGTCTGCGCGGTTTCAACGAATTGCTCATCCGAAATTTCGAATACCTGAGCTTCGGTTGCCTGCTCATGAACCGCCGCGTTTTCTTCGACCGCAAACGCGGGAGTTGCAAGTGTGAGTATTGTTGCCGCCGAAAGTAATAATGCAGTAAGTTTTTTCATTGTTTTTTCATCCTTTCATTTTTTTGTTTTTTTTGTCTGTTTTCCGGCGTCGATGTCTTATGCATCTCTGCCCCTTTCACTCATAAGACAGTCCGGAAACGCAAATAGTTTGAAATTTTTTGAAAATTTTTTGATTTTTTTCGAAATTTTTTCAATCTTAGGTGAAAAGTGCTGTTTTCCATCCCTTTCACCTATATGACAGAACAAAAAAGTTATAAGACTGAGCAGAGAAACAGGCAATTTCAAAAACAAAAATTAAATTTACTTTCGACGATTTTTCTCCCGAAGGAATAAAGTATATTCATTGAATTTTTTCAGGATGTATATGATTGGGCAGGTGAATACAGAAAGATCAATATCCGCAAAAGAGAAAAAGTCCTCGCCGGAAACAGCGTCTGGTATTCAAATGTTACCGAGATTGACAGCGACCTGAAGAAAGCATTCAGTGATATCTATAAAGTAAAATGGGAAACACTTGACAGAGAATCGTTTGTTGAAAAGATTACTCGTTTGTTCCCAAGACTCTGGCAGGTTCATCCGTTTCGCGAAGGCAATACAAAAGTAACAGTAATGATGCTCACATTTTTTGTTGAGCATTACAGCTACTGTCTTGACCAGGAACTGCTGGCCCAAAGCGCCGGATATGTCCGTGATTCTTTTGTTATGGCTTCAATAGGAGAGCATGCGGAATATGAACACCTTGAGATGATTCTCAATGATGCAATCTCTGAAACTCCCATAGATTATTCCGAAAACGCTGAAACAAAAACTGATAAAGCCGAGAAATACAGCAAGTATAAAACCGACGACTATGTTCCGGAGAAACACGAATATACAGACTGAAAACATTCCTGGCAAGCAAGGTGACTGTTCCCACAATCACTCACTTGTTGGTGAACACTTCCCCAAACCCCTGACACATCATTGATTAATCAATGAGCTTTTTTGCAATAACAATATAAATCCCCGGTCGCAGTTACGGAACAATTATTCCGAAGCGCCGGGGATTTTTAATGTATATTTGGTAAATATATTCCGGTGTTTTATAGCCATTGTATTATCAAACAGTTGTTTAAAAACGACTGAAAAAAATCAAATCTATTGACCCGAACATTTGTTTGCTGTATAATGCAGTTACTGCAGAATACTTTTGACGAATATAAGGAGTTACATAGTTGAATAAGATTAATTTTGATGATACGATTAAGAAAGCGGATGAAATATTAGAGTATTACTATAAAAATCCCGATGAAGAAAACGCACCGTCACCGCCGCATGAGAGTCATTATACTTTCTTTGATAAAGAGAATAATCTTAATGTAAATAACATAGCAGCATTTATTATTCCCGAATTTGAAATCGAAGAGCAGGTTAAATCAATTACATATGTTGTTGACGGAACTTATGACGGCGAAGAGTTTTTACATAACAAGTTAAAAAGAGTTATTGATAATGAAATAAACAATATTGCCATTACCGAGCAGACGGAGGTCACCGAAAATGATGACTTATGTTAACGCCCGTAATGATATAACCGTAACCAACCCTGTGACAGTTGCCGCAGATAAGGAGGAAAAATTGAACACGGCAACAAATAAGATTACAGCACTGTATTGCAGATTATCCCAGGAAGATGAACGAAACGCAGAATCCATGAGCATTCAGAACCAGAAGGAAATGCTTTTGAATTATGCAAAAGAAAACAGATTTTCAAATCCCGTTTTCTACATTGATGACGGTTAGGCACCAACTTTGACAGACCCGGTTTCCAGAAGATGCTTTCCGATGCTCAGACCGGCAAAGTAGGAACAATCGTTACAAAAGACCTGAGCAGACTCGGCAGAGATTCCACAATGGTCGGCTATTATCAGAAATATGTATTTCCTCAGCTTGAAATAAGATATATAGCCGTTAATGATCATTATGATTCCGCAAACCCGAACAGTGTTGACAATGATATGGCTCTGTTCAAGAATCTGTTCAATGAGTTTTACCCGCTTGACACAAGCAGAAAAATACGAGCCGTTAAGAAAATGAAAGGTGAAAGCGGTAAAACCCTCACCACATTAATCCCTTACGGATACAAAAAAGATCCGAATGACAACAATCACTGGATTATTGATGACGAGGCGGCAAAGGTCGTAAAACATATCTTTGCTCTGTGTATGGAAGGCAGAGGACCAAGTCAGATTGCCAAACAACTGGAAGCCGAAAAAGTGTTTAATCCCACTGCTTACAAAATTGAAAAAAGACTGCCGGTCAATACCAAAGTCAAAGACAGTCCATACAGGTGGGAGCCATCAAGTGTTGCCGATATACTCGTTCGCATTGAATATACCGGTTGCACAGCAGCATTTAAAACATACACAAATTCTCTTTGGGATAAGAAAACGAGGCACAATCCGAAAGAAAACTGGGTCATCACTCCCGATACTCATGAAGCAATAATCGATGAAGAAACCTTCAGAAAAGTTCAGCAGATTCGCGAGAAGCGTCATCGCAGAACAAAGTCGGGAAAAAGCACAATTTTTTCAGGATTGCTTTACTGCTATGATTGTGGTAACAGATTAAGCCGCAACTTGTCACGCTCAGACGACAACCAAGCTTTCTTTGAATGCCCGAACAGCAGAAACGGAGAACCGGCGCACTATATAAGAGAATCCGTTCTGAAGGAACTTGTCTGGATGCATATCAAGCAGGTTATCTCTTATGTTTACTGCCACGAAAGTTATTTCCGTGAATATATGAAGCGGGTAACAGAAAGCATCAGTCAACTGGAACTGAAATCTCTGAAAAAGCAACTTGCTCAGTCAGAAAACCGTATATCCGAAATTGACCGTCTTTATCTCAAGAGTTATGAGGATAATGCAAACGGCAAATTGACTGAAGAAAGATTTCAGACAATCTCCGCTCAGCTTGAATCCGAACAATCCGAACTCAAATCAAAAGCAATACAGTTGCAAAAACAAATCGAAACACAGGAACAGAATACAGAGAATCTTGACAAGTTCATTTCACTTGTCAGGTCTCACATTGAAGATAACGGTCTTAACGGCTGCAATCTTCATGAACTGGTTCAGGGCATATACATTGAAAACTGCGATGTTGAAAACAATCAGGATGAAAATATCGAAGTTGATGACAATGAAGGCAAATGCATCGTAATCAGCAAAAAGCCGAAGTCGTCAACGGCAAAGAAACACCGCATCCGTAAAATCCACATCAAATATGACTTTATAGGGTTTATTCCCGTCAAAAGTCTGATGCAGTATGCCGAAGAATCAGAAAAACGCCCGGGCAAAGAAATATCGGCGTGACCGAAATCACGCCGAATTCCTTGATAATATTGACTTTTTCAGTATTATCATAAAAAGATCAATAAAACTGGTTTACGAGGGGCTGCCTTTATCCGCCCGCATACAAAAGCCGACCGCAGGTTCCTTGACATTTTGCCCCGCAAAATATATCGCGCCGTTTACGGCATATCGAGTTCACTGAACATATCGAACGCCGCAGGCGTATATCGCGCGGGATTCATCCCGCACACAATCTGCGCGAAGCGCTCTCTAACTCCTAATTCCTAATTCCTAACTCCTAATCGCCTCATACAAATGCACCACGTTCATATCCTCCTCCATATCGAGGCCGTGCGAGCCGCGCCCGCTGTCAATGGCGTGGCAGCCGTGGTCGGGGCAGAAGCCGTAAAGCACATTGCGGTTTTTCATATATTTCTCAACCGCGTCAACCATCTTGCGGTAAAATTTAATGTTCTTCCCGAGCGATTTTATCGCAAGTCTCCCCTCGGGCCCCGTCGCGTGCATCGAAGCGTCGTAGTTGCCGTTGTAAATAACAATCAGGTCGTATTTATCCTCTTTTATAAGCCGCAGCGCCTTGCGGTTCACGAGCCTCACGGACGGGTAAATGAAATAATCCATATCCCTTTCAAGAAAGATTTTTGAAATGCTGTCGCCCGTCGTCGAAACTATCGCCGCTTTTTTGCCCTCTTTTATCATAACATCAAAAAGCGTCTCGACTTTCAGCACGGGTTTTTCGTATTTCATAATTCCGTGAACCTCGGGCATAACCCCGCTGTACATCGAGCCGAAGCAGACGGGAGTGACGCTCGGCATAACGGAGCGCATTTTCATTACAACTCCGCTTTTTTCGAGCGCGGGAGCGAACATATCCTTATATTTTTCGAATATCCACCAGGCGACCGCGTCGGGGTTGTAGATAACCACTCTGTCCGCTTTTTCTCCGCCGAATTTCTCTTTCGCAAGCGAGATTACCTCTTCATTCGCGGGAGCGTTCCCCTCACTCTGCTCTATTCCGAACGCCTCCAGCGCGGTATTTTTGACGGATGTTATGCAAATCTGATTTTCTTCCATTTTATCCTCTCAGTGAGCGCGGACTTCCACTTTTACGTCCTTGCTCTCAATCTTTTTGCCCCACTCGTTTATTTCGGGAAGCGAGAACTCCTCGGGCGGCTTGCGGTAAAGCTTCGCCGCCGCAGTGCCTTTCATAAGACCGCCGAGCAGCGTGAAGAACCATTTCGGGTGCTTCATACCCCTTATCAGCTTCTGAATAAGCACGGGCAGGCTCGTGTTGTCGCCCGCCCCCTCAAGGTCGGCGGACTGAATAATGCCGTTCTCGAAGAAGAAATCTATCGCCTCATAGGGCAGCGCGAGAAGAGCGCCTTTAAGCCCGTGGTTTCTCGCGTTGTTCGCGCCGTAAAGAATATGATAGGCGCGGTTGTATTTCCACAAATCCTTCGCCTGCGCGCTGCCGTGCTTTATGATCGTGTCCGCCAGCAGCCCGCCGGCCAGCAGGGAAAGGTCAATTCCCATACCGTTCATCGGCGTTGTCATGAAGGCGGAATCTCCCACAGCCGCGTAGCCGTCGGCCACCATAAGCGTAAGCGGCCTGCGCACGGGAATAATCGCGAATGTCCCGCCGTGCAGAAGCTCCGTGCCGAACCAGGGATGGTCCTTCCTGAACAGAGCGTGCTGCTCCTCAACCTTTTCGGGAGAAAGCGGAAAAACTCTGCCCACAAGCACATCGCAGCCCTCGCGGCTCGTGTCGAACCAGGAAAGCCCCTGCTCCTTTTCGTGGTAGAGATAAACCTCAAACCCTATGTCGGGCTGATATTCATACGCCTTGCTGTAATAGCCCCTGTGTCCGTAGAACACATCGCCGGGCTTCGGCATTTTGTCAATCCCGAACTCGTCGGGCAGACCGAGCCTTACGGGCGAGAACGCTCCCGCCGCGTCGATGACAAGGTCGGCGTCAACTTTTCCCTCGGATGTGATAACTCCGGTAACGCGGTCTTTTTCAACCGCGGGACCCAGAACCTTCACTCCGTATCTGATTTCAACTCCGTGCTTCACCGCGTGGTCGAGCAGCATGTTGATAAGCGTCTTGCGCCACACAACTCTCTGCCCGGTCGGACCGTAGTGAACAACGATTTTCGTGTCTTTCGAGGGGCTGAAAAACGCGCCGTCCCCCCTCGGCCTCCACAAATCGGAGGGCAGGTCGTCAACGGTTATTCCGAGCACCTTTGCGAGATTACCGAGACTGAAACCGTCCTCCCAGTCGTGTCCGAGAGTGCCTTCCTTTCTCGCTTCAAGCACCGTCACGTCATAGCCCGCGTCGGCAAGCTTCGCAGCGGCGACAAGCCCGCCGTGTCCCGCTCCCGCGACAAGAATCTTCTTCATTTTCTCACAGCCTTTCAAGAATTTCGGGATGCGCGTCAAGGTCGAATCTTTCGTAATTTCTGTCTTTATCGAAGAACCACGCCCTCGCGTCAACCCTTTCGGGCGAGTGCAGGAGCGAGTATTTTCCGTCAATGTAACACAGAGCGATGTCGTTTTCGAGCGCTATCGAAGAGCGCCCGAGCGAAGGAGCGACGGAGTTGAAACTCTGCCACCACTGACTGTCGTAATGCGGGCAGTTGGCGTAAGGAATAAGTCCGAGACAGTCAAGCGTCATAAACTCATTTTCCGGACCGCAGTCGTCATAGCCCTCCGCGAACCAGCACATGGCGCCGGATGAATCGCCGAAAAGCACCTTCCCCGAGCCAAAAGCCTCTTTCAGAAGCCCGTCCGCCCCATTCTTCTTCCAGGTCTCCATAAGAAAACGCAGGTTTCCGCCCGGCACGTTGATAATGTCGGCGTTCCCGATTTTCTCCTCAATCAGTTCTTTTGTGATATACGGGTGCGAGAGGCAGAGAACATCGACATCGCAGCCCATATTGAAAAACCGCGAGAGCATATCCTTGCCGTAGCCGTCAAAACCCGCCGTCGGAATAAGCAGAAAAGACGGATTCTTCCTTCCGCAAAGCGAGAGAATGAACCGCACGAGATAATCCGCGTGCTCTCCTCCGAATCCGCCTCCGAGAGCGACAATCCCGCCCATGTCAGCCGCCTCCCCGTTTTTCTTTTTCGTCAAAATAATTTATATTTCCATTTTAACAGTATTATTTTCAATATGCAATATGATTTTTCACCCCTTCTTCAATATATTTCTCAGCCTTCCGCGTTTCAACATCCCCGCGTTCCGCACACAAAAGCCGACCTCAAAGCCCCTCACATTTTCCTTATACATAGCCTCCTCCCGCGGGGGAGGTGGCTTGTGAGCACAGCGAGCAAGACGGAGGGAGTTCACTTGCCTCGCCCTTCGGGGCGCGGGTCTCCGGTGAAGACCTCTGTCGTAAGGCAGAAGCGCCGACCGAGCCGGCAGGCGAGACAGGTGTCTTGACCGCTTGCGGTCAAGACGAAGGGAGTTTGCAAAACCCACCCCGGCACCAAACCGTAGGGGCGGATATCATCCGCCCGCCAAGCCCGTCACAATCTCCCGCCCCCGCATATATTGTGTCCGTTTTATTTTTATTAAAAGATATTGTATAAAAAATATTGTAGTATTTAAATAACTGTGTTATAATAAACCGAATATGCAAAGAAAGGCGGCAGAATATGAGAGCTGTTATTACGGTTGTCGGCAAAGACACAGTCGGCATTCTTTCGGGTGTTTCCGATATCTGCGCGAAGAACAACATCAACATCATAGAGGTATCGCAGAGCATTTTACAGGAACTTTTCTGTATGATTATGCTTGTCGATATGGAAAAATCGAGCGTGCCTTTCGCCGATTTTTCGGACAGTCTGAAAGCGCTTGGAAAAGAAAAGAATCTTCAGATTCACACGATGCAGGAAGATGTTTTCAACGCCATGCACCACGTATGATTCCGGGAGGGAACGGTAAATGATTAACACGCGCGACATTCTCGAAACCATACAGATGATTGAGAATGAAAACCTCGACATACGAACGGTCACAATGGGCATCTCGCTGCTCGACTGCTGCTGCGACGACATCGACCGCTCGTGTCAGAAGGTTTACGATAAAATCACCCGCCTCGCCGAGCGTCTCGTGCCCGAGGTGGATACAATCGAAAAGGAATACGGCATTCCGATAATCAACAAAAGAATCGCGGTAACCCCCGTCGCGATGCTCACGGCGGCATCGGGCGGAGACCCCGTGAAATACGCGAAAACTCTTCAGAGAGTGGCGGACACCGTAGGCGTCAATTTCATCGGCGGCTATTCCGCTCTTGTGCAGAAGGGCTTTTCGGCAGGGGACGAAGCGCTCATAAACAGCATCCCCGAAGCGCTCGCCTGCACGCAGAACCTCTGCTCGAGCGTAAACATCGGCTCAACCAAGACGGGCATCAATATGGATGCCGTCGCCGAAATGGGCTCGGTCATCCGCAAATGCGCGGAACTCACAAAGGATGACAACTGCATCGGCGCGGCGAAGCTCGTCGTTTTCTGCAACGCTCCCGAAGACAACCCCTTTATGGCGGGCGCCTTCCACGGACCGGGCGAGCCCGAGTGCGTCATAAATGTCGGCGTATCGGGTCCGGGCGTTGTGCGCGCCGCCCTCGCGAAAATCCCCGACGCGAACATCACGGAGGTCGCGGATACAGTCAAGAAAACCGCGTTCAAAATCACCCGTATGGGTCAGCTCGTCGCCTCTCAGGCGGCAGAGAGGCTCGGCGTTCCCTTCGGCATAGTCGATCTCTCCCTCGCTCCTACCCCCGCGGTCGGCGATTCCGTCGCCCACATCCTCGAGGAAATGGGTCTTGAAAGCTGCGGCGCCCACGGCACAACCGCCTGCCTCGCCCTGCTCAACGACGCCGTCAAGAAAGGCGGCACAATGGCGTCCTCCCATGTCGGCGGACTTTCCGGCGCGTTCATTCCCGTCTCGGAAGACGCGGGTATGATTGACGCGGCGAGAAGCGGCTGCCTTACAATAGAAAAACTCGAAGCGATGACCTCCGTCTGCTCGGTAGGTCTCGATATGATAGTCATTCCCGGCGACACTCCCGCCGATGTCATCTCCGCGATAATAGCGGATGAAGCGGCGATAGGAATGGTCAACTCCAAAACAACGGCTGTAAGACTCATTCCCGCAATCGGAGTCAAAGAAGGCGAAGAGCTCAACTTCGGCGGCCTGCTCGGCTCGGGTCCCGTAATGAAGGTCAACACCGCCTCGCCTGCGAAATTCATATCGAGGGGCGGCAGAATTCCCGCTCCCCTGCAGAGTCTTAAAAATTGAGAGGTCAATTATATGAAAGTTCTTGTCACGGGCGCGCACGGCCAGCTCGGCTCCGATGTTGTCGCCCGTCTTGAAGCCGGCGGCATCGAAACCATCGCCGCGGGTCAGAAGGATTTTGATATTACCGACAGAAAAGCGGTCAATGCGTTCTTTGAAAAAGAAAAGCCCGACGCGGTCATTCACTGCGCGGCATACACAGCCGTTGACAGGGCGGAGACCGAAAAGGAGCTCTGCCGCAGGGTAAATGTCGAAGGCAGCGCGAACATCGCCGAAGCCGCCCAAAAAGCGGGAGCGAAAATGATTTATGTCTCGACCGATTATGTCTTCGGCAACAACGGCACACAGCCTCTTGAAACGGATGACGAAAAGAACCCGCTCAATGTTTACGGTCAGTCGAAGCTCGACGGAGAAAACGCCGTGCTCGCCGCCTGCGAAAAAGTCTTTATCGTGCGCGTGTCGTGGGTGTTCGGCAGAAACGGCGCGAATTTCGTCAAGAGTATGGTCCGCCTCGGCGAAGGACGCAGCGAACTCAATGTAGTCTGCGACCAGGTAGGCTCCCCGACCTTCACCGAAGACCTTGCCGTTCTTTTCCTCGATATGATTCAGACTGAAAAATACGGCATATACCACGCGACAAACGAGGATTACTGTTCCTGGGCGGAATTCGCCTCGGAGATTATGAGGCTTTCGGGAACGGACTGCAAAATTGTCCCCATCCCCTCAGCCGAATACAAAACGGACGCCGTCCGCCAGCTCAACTCACGGCTTTCGAAAGCGTCCCTCGACAAAAACGGATTTTCACGCCTTCCCTCCTGGCGCGACGCGCTTCAAAGATATTTTACGCCTGATGCCAGATACTAGTTATCAGATGCCGGATGTCAGAAATTAATAATCAGAAAACAAGCGAACAGTAATTCAGAAACAAAAAACCAACAATCCGAAGCAGCGCATAGCCTCCTCCTCTGGGGGCGCGGGTGTTCAGTGAACACCTCTGCCGCAGGCAGAAGCGCCGACCGAGCCGGCAGGCGAGACAGGTGGCTTGCCGAAGGCAAGACGGATGAGGTGTCCAACACAATTCACCCTGACGCCAACCTTTCCAAAAACGCATAACAAAAAACTATCACAAACCGTAGGGGCGGATATCATCCGCCCGCCAAATCCACCGCAATTTATAAACAATCTTGTAGGGCACGGATATATCCGTGCCGAAACAAAAAATACAGTTTTAATCAACCCGCACCCGTAGGGAACGCGGTTCCGCGTTCCGCATACAAACCCACTTATCAGACATTCGTAATTGAACGGAGATAAAATGAACGAAGAAGAGAAAAAACTCAATACGGCTCCCGAAGCCGAAGGTGGCAGCGAAAACACTGCCGCCGGCGCCGCCGAGCCCGTAAACGCGGAGACAACGGACGACATCTTCGCTTCTCTTCTTGACGCGGAACAGATAGCCGCCGATTTCGACAAGATTAATTTCGAGATTTTCGGCGAGCCCGAAAAGGAATTCGCCCCCGAACCCCCGGCGGAAAGCGGCGACGAAATACCCGTTGAGGAAGTCGATGAAACCGAAGCGGAAAAAGCCGCGAAAAAAGAAAGCCGCAAAAAATCCGCGAAAAGCATAAACACGGGCGACCTTGTCATAAACGTTACCGAAAAACAGCAGAAAAAGGCGGACAGGGAAAAGGCTAAACAGAAACTCAAAGATAAAAAACTGCGCGAAAAACAGCGCAAAAAGGAACAGTCCCCCTACGGCGATATGTCCCTTATGCAGATTCTTCACGATGTCGTTTACTCCTTCGGCTACAGCGTCATCCGCTACTCGAAGGCGCTGTTCTATTTCTTCGCAGCCTCTGTCGCCAAACCCTTCGTAATCTTCTTCAAGGCGCTCGGCGTCGGCAAAAAGAAGAAGGAAAAACGCACCTTCAGACGAAGACTCGCCGACCTCCTCGACGAATTCAGACGCCTGCGCGAGGACTCGAAAGCCGCCAGACAGGCGATAAAAAGAGTTTGGAGAGATCCCGACAGGCTGAAAATGGCGCTCAGACTCTACTTCGCCCACATAAGAAAGAATTATCTGCACTTCCTTAAAACCGCGGGCAATATCCTGCTTCCCGCGGCGGCGTGCGTGTTCCTCTTCCTCTCGACCACCTACTGGAAGGATCTCACCTTCGCGCTCGATGTCACCTACAACGACCAGAGCGTGGGCTGCATCGGCGAGGAGTCCGTATATATGGAGGCAAAGGATTTAATCGCCGAAAAACTCGACACGGGCGCTTACTCCTTCGACGGCGGCGACGCGGATCTCGCGGGAATAAACGCCTCCCTCGACGCGCAGTATAAGCTGAGGCTCGTTTCCCTGAACGAACTCAACGATGCCGAAACAATATGCGACAGAGTTATCGAAAACTCGGCGGACAGCCTCACAAACGCCTGCGGCATCTACATCGACGGTGAGTTCATGGGCGCGGTCAAGAACGAGGCGGACGCCAAAACCGTGTTCTACAACTATCTGCGTCCCTATATGGCGGACGCGGAAAAAGAGGGCTATGTCGTCGGCTTCGCGGAGGATGTCGAATACAGGCAGGGCATCTACTCCGACACCGAAAAAATCATCATCGACCCCCAGACCCTCGACAAGAAAATCCACGGCAGAAAAACCGTCACAAACGAATATAAAATGCAGGAATACGACACCCTCGAGCATCTCTCCATCCTTTCGGGCGTCTCTCAGGAAAGGCTCATCGAACTTAACCCCGACTACGACTGGGAGAATATCCGCGAGGGCGACAAAATCACCTACGAAAAAGAAACCAATGTTTTAAGAATACAGAAAACCGTCATCGCTTCCGAAACGGTGGATGTCCCCTTCGACACCATCATAACGAAGGATAACACCAAATACGCGGGATACTCCAACATAACCCGCAAGGGCGTAAACGGCAGAAACAGGGTCACAATCACGAGAATTTACATTGAGGATGTCCTCTCGGATGTCCAGACCCAGGTCGATGTCATCACCGCCCCCATTCCCGAGATAAAGACCGTCGGCGGTATGAGCTACTACGGCGCCGTCGTCATCGGCACGACCTCCTCCGCGGGCTTCCTGTGGCCCGCGCCCAGCTGCAACTACATAAGCTCGTCCTACGGCTACAGAAGCTCGGGCTTCCACGACGGCGTTGACCTCTGCCGCGCTGACGGCGGAGCGATAGGCACCTCGGTTGTCGCCGCGCGCGACGGCTGGGTTGAATACGCGGGCTGGAACTCGAGAGGCTACGGCTATATGGTCCTCATAAACCACGGCGACGGCTACAAGACCAGATACGGCCATATGCTTTCGGGCTCAATCTGCGTGTCCGTCGGCGACTATGTCTACGCGGGTCAGCAGCTCGGCAGAGTAGGCTCCACGGGCAACTCGACCGGACCGCACCTGCACTTTGAGGTAATCTATTACGGCGAAAAGAAAAACCCGATGAACTATCTTGCCCGCTGAGGTGATAAAAATGGATGTCAATGAAATTCTCTCGAAATGCGACCACACTTTACTCAATCCCGCGGCGACCTTCAACGAGATAAAGGCGCTGTGCGACGACGCGATGAAGTATAAGACAGCCTCCGTCTGCATCCCCGCCTGCTATGTGAAGGCGGCGAAGGATTATGTCGGGGACCGTCTCGCGATATGCACCGTAATCGGCTTCCCGACAGGCTATTCCACAACAGCGGCGAAATGCTTCGAGGCTGAAGACGCCGTGAAAAACGGAGCCGACGAAATCGATATGGTAATAAATATCGGTATGCTCAAAGCGGGCGAATACGACTTTGTCCTCGACGAGATAAAAGCCGTCAAAGCCGCCTGCGGCGGAAAACTCCTCAAAGTCATCATCGAAACCTGCCTGCTGACCGATGAGGAAAAGGTGAAAATGTGCGAAATCGTCTCGGAATCGGGCGCGGATTACATCAAAACCTCAACAGGCTTTTCAAAAGGCGGAGCGACCTTTGAGGATGTTGAACTCTTCGCGAAAAATGTCGCGCCTCATCTTAAAATCAAGGCGGCGGGCGGCATTTCCTCGCTTGAGGATGCCGAAAAATTCATAGCCCTCGGCGCATCCCGCCTCGGCACAAGCAGGGTCGTCAAAGCCGTAAAGGAGAAAGAAAATGACTGAATCCCTTCACATAAAACCGCTCGATGAAATTCTGTTCGGCAAAACCGTGCTTATGCCCGGCGACCCCCTGCGCTCCGAATTCATCGCGAAAAAATTCCTCGAAAACCCCGTCCTCGTAAACGGCGTGCGCGGAGTAAACGGCTACACGGGCTTTTATAAAGGCGCGAAAGTCAGCGTAATGGCAAGCGGAATGGGTATGCCCTCAATCGGCATCTACTCTTACGAATTATATAAAAACTTCGATGTGCAGAACATCATCCGCATAGGCTCCGCGGGCGCGATAAGCAAAGAATGCAAGCTCCGCGATGTCATAGCGGGCATCGGCGCCTGCACCGACTCAAACTTCGCCGCCCAGTATTCGTTGAGCGGCACCGTCGCCCCCGTCTGCGACTACGCCCTTCTCGAAAAGGCGAAAACGGCGGCGGATGAAAAAGGCATAAACCTTAAAATCGGCAGTATTTTTTCAAGCGACGTCTTTTACGACGACACCCGCGACCAGTCCGAATGGGCAAAAATGGGCTGCCTGTGCGTCGAAATGGAGGCGGCGGCTCTCTATATGACCGCGATGCGTCTCAACAAACGCGCTCTCACCCTCTGCACCGTCTCAAATCTCCTCTTCGAGCCGTTTGATTCTCTCTCGGCGGAAGACTGCCGCGCGTCCTTCGACGAAATGGCTGTAACCGCCCTCGAAATCGCGGTCAGGGCAGAAACCCTCCCGCGCCTTGAAACAAGAGATTAAATTTGTAAATATATAAACACAGATGGAGGAATACTAATGAACGAGAAACTTCAACCGCTGTTTACCCCGTGGAAAATCGGCAGCTGCGAAATCAAAAACCGCATAGTCCTTACAAGTATGGGCGGCACCGACCTTTTCGGATGGATGGAGAAAAACCACTTCGACAAAGACGGCGCGGATTTCATACTCGAAGTCGCGAAAAACAACGCGGGCCTTGTTCTGCCCGGATGCCAGCCCGTCTATAACCCGATGTTCGGTCAGTGGCTCCACAAGAACAAAAAGATGTTCAACGACCTCGCGAAATGGATGCCCGAATTTCATAAAACGGGCGCGAAACTCTTCGTTCAGCTCACCGCGGGCTTCGGACGCTCCTTCACAATCAGTTCGATGATGGAGATGCTCTACACCACCCCCGTCATCAACAAACTCTCAAAACCCTTTATGAATCTCGACAAAATCACCGCGTCTGCCTCCGCCTCTCCCAACCGCTGGTCGAATAAAGTCCCCTCCCGCGAAATGACAAAGGCGGAAATTCAGCAGTTCATCGACTCCTTCGCGAAAAGCGCGAAGCTTCTTAAAGACGCGGGCGTGGACGGCGTTGAGATCCACGCCGTTCACGAGGGCTACCTCCTCGACCAGTTCGCCCTCAAATATGTAAACAAACGCACGGACGAATACGGCGGCTCGCTCGAAAACCGCTACCGTTTCGCCGCCGAAATAGTCAAAGCCATCAAAAAGGTCTGCGGAAACGATTTTCCCGTCTCCCTGCGCTACTCCGTCATTTCCAAAACAAAGGGCTTCCGCCAGGGCGCGATTCCCGGCGAAGACTATGTTGAGGTCGGCAGAGATATGGCTGAATCCGAAGAGGCTGTAAAATTCCTTCAGGACGCGGGCTACGACTGCCTCAACTGCGACAACGGCACCTACGACGCGTGGTATTGGGCTCATCCCCCGATTTATATGCCCGAAAACTGCAACCTTGCCGATGTCGAACACATAAAGAACTACTGCGATATCCCCGTCATCTGCGCGGGCAGGCTCGATCCCGTCGTCGCGGCAGACAGCATCTCTCAGGGCAAGCTTGACGGCGCGGGCTTCGCGCGTCCCTTCCTCGCCGATGTTCAGTGGGTCACCAAGCTTATGGAAGGCAGAGAGGACGACATCCGTCCCTGCATCCTCTGCCACAACGGCTGCTTCAATATGTGCCATTACAAAGGCGTTCCCAATGACCAGGAATTAAGCGACTCCCTCCATCTCGCCCGCTGCGCCGTAAACGCGGAAACAATGCAGAAGGGCAAGCACCACATCACAAAGACCTCCTCGCCCAAGACCGTTCATATCGTCGGCGGCGGCATAGGCGGTATGGAAGCGGCGAGAGTCCTTAAACTCAGAGGCCACAACCCCGTCATCCACGAAAAGAGCGGCGTGCTCGGCGGCACCTTCATCCCCGCGAGCGCGGAATCCTACAAGGGCAAGCTCCGCGATCTCCTCGCCTGGTATCGCAGACAGATGACCGAACTCGGCATCGAAGTCAAATTGAACGACGAAATCAAGGATATCTCCGCTTTCGGCGGCGCCCCCGTCATTATTGCGACAGGCTCGACCGCGAGGCAGCTCAGAAAAGTTCCCGGCTACGAAAAAATGATTGAAGCCTGCGACTTCCTCAACGGAGCCGAAACAGGCGACACAATCGCCGTCATCGGCGGCGGTCTCACGGGCTGCGAAATCGCCTATGAAATCGCGCTCAAAGGTCAGAAGCCGATTATCGTCGAGATGAAAGACGACCTCGTAAGCCAGAAGGGCGTCTGCCTCGCGAACTCCTCATATCTCCGCGAGTGGTTCGCCCTCAACAAGGTTCCGACCTACCTCGAAACAACTCTCAAAGAGGTTAAGGACGGCTCGATAATCTGCACCGGCAAAGACGGCAAAGATATCGAAATCCCCTGCGACAGCGTAATCAGCTGCGCCGGCTATATCCCCGCCCCGCTCACAAGCGAAAAAGCGAAAAATGTCTACCTCGTCGGCGACTGCCTCGCAATAGGCAACCTGCGCTCCGTAATCTGGCGCGCCTACGAAGTCGCGATGAAAATTTAACCTCCCGCCCCGCCCGCACTCGCGGACCCGCGATGAAATTTTAACAAAAGCAAAAAGGCTGTCTTGCAAAAAGACAGCCTTTTTTTGCTTGCGTCGGATGAGGAAACCGCGTTACGCGGTTTTTATCGCGACAGGGATGCATCCGTCGGGGACGGGCGCGTCCGCTTCTTTATACTCGATAAAATACATATATCCGATAATTACGGGTTCTGTCTCCGTGTCATCGGTGCCGTCTGTTACGGCATACTCGGGCAGAACCGCGGCACAGAGGTTATCGACCGAAAACTCTTTATACATTTTATCTTTGTTCAGCTCAAAACCGGCTTTGTCAAAAAGCGCGCGGAAAAAATCCGCAACTCCGAATATGGGGGACATAAGACAATCCAGAGCATACAACGGTCCGACAATAGGGGCGAACAGTGTGAGCGGCGCCAGCAGAGGCTGCAGGAGGCTGTCACCCATTGAGTAAGCGCTGCTTTCGACGTCTTCATCCTTCGATTTCGACATTTCATTGATTATTTCGTCGCGGATTTGTTCAAATTCCGCCTGAGTGACATAATAAACGGTCAGCGGTTCGGTTCCCGTCGCCGTCGCTTCTCCGTCCGCCGAAACAGGAACGCCTGCGCGCAACGAAAAAAGAAGAGCCGCCGCCAGTATAAATGCCGTAAGTTTTTTCATTTTCATTCTCCTTTGTTTTTGTTTTTTTGCTTCGGTATGCCCTTATTATATCCGCGGCATCATTAAGATTAAACCGCACAAAGCATTAAATTCCCGTTAACACGGTTTAAGATTGCATTAAGATACCTCGCGTCCTTAACCTTATCCCCCTCAAATCCCCTCAATCCCCAAAAAAACACAGCCTCCTCCTTTGGGGGAGGTGGCTCGCCGCAGGCGAGACGGAGGGAGTAAGCCTCCCCTCACAGGGGAGGTGCCGAGCCACGCGAGGCGGAGGAGTTCAGTCCCCCCTCACCCCGCGCAAAAAATTTTCTATAATTCCTTAAAGGTAGTTACAGCCCTTATCAATGTTATATAATATAATACAATTATGTATGACAAATCATCATAACTTCCGACGCATATTCAAGGAGAACTTAAATGAAAAAGTTTTTATTTAAAACGCTCGCCCTGCTGCTTGCGTTTTCTTTTCTGCCCGTCTTTTCCTCACAGGCGGAGGCAAAGGAAACGATGTGGATTTCTCAGTCCTGCAGCGACATCCCCGTAATACGCATTTCGGGCGACGGCGACAAACTCATCGACAAAGACGGAAACAAGGTCTTTCACTACAAGGATGCCGCGAAGCTCCTCAAAAACAAAGACGGCAACGGCATCAAAGCGAAAAACGCCCTCGAAGCCATCGCGAATATCCTCATGCCCTTCCTGCTTGACGGCGTTCTCAGGGATGACTGGGACCCCTATTACGACGCCCTTCAGAAAGAAATCACCGACCTGTTCGAGCGCTCCCTGCTCGACAAAAACGGCAACCCGCAGTACGGAACGTCCATCCGTCCCGAACGCGCCGAAAAGATGGAAAGAATAAGGCACAACGACCAGGGCTGGTACACGCCGGAGGGCGTGAAGTATTATGTGCACGACAGATACTGGTTCTATTACGACTGGCGGCTCGACCCCATCGAAACCGCGGCGGAGTTAAAGTCCTACATTGACGACATCTTAGCCTCCACAGGCTGCAGTCAGGCGGGAATCGTCGCAAGCTGCCTCGGCACAAACGTCGTGACCGCCTACCTCGCCCTTTACCCCGAACACGCGGCGGAGCATATCAGAGGCGTCGCCTTTGACGGAAGCGTCGTCGCGGGAGCGGAGATGATAAGCGACCCGATAAGCGGCAAATTCACCGTCGATTTTCCCGCAATCAACCGCCTCCTTCGCGACTGCGAAGCAATCGGTATGTTCGATGTCGGCGAATTCGTGAATATCACTCTTGAAATGCTCGACGGCACGGGCGCCCTCGACACGACCCTCATCTTCCCGAAGCGCGTGCTTTACAAAAAGCTTGTAAAGGGAGTCACCTCCGCGCTCGCCCTCTCCACCTTCTTCACCTGGCCCAACTACTGGGCTTGCGTCTCAAAAGAGGATTACCCGACAGCGAAGGAGTATGTTTTCGGCCCCGAGGGCAGCAAAAAGCGCGCCGAATACGCGGGCCTTATCGAAAAACTCGACAATTACGACCGCCTCGTGCGCAGCAGAGTCCCCGAAATTCTCACCTCGACTGTCGAAAACGGCGTTCATTTCGGCGTCGTCTCAAAATACGGCTTCCAGACTCTGCCCACCTGCAAAACAAATTATCTCGTGTCCGACCAGTTTTCATCCGTACGCCGCTCCTCCTTCGGCGCGGTGACGGGAACAATATACGAAGACCTGTCCGCGGATTATCTCGAAGAACGCAGGGCGGCGGGTTACGGCGCTTATCTTTCACCCGACGGTCAGATTGACGCCTCCGCCTGCCTCTTCCCCGAAAGCACCTGGTTTATCAAAAACTCCACTCACTCCTGCTGGTCCGACTGGGAACTGCGCCTTCTCTACGATATCGCGTCGTCAAAAGAGGCGGTAACCGTCGCGAACGGCTGCTGGCCGTCAAGATTCGTCGTCTATTCCCGTACGAATCCCGACAACGCGGGCGACGGCGAAATATCCGTTATGACAGCGGAAAACTGCGACACCGAAAACTGGGAGCCCGATTATGAAATCGACCATCCCGACGGCATTTTCGGAGAAATACGCGCGGCAGTCATCTCCCGTTTCATCTGGTTCAAAAAACTCTTCAACCTCGTTTTCTCTTCCGACTGACCCGCTCCCGCAACGCAGAACCCCCATCACCATATAAAAAACACCCTGCCGTCAGGCAGGGTTTATTTTATGAAACCGCAATTATCCTTTTGTCATACTCTCTTACATCAGATGTCGCTTTATAAACACGCGGCAGAAAAGCCTTTCTGTTTATCCCGCTTCCGTTTTGCGTCTTTTTGCCGCAAGAAAGCGCTTTATCTTTCCGCGTAAACGTAAAACTCGCCTTCCAGACCGTTCCGGTGAACGAAAACTCTCGTTTCACCCGTCCCGACAGCGTAAATTCTTCCGCCCGAAATCCTTATCACGTTTTCGTCGTAGCCGTCAAAGGTCGCGCCGAAAAGGACGGGGAACACAAAGCCGTCCGAATCCATCGCCATAACCGTAAGTCTTTCGCTCTTCTCAATGCGGTAAACCTGCTTTTCCGCCTTTATCATCGTCACCTCGGGAACAGCCTTCGGCGCGCGGCGGTTTACGGGCATTTCAATATTCTGTACGGCGGTGTCGTCAAGCTTCGGAGCGTCCGCGAGAGAAAGGCTGACCTTGTGAAGCCTCGTCGGCCAGTTGCCCCAGTCGGAGCCGTAGGCGTATGAGAGATAAACGGGGTCGCCCTTTCCGATATGACCGTCCGCCCTGCCCGAAATGCCGCAGTTGTGAAGCTTTTTCGCCGTGTTCGTCTTTACGAATCCGCTGCGGCGGAAATTAATGCCGTCAAAGGATTCCCACACGGCGACATAGCTTTCGTCCGAAAAGCGCTTTTCGGTAAATACGGCAACAAACCTGCCGAACTCATCGGAATATTTGACGTCGGCCGAGTCTCCCGAATTCTTCGCGGGCAGACATTCGCCGTGATATTCAAGCGTCGCGGGCCAGTTCTCATCCGTCGCGTCCGCCGTCGCGACCCTCGTGGTCGAGTTCGCCTCATCGTATGAATAATAGATGAAAAGCGTGTCGCCCATAACCACGAAAGAAGGCTCGCCCGCTCCGAAAGCGTCGGGATTGCCCGTGTATTTTATCAGCGGAACAACGGGGGAAATTCCCCATCCGCTGCCCGTCCATTTTTCCGTGAAAGGCCCGCACGGATTTTTGCTTCGAGCGACATAAACGCTGTTGTCCGTCCCGCGTTCGTCCGTCGTCGAGGTGTAGCCGATATAGTAGTAACCGCCGAATTTGACTACGCCGGGGTCGCAGGTCCATTTTGCGTCCTCGGTCTCGGATGTGGGCTTGAGAGCGACAACCTCTTTCGTGCGTTTCGCGCCCCCGTCAACCAGACGGCTGTATGTGACAACATCCACAATGTCGCCCGGTCCGTTCGCGGCGCTCCACAGGTCTATGCTCCCGTCCCTGTTGAGAATCATCGACGGTCCGTAATGATATCCGCCGTTTATGGAACCCGGATTGAATGTGTCAATTCCCGTGTCGGCGGCGTCAATCTGTATGAATTTTTCCGTGTCGCCGGGTTCAGCCGTCTCCGAGGGCGGAAAATCGCCGCCTTCCGTCATCGGCGCAAGCCCGATGCTGCCCAGACCCAGCACCGTAAGATAAACGAGAACCGTTTTTATGACGATGAAAAAAATATCCATGATTATTCTCCTTTTTTATTGCCGCCCGCACCCGTTCGGATAAGATGTCCTTCCTGTATCGCCGCGAATGTTGCCACGGCGCTGACAGCCGCTCCGCTGTATTTCAAATCAATAACAGTCAATGTCAGCGGAAGCGCGAAAAGCAGTATGCCTGTCACCTTGTTCATCACCGTATGCAAAACAACAATTTCCTTGCAGTTTTGTTTTAAAAGCTTTTGACAATTCAATCATTCTGAGGATATCATAAAAAAATTGGGGGTAAGTGTATATTTAACGAACTAAGCTTTCCGTTATTACAAAGCGAATGTTATTATCAATGCTTATTTTTGCTTCTCCTCCGTATGGGATAATCGTAATCGGAGAAATATGTCCTATATTAAGGCCGTAAACGACTGGCAAATCGGTCAAATTATATTCTCCCGAGATTACATTCTTAACAGTTTCGGATAATCTGTCAAAGTTTTCTCCGATTTTCATTTGCCCGATAATAATACCGTTTAATAATTGCAGCCAGCCTTTTTGACCTAACCGCTGAAAAAACTGCTGTATATAATTACAATCACACACCTGATCGATATCTTCAAAAAACAGAATCCTGTTTCTGAAATCCGAGTCGGTCATTTTTATTATGGAGTTTTCGGCGTATTCAACAATACCGCCGTGTCCGCCGATAAGTTTTCCGCAGGCCACTCCGTTTCCCTGAATTATGCTATAACCTGTATTTTTAATATACTTCTTTTTGTAAGTTCGATCGGTATGATTATTTGCGCTGAACGATACTTCATCGGACGGCTTAATCTCTCCAAAAACCGAATTATCAAAAAACGCTTTAATAAAAGCATCTTTACTGTATGGATGCCAACAGTTCTGTTCAGCGATTGTGGTTAAAAGATTATCCCCATAATATGTCATTAAGCCCAGTTGATTTAGATACAGATGCAGACTCATTGCATCCGAATACCCGCAAAAAATCTTAGGATTATTGCGAATTACTTCTGAATCAATAAATTCAAGAATACTTTCGGTATCGTTGCCACCTATGTTACATATAACGGCTTTAACATCCGGATTTGAGAACGCCCACATAACATCATACGCTCTCGCTTCGGGATTTTTCTGTAAATACGTTTCTCCTTTCAGAGCGTTTGGCGCTGAAACAACATTTAAGCCAATTTCTTCAAGTCTCTTACAACCAAGTTTGTATTTCCATTTAACTCGCGGCGCGCCGGCACATCCCCATGAAGGGCTGATTAACGCAACAGTATCACCATTATTCAACTTTTGAGGTTTAATTAATTGCATAATGGAATCTTTCCTTTCAAGAAATGATGATATTCTGAAATTGTAAGTTGATTTGATTATTAAACAAAAACTTCCTTATTATTTAAGGAAATCATAGCATATTTCAGCTTTTCATTCAAGGCAAAACGCAAAAGTGTTAGCATAAATGCTATTGTTACCATTGTTACTGCCTATTAATATTTGATTTTGACTAAACAGCATAGCATCAATTAACCCCAAACATCTCATAATATTTGGAATCGGAACGGAAGCATATTCCTCTTCCTATAGATAAGTCAAGTGAAAAACCGCAATCCTTTGTAAATTAAAGGATTGCGGCGATTGGGCGACGAGAAGATACCACGATTTGCTCCAAAAACGAAAAGCGCGTTTACGGCACCTTTATCCGTTAATTAAAAAGTTAACGCATATTGCGACCGCCCCGTCCAGCATATCGCTGACCCCGGCAGTGACATACAAAGCATAAAACGCGGGTGAAAACACAGGGCAGAACAGCAAAGCTATACCGCATATGATTCGAACGCAGGTTATTATATTCGCCATATTACACCTTAAACAGCGAGACCACCGTCTCAA